>NZ_JACGVR010000015.1:0-102227 GCF_014077325.1 Colwellia sp. BRX8-5
CCTCAAGACCTCAAGACCTCAAGACCTCAAATTCTATAAAACAAATGACTAAACATATAACCGTTCAATTTGATTTCCTTCCTATATGCGAAGCAGCCTGTTGCAGCGATTGTTGTTATCACGGCTTAAAATACAAGCTACAGAGCTAATATTATTGTTAATATGCTATTTATTTCTTATATAGAAAAGCTTAAATTTTTATTATTAATTAAAATTGCACACACTTATTCCCTTCAATAAATTCAGTTGTCTTCTACACTTAAGTTCTATTTACAAATATATAAATATTTATTAGCAAAAAACAGTGGTATGACCAGTTGGTTTTCTGTTATATTCGAAAGAAGTTAAATAAATAGTTTAAAAAGCACTGGAGAGATACATGCTCAGTTATAAAGCACCGATCACAGACATGAAGTTTTTATTTGAAGATGTCTTTAATTATTATGACCATTATAAGCAGTATCCAGAATTTGAAGAAGCGACACCTGACTTGGTTGATGCGATATTCCAAGAGTGTGCAAAATTCTGTGAAAATGAATTATTACCAATAAATCAAAGTGGCGATAAAGAAGGCTGTACTTTTGATAATGGTAAAGTAACCACGCCTACAGGCTTTAAAGAAGCTTATCAGAAATATGTTGACGGTGGTTGGCAGAGTTTGTCTCACCCTGTTGAACATGGTGGCCAAGGGCTTCCTGCTTCGCTAGGCATGGTAAAGTCAGAGATGATGGGTACGGCAAACTGGTCGTGGGCTATGTATCCTGGTCTAAGCCACGGTGCTATGGATACGGTACAGTTACACGGTACTGAAGAACAGAAGCAGCTTTACTTAACTAAGCTTACCGAAGGTACTTGGACCGGCACTATGTGTTTAACTGAACCACAATGTGGTACAGATTTAGGTCAAGTTAAAACAAAAGCTGAGTTAAACGATGATGGTACATTTAGTATTAGTGGTACTAAAATATTTATTTCAGCTGGTGAGCATGACTTAACTGAAAACATAGTTCATATCGTTTTAGCAAGATTACCCAATGCGCCAAAAGGTACGCGTGGTATCTCATTATTTATTGTTCCTAAGATGCAAGTTGATGAACAAGGTAACATTGGCGAAAGTAACAATGTTGTTTGTGGCTCTATTGAAGATAAAATGGGTATCAAAGGTTCAGCTACCGCTGTTTTAAATTTTGATGGTGCAAAAGGCGTACTTATCGGTAAAGAAAATAAAGGTTTAGAATGTATGTTCACCTTTATGAATACCGCACGTGTTGGTACCGCTTTACAAGGTATCTGTGCTGCAGAACTTGCTTATCAAAACTCGTTAATTTACGCAAAAGAACGATTGTCGATGCGTTCACTTACCGGTGCTAAAAAACCTGAATTAGTTGCTGACCCAATTATTGTTCACCCTGATGTTCGTAAAATGCTAATGACGCAAAAAGCGATCACTGAAGGTGGCCGTGCTATGATTTATTATACGGCGAAGATAGTTGACGACATCCAAATGTTGAAAGATGATAAGCAACGCCGTAAAGCTGATAACCGTTTAGGTTTTATTACGCCAATTCTAAAAGCATTCCTCACTGAACTAGGTTCAGAAAGTGCAAATCATGGCTTACAAATATTTGGTGGTCATGGCTTTATCAAAGAGTGGGGTATGGAGCAAATTGTTCGTGATACACGTATAGCTACTTTGTATGAAGGAACAACGGGTATCCAAGCACTTGATTTATTAGGACGTAAAATCTTATTAAATCGCGGTAAGTATTTAAAACACTTTACCATGGAAGTCTTAGGCTTTTGTAAAGAAAAAAGCATGATTTCAAGTAACCCTCATAAACGTCAGATGAATCAATTTATTTGGCCATTGAGCAAAGCTGTTGCCGGCTGGCAGAAAAACACGTTAAGTTTGTCATTAAAAGCAAAGAAAAACCGCGATGTGGTCGGATCTGCTTCGGTTGACTATTTAATGTATTCTGGTTACATCGTTATGGCTTATTTCTGGGCACAAATGGCGCAGGCGGCTTATGAAAAATTAGCAACTGATGTTGAGAACAGAGACTTCTACCGTGCAAAAATTAAAACCGCAGAGTTTTATTTTGAGCGCATGTTGCCAAGAACTAAATCGTTAGCAATCACCATGATGGCAGACCCTAAAACGTTAATGCAGTTAGACGAAGAGTTGTTGTCATTTTTATAAACACTGACTGTTAAGATAACCACCAATAAAACCTTTTACAGTTTTCTGTAAAAGGTTTTATCATTTTAAATGACCTCTAAAGACCTCTAAATAGCGATAACCCTTTATCTTCATTATGGCAACTTCATGTCATCGAGAAGTATTTTAACTGTCGTATCTCTGAAGTTACCGTGGCTGTTGCTATTTTACTTTTCATCATTAGATGGGATACATTAGAACGACTATCTGTTGGGCTTGTATTTTTATTGGCACACGAACTGGTTAAACTGCGAATAATAGTCGTCGCTCTTTATTTATCCAGCGATTACTAGAAAACGCTATGTGAATAGACATTACAAATGAGGTTATCTCGACAAGTAGGACCATTAGAATCAACACCTTCAGTAGATGATATTTTCGAACCAAATCTATCTTTAGTCAACGGGTTGATGCTCGCTGAGAAATTGTCGAGACTGAAAAGTATTAACGATCACTTTGTGCTCACAGCGGACATTACAGTTATAAATTTAGCGATATATTTTCTAATGAATCATTCCTGTCATATTACTAAGGAGTCTCAGTAATATCCAAGCACTTACAAAAACCAAACACTTTTAGTATCTAAAGGATTGAAATTGTGGGATATTACTCCGAATTAAATTAAGGTTATGGGGCTGACATTACTGAGAAGTATCCATAATAAGTGACTATGGTGTCAATTATTAATTCTGATTCCTTTCAGGGTCCCACATGACACCATCCCTCACCATAGAATTAAGAATAATAATCATCTTACGAACGCAGGCGATTATCGCTGTTTTTTTCGGCTTTCCGGCTGCTACTAATCGTTGATATGTTGTTTTAAAAACAGGGTTGCATTGCATTGCAGACATCATTGCCATGTACATCACGGTTCTAATTTTATGACGACCACCACGTATATTTCGTTGACCCTCGTAACTCCCACTCTCTTTATTAAATGGCGCTACGCCGATTAACGAAGCTGCTTCTTTATTGGTTAAATAACCCAGTTCTGGCATGTCGCTCAGTAGGTTAAAAGCAACCACAGGGCCGATTCCAGGCATGCTCTGAATAATAGTGTTTTTAGCTTTATATTCACTGCACTTTTCAATGAGCTTATTGAGTTTATTATCGACTTTTTCTATCTGATTTTTAATGGCGATTAAGATAGGTTTGATAATGTTTGTTATTTCTTTTGGCATAATCTGAAGTCGATTTTTCTCCATGGTTTGCATGGTCATAAGTTGTCTTCTTCGAGACAATAAATTACTCATTAACTGAATGTTTTCAGGCTTTAATTTCGACAACGGTGGCTTAATTGCTTCACCATAATGTGCAATTAACTGGGCGTCTAATTTATCTGTTTTAGCCTTACGTCCAATAGCACCAGCAAACTTTTTTATATGCGCAGGGTTTGCTACGGTAAAAGGTAAATCCGCTTGAGAACAGGCAATGATAAACGGGTGTTCAAGTCTACCTGTAGCTTCAATCACAATGCGTGTTGGCTTGTGTGGTTTTATTTTTTTAATGGCTTTTTTAATGCCTTTCTCATCATTAGTAACCGTAAAATAAATATCTAATGGTCTAATATGAATGTCGAGTTGAAGCTTACCTGTATCAACACCAACTGTGATTTCTTTTTGATTATTTATGCAATTCATAATAAGCTGACTCCGCCTTGCTATTCGGGCTCGAGGCCCAGTTGACTATTCGAGTTTAATGCTTGGAGTCCTATACGACGTTCTCACTTATTAACGGTCTCTCAACAGAGGAGCCAGCTGTTAGTCGAACTATCGTATAAGAAGACTTTGGTTGCAGCCAAAGCTTGGGTCTCACTTTACCGAACTTGGTTTAAATTGTTATTAATTAATGGATTTATTATCCATACAAGCTGTTGACCACGAAATCACTGCCATAAGGAGATGGGATGAAAAAATTTAGACTGATTGTATTGTGTTTACCGGTTGTTCTATTAGCGTTTTCTACGCTATCAGGAATGCTAATTAACTACTTATTTGTATTCCTGCTCTTATCTGCAATAACCATGATAGTGACGTTTATTGTTTCTCTTGTAAAAAAACAGGTTGATTGGGGTTTTTCATATAGAGGGCAAGGATCGGGCATTTACCTTCGTCAGGGTTTTCTAAGGAATGCGACTTGGATTATTATTGGCTATTGTATTTACACAGCAGTTATACCGATTCAATTTTCGTCTACTGATTTTACTGTCATCACAGTCATGATATGGGGTTCAGTGGTTACACTCTGTCTTTTGGATTGGGTGCCTCGGAAACAAATAGGTAAGTCGCTCAATGTTACCCTTTCCATATTTTTGATTTTTTTAATTTATCAGCTCGCCATAATATATTTTCCGGTAAAATCTACTAATAGTATTGTACTGATTCCTCCATTCAAAGGCGATTGGTATGTTTTTCATGGTGGCAATAGTCCGTTAATAAACCATCACCATTTTGTAGGGTCGCAAAAATACGCTATGGATATTTTGGCTCCTGAAGATGGAAAGCTACCATTTGAACAAATAACTGACTTACAGAAATATAAGACGTTTGGTAAATCTCTTTTTTCTCCCGTCGATGGAGTGATCGTATCAATTGAAAATTCACTTCCAGATCAAAAGATAGGTGAGACCGATCGACAAAATATTGCGGGTAATCATGTGGTCATTAAAACAGAAACTGATATATTTATACTAATGGCGCATCTTCAATATAACAGCTTATTAGTAGCTGAAGGAGATAGCGTTAAAATCGGGCAAGAAATCGCAAAGATAGGCAATTCGGGGAACACCTCTCAGCCTCATTTACACATACAAGCAATGACAGCCATAAATTTTATGGACCCGAAAACCAAACCTGTCCCCATATCTTTCAAAATAAGTAAACAAAAACCAGTGTTTTATAAAAGAAATGATATTTTTTAAGTCTATCGGGCTAACAAGTCGTGCAACGCAGCCGATTTTGAGCGTTACCAATACAAAATCTAATCCAAATCAACTTAAAGCCTTCACAGGTTGATGTCAGCTGTGTGGCAAAAGTAATCATAAACCGACTACCCCAATATAGTTCATTTAAAACGACTCTGACCCCTTTTATTTCACTTTATACATAAGCGGTGGTAAGTCAATTCCTGCTAAAAACCTTCCTTTCAAACGATAGCCTTTACTAATATCCCTTTAAATATAGTTAGATTAACACCGTACTGTAATTAAATGACGTAAAAAAAGAACAAAGCACAGCGAAACACAAATAAAATCACGAAATAGTGGTTTTATTACGAAATTTATTTACATTAGAGTTTTAGCTCTATACACTCGTCGGTAATTAAAGCATTCCAAACTTTTTAAATTTCTGAGGTACTTATGAAAACTTTACTTATACCAGCACTTACTGCCATTGTTTCTTTAAACACATTTGCGACAACGTCTAATGTAAAGTTTATCGCAACTGACTATTCAGCTGAAACTCAAGTTTGTCTAGCTGCAGCGCAAAATGGCTTAACTTCAGCAGAAGATAAAGCCAAAGAATTAGGTATTAACTATAGTGGCCTTCAATACATTATCCAATGTAACGGTAAATCATTAATTCAGTTTTCAAAAACGCCTAAAAAAGTAGCTAAAATTGCAGAAATAGAATTAGTTGTAACAAAACCACAATATAAATTTGTTACAACAAATAAAAATAAGGCGTCAAAAATTTGTGCAGATGCGGCGATTAATGGCTTTAACTTCGTTAATGAAAATTACAGTGATGTTAGATACATAGTTTGTAATGGCCAAAACATAGTTCGCTTTGCTAAAAAATACAAAAGCTAATTTTTTTATTTTTTAAATGTGTAATATCGGTTTTGACTTTTATTAACACGTAGTTTGATTGATTCCCCAACCAATTAAACCTTTCGCCTCGCAATTTGCGGGGCTTTTTTTTGTTTAATATTCGTAACCAATAGAAGCATGTTCCACTTAATATAAAAGCAAGTTACTTTATTAAGTGGCTTGGTAGAACTATAAGCTATTCAAGTGGGACAAATTACAGTTGGCAGGTACCGCTCCGCTTCACACCTTAGCCAGCTACAATTTCCCCCTTTACAGGGCGCTATCCATGCAAAAATCTAATCCAAATTAACGTTGCAGATTGAATCCTAATGTCTGTAATGTGGCAACTAGTGACCTTAGAACAATGATCACTGGTAGCTTTGCCCTCACCAAAAGCTAACGTCAAAAAAGTGCGCATCGTTGACGTTAGAGTTTGCTTTGCTAAGTGCAGCTCCAAGACTTAAAGCAGTCGTTAGCATCTTTGATGCCCTTATGACTTCTGCTCCGACATAGCGGTCATTGTTGCCTATGAAAGATGGCACGGCTTACATCGTGATAATTTACGTAAGTTAATTGTGCAATGGTTTAGTAAAGTGTGGGTTATTAATAAAGATAAATTACGCGATGATTTTTGCATTAGATTGCGAGCCAACTTGTGATTTATATGCCATTGAAAATGGTGCTAGTGTAATACAAGTAAAAAATACCATTCAAATATATGCCGCATTATCGGAACAGGTCAAGCATGCAAGTGATAAAGATATTATTCATAAACGCATCAACTTTTTATCTGCTTCCATAGCCCCAAGAGCATGTGGGCTGAAAAGGTTATGCAAGTGTTTTAGTAATCGTTGGATTTTCTACGCTATTTTTTAGTCAAATAGTGTTATCCACCATGACCTATCATTTAGGGTTAGATAATCTTTTTTTAACCTGAGCTTAAACTGAAAGTTTAGCTAAAACCTAACCCTGAACTAGGTTTTTAGTATTTTTGCGGATTTTAAATATGTGTTCTAAAGAAATACAGCCAACCCAATGGTTGGCTGTATTATTCATTTTAAATAAGACCTCTAAAATAATGTATTTTAATTATTGTTTTTCTGAAGAGTTGCTGTCTTTTGAGTCATTACTCTTACTGTCTGCCGATGAACTTTTCGTATTTGTTGGGATTCTTTTGTCTTTTGACTGCTCGAAGCTGTCAAGTGTTGATGCTGTACCTTTTAGATCGCTATTTTCATCTATCAATTTAGCTTTATTCTGTTCTGAGCTCACCCCTGTACTTTTTGTCATTACATCTAAATAGCTTAAATTGTTATTACATTTTTCTATCAAGCTACTGATTTCTGATAACTCTTCCGCTTTTACGTAAAATAAGCGCTTTGCCAATTCGCTAATCTCCCTTTGCATAAAGGCTCGACCTTCGGCAGAGTAATCGTCAAATACTTCGGGCTTTTTCGTATCTAGATACGTTTTTATGACCTCTTCCGTAGGAAGAGAACCAAGAATTAAAGCCAGAATCACAAAACCATCATTTTGGCTAATATATGAATTATCTGGTTTATTTCTAGAAAGCAATAAACCAAGTAATATCCAAGCAGCATCAGCTATTTCAAGATGGTTGTTATCTTGTTTACTATCCTCTTTCTGAAAAGATGTAATACGCATAAGATCTTTATAGAAGTGCTCAAACAATGGCATAGCACGTAATTCCATCAAGCCTATACCAAAGTTTTTTGCACCTAGACTACTAATAATCTCTAATATATTAAAAAACTCGGTGTCTTTACTGACTATATTGATCAAATCTTCTCGTGTTGCTTGGTCTTGAAAATATCGTGAGGCAAAATCTTCATCACGGATCCTTGATTTATCAGAACATGGATTAGTCTTTGAAATAAGGCCTAATACAGAACGATAGACGGAATCTTTAAAAGCCTCTTCAATAGTTTCTATCAGTATTTCAAGCTTTTCTTCAAGCGTCTTTTGAAGTTGATCTGCTATGTCTTCAGGTTTTTTTGTTTGCTTTATTATCGACGTAAAAGCATTATTTAGCGTCAGTGTATTATTTACTCTGCTCACTTCCTTGGTATATAGTAATACCGCGGCACAAGCTCTTTTAGTATCAGTAATAGAGCGGGTTAATTTTGAGTTTAACTCTGAAATACGGTCGACATGTTTTTCCCAAAGGTTAACGTGCTCTCGTATAGAATCATTCTCTTGAATTTTTTTTGCGACACCGGCGATACGAATAGCAACCAATGCCCCGGCAAAACCTAACGCCCATCCACCAAGCGCATCAAAAAGACCAGTACTCTCTTGGGTTAAATAAGGCTGTAGGAGCGATGTAGGTAACAGTTGCCACTTTATCGTCAACCAGAAAAAAGCAAAGGTAACAGCACCAAAAAATAGTGTTAGATATATTAATTCACCAACAGGATTAAACAGCGCCCGCTTGAACATATGAAAGGTGTTTTTTTTGGGAATGCTCGTCATTATATTCCACCTTTGCCCGTCGAACTTTCACTTTGATTTAGAATATTCTCAATAGCTTGTTTTTGTGCTTCAGTTATCCCTTGCATCTTATCTTCAAGTGATTTTAACCAACGGCCTGTTTCTATTTCTTGCTTATAGTTAGCAATTATCTCTTTGAGCTTTTTCTCGCTTTCATTGGGCTCACTTAACATCAAAGAAAATAATTCTTGATAGCTGTCTTCGGTAAATTGTAAAATGAAAGACATAATTCTATGAACTTGGCTTTTGTGTAAAACACCGTCTGCTAGAGGAATATCAATAGAAATTCTTAGTTCACCATCGCTAGGATCAAGTGACATTGACAAAAATTTGTATCTAAATTGAAACCATGCAACCGCCGAAGCAATTAAACTGTATTGGGTTTTATTTAAATCAAATTTATACAAAAAAGGCGTTAAAAAGCGCAATAGCCCTTTGTCTGAATAATCAAGCACAACATTAAAACTAGGATCACCGTTATCGTCTAGGTAATGTTCTGTGTTAAAGCCTAAAACAAACCGTTGTTTATCTTCTTGGTATTTGTATTTATAATCCTTTTCGGTAAAATATTGTTTAAGTACATGTTCTATTGACGGTTTTTCAACTTGTTCCGTTTGAGTGTTTTCTATTGAAGGAACATCAGCATTTTCAACTGTTTGGTACGCGTCAGCCACAACCGTCATTAATAGAGCATCAGCTGTTTCAGCAATGTTTTCAAATTGTGGTGTAAAATCTTCAATATTGGTTTTGGTTGCATCGTAAACCACGGCAAAACCATCAGAATCAATAATAATAACCAAGCCTGACTCTTCATCATTCGTTTGAATTTTATCTTTATTTTGAACGCGTAAAAATTTCTTAGCTAATTCAGATAGTGCATTATCGTTATATAAGTTAAAAAATAAGTGGGCTTTACTTTCACTACCAAATACAGAGATTGACAGTGGTCGCACTTTTTCTTCAGCTTGGCGAGAGATGGTGAAGGGAGATTCTGAGGTCGCAGACCAATCTTCATGTTGTTCTGCGATATCGGCTAGAAGATCAGAGTAAGTTTTTTTTAAATTCATAAATGAATCCTTTCAATAATAAAGTTATGCCATTAGTGACAACAAAATGGTGAATTCCTTTGAGGAATACCAGATGTACAATAAGTATTTCATTTTACTAATAAAAATAACAGCACTAACTTAAAGTATATGATTCTCCCCCTCATTAACAAAGTTTATCGCCGGATAGCAGGCAAGTACTGTTAAACCCCCCAGTTCGTGATAGCATTAATTATGCTTGATATACACGAACAGGGAAGAACCTCGTGAGAACATTACTTTTTTTTACCAAATATATCTCACTCAACGAAAAGAGTGACAAGATAAATCGTGAACACATTTTATCTGCTTTCCAGTGCCTTATACCTTTTTCAATAGATAATAAAAACGAAATATATAAAAAATTTAATAACATGTTGTTACCGGTAGCCCCTACTGTTGAGCTGTTAACGGATAAAAACCGAAGTAATTTACGACAAGGGGTAATAAAAGAGATGATGAAACACCCTGTTATACCTTTTTCTTCACAGGTTTCATCACTACTTGATAAAATTAAACCCATAGCAGCAAGCGATAGCTGGATAAATGATATTGAGTTGTTTAGTTTACCGGATGCTCCTTCTGATTATCGTGATAACCTTAAAGCGCTTGAACAACTTAAAAAAACCTTGCAGGCCGAAGTTTATGGTCAAGAGCACGTTATAGAATATTTAATCGATAGTATGGTTAAAGGATTATGGCAACCTCAACAAAGCCGACCACAAGGCTTGTTCTTTTTTGCGGGGCCTCCAGCTTGTGGCAAAACCTTCTTAGCTGAGCGTTTTGCTCACCACCTAAAAGATGACTATCAATGTAAAGTGTTTGATATGACTCAATATACTAATAGTAACGAAAGTTTTGGCTTGGTAGGAGCAAAGAAAACTTACGATGATTCTGCACCCGGTGATCTCACTGCTTTTGTCAAAAAACACCCTAAATCTGTGATAGTGTTTGACGAATTTGAAAAAGCTCACATACAGGTATTGTTAGCGTTATTACGTATGTTATCTGCCGGTTTTATTACCGACGAATACTCACAAGAAGATATTGATTTTAGGCAAACGATTGTCGTGTTTACTTCTAATTTAGGCAGTGCGGTTTATAACAAGCCAGATTATCTTAGCAGTATTAAGAACAACCCCGAACAAGCGCGTGGGGCGATGATCACACAGTTGCGTAGCGAAATAAAAATTGAACAGGGTAGAGAAGTAAAAGCTATTCCCGCTGAATTACTGTCTAGATTATCGCAAGGTAGTATTGTTTTATTTAAAACACTTGGTGTAGCAGAGCTAACACAGGTAGTAGAAAAACAACTCGCGATTGATCTTAAACACTTCAATGAAAAAAGTCAGATCCAATTTCAACCGGTTAACGACAATACTGTTAGAGTGTTACTAACAACTTTTGCGCCATTTTTTGATATTCGTGATATTAAAGCTAATATAACCGGAAAAGTACTTGATCCGATAACAGACTTTGTTCGATTAAACCCACAAACAGAGTTTAACCAGGTATCTATAGTGCTCGATAATGATATCGCTACCTTGCTTAGGAATGAAACCTGCGAAGCACAAATTCAAGCGTTAAAAATTCGTCACGAAGTTTTATTCTTAGAGTCATCTTGTCATTTAACTGACAAAACTTTAACGCTCACCTTTTCTAAACCAAGTCGTGAGCGATTGCTACACATAGAAGATGTTGGTGAAAGTGGGGGGATTGTGCTGGATATGCCAGAGATCCAATTTGCTGATATTGCCGGTCATGACACCATTAAAGCCCGACTAAAAGAAACTATTAATATTCTCCGTCATAGTGAACAGCTCAGCCAAGCTGGCGTTTCACCACCTAAAGGTATGGTGCTTTTTGGTCCGCCTGGTACCGGAAAAACCACATTAGTTCGCGCATTAGCAAGTGAAGCCGGTTTACCTATGGTTACTTGCTCTGGCAATGAATTGTTATCGGGTAGTTTTATAAAACCTTTATTTCAACGGGTGCGTAAATATGCACCGTGTATTTTATTTATTGACGAAATTGATGCGCTGCCTAAACGAGGTGATGCCGGTCCTAAAGCTGATGCTTTGATAAATCAGCTACTTAACGAAATTGATGGTTTTAATCAAGCCAGTGCACCTGTCTTTATTGTTGCCGCCACTAACCGATTAGAAAAACTTGATGATGCTTTATTGCGCTCAGGAAGACTCGACTTACATGTACATGTACCCTTTTTAGATAAAGATGCCCGTCGTTGGTTTATCAATAAATTTTTACGTTATGAGGGCTATGACGACGCTATCAACGTGGAATTAATCGTCTCGTTGACGGCCGGTTTAAGTGGTGCTGATCTAGAAAAGATTCACCGAGAATCCGTATTACGTGCATTGAGCGAAGGGAATCGTAAAATAGATCAAAGTACTTTAGTTGAAGAAGTTAATATTCTGAAATATGGTGCTAAGCGCTCACTGGACTCTTGTGAAAAAACGCTAGCAGAAACCGCTTATCATGAAGCGGGGCATGCGGTTATTTCTAAATTTTTAATGCCAGAACGAATTATTGAGCAAATTAGTGTCGTACCACGAGAACAATCATTGGGAATGGTGGCATACAGTACAGATCAGCATATAGATTATACCAAGGAATTTTGGTTTTCTCGTACTTGTGTAGCATTAGCAGGTCGAGCAGCTCAGGTTAAGAAATTTGGTGATGAAGGGTTAGATACTGGCGCCAGTAGCGATTTAAAAAATGCCATGTGGTCGGCTTGGTCGGCTATTGCAAAATATGGTATGCATCCCGATAGCTATAATATGGACGTGACCGCATTGCAAGAATGGGGCGGAGATACATATTTTCAAGTACACACCGAAAAACTGATTCAGCAATGGGTGAAAGACGCGACCTTAAAAACCTCACAATTAGTAGAGCAGCATTGGCAGCATATTGACGCTGTAGCGAAGGCTTTGCTTGATAAGGAAGTCTTGTCTGAAATGCAATTTATGGACTTGTTAGCTAAATAATTACCATCCTCGGATGGGCTTATCGAGGCCCGTTATTTAAAGCAAAAATTAAAGCTAAAACACAAACGTAAAGCCTAGAACTCGATCAGATACCTCGGGAATGACTGTGCTTAGCTTAAAATAACCTAAGTGTGAAAATTTGTCGCATTGAGTCACAACGCGATAAAAATGATAATAGGATCATTAAGTTGAGTTGCAAAAATTACGGCTTACTTGGTACTTTGTGACACTTGGTTAATTTTCTACCAATGACACGGTTTAAGCTGCGGCTAATGTAACTGTATATGTAGCTGTTAATTTTAATGTGAATTTTGCGATACCCCAGTAAACACAAGCTGTTCGCATTTTTTTTTATCAACATTTACATAAGTACCAATTACCTTACCAACGACTAAGAGAAAGTTATGGGATCACTTATTAATACTAAAACAGGGTACTTATCATTAGCCACTACAACTGGACTCATAACCGTTAATGAGTGGCATAATACGAATGGCACCTTTGGAGGTCTGCTTCAGGCTCATTGTGACCGCTAGGTATAGTGATTCTACTCTCAATTTATGACCGCTTACTGTCCATCAGCTGTCGTTATGGTACTAAAACCTTAGGTCTTCAAAGTGGCATTAGTGAATATAAGAAAAATTCTTCAATCTCATTTAGTGTCTGAAAATCTAATTAGTCATGTCTATTCACACTATCATCTAATTCGGGTAATTAAACCAGCTAGCTAAACTAGATACGAGCAGATAAAAGCGTTTTTTTTTATTATCTTTAGTGAGTAGATAGATTAAAAATGGTGGCAGAGGATGTAAGATATTTCATCCTCTGAGAAACATTTAGGGAGATTTTTATCGGATGAAACGTAAGAATTTAAGTTTCCATTTTGAATAAGGTGCGAAGCGTACCGGGATATCTTTAATAAAAGGGCGTTTGAGTACTGACTTTAGATGACTAAAATTATCAAAACCGGCTTTGCCACTATATTGGCCAATACCGCTAGGGCCAGTGCCACCAAAAGGTAAGTCAGGTACTGCATTAAACATGATTACATCGTTAATACATTGACTCCCCGAACTTATTTCATTTACCCATTGTGCTACTTGCTCGTTGTTACGGCTAAAGATATAAGCAGAAAGTGGTTTTTCTCTTTGTTTGACAAATGATTTTGCTTGATCAAAATCTTCAATAGTGACGATAGGTAAAATGGCGCCAAAAATTTCTTCTGTCATTAAAGGACTATCTAAAGCGGGATTAATGATAATAGTTGGCGCGATATAGCAGCTTTCAATATCGCTTTCACCGCCAACCATAATTTTACCATCGTTAAAATAAGTGGCTATACGCTGACAATGGCGCTGGTTAATTATACGGCCATAGCTGTCGCTATTTTTTGGGTTTTCACCAAACATAGCGGTTATTTGAGCTTTCAACGCTAGTGTTAATGGCTCAACTAGGTTTTCTTTTACTAATAGATAATCAGGCGCTATGCAGGTTTGCCCTGCATTCATCCACTTGCCCCATGCAATACGCTGTGCTGTTATTGTTAAATCTGCACTTTCATCGACGTAAACAGGACTTTTGCCGCCAAGCTCTAATGTCACTGGCGTTAAGTGCTTTGCGGCTGCGGCCATGACAATACGAGCGACTTGACCATTGCCAGTATACATAATGTGATCAAAGTTTAAGGTAAGTAATGCGGTTGTTTCTGTAACACCGCCTTCAACCACACTAACGGCGTTATTATCTAAATACTTAGGAATAAGTTGGCCAATAAGTGCAGAAATAGCAGGAGCAAGCTCTGAAGGCTTGATGATGGCACAATTACCGGCAGCAATAACGGCAATTAAAGGGGCCAATACTAATTGTAAAGGATAATTCCACGCGCCAATAATTAATACAGTGCCTTGTGGCTCGGGTTTAATAAATGATTTCCCCGGTTGTACCACAATTGGGGTACTAACGCCCCTTGGTTTAGCCCATTTATTGAGGTGTTTGCACGTGTGGTCAACATCACTGGTTATGTATGATATTTCAGTGATCCAAGCTTCTAGAGTCGGTTTTGCAAGGTCATCTTGTAAAGCCTGTAAAATATCTTTTTCGTTTTCAATAACAAGTTTTTTTATAGCTTGTAGTTGCTGTTTACGCCATGAAATATCTCGAGTGACATTAGTATCAAAATACTGACTGTGTTTTGTGAGTAATGCTTGGTAGGGCATATTTAAACCTTATTGTTGTTATTGAGTCTTATAGCTTTATTGGTACGACCAGATATAGAAACAAATTTACAACATTTACAGCTCATCTACAAAACAATCAGATAATTATCTTTTAAGAGGTAAGTGCTAAACTTTTTAAGTTCATTGCATAACCAATGACTCGGCTAACGATGGCTTGAATGTTATCAGTATCTAATTGCTCAACAGGCACATTGATATTGCGGTATTCTATTTGCGTAAAAACCGTCGCAATAATATCAGCATCGATATGTGGGTCATGAGCATTAAAAAATTCGCATAACTTAATAATGGGTTTTAACGAGGCCGCACGGTGTATCTCAGCTAAAGGGGCTAATTTACGGTTTACGCGTACTTCGGTAAAGAGTAATTGTTGAACAGCGAGCTCTACGGGTGAGTCTATTATTCTTTTTACTAAGTATTGGGTCGCCATTATGGCAAGTTTATTACGTAAATTTTCTTTTTCACTTATTTTACGTAAACTTGTTTTATTTACATTGGCGAGTAGTTCAACGGCAGGCTGCCAAGCTAAGCTTGTTTTTGTGGTGATTTGTGAAGAACACAAGGTAAATGCTTGATGAACTAACTCTTGTATATCTTTAAAATAATAGGTGGTAAGAGAGAGTTGAATATTTGCATGACTCGCTATGGCTCGATGAGTCGTGCCTTTTATTCCATTTTTTGCTAATACTTCAATGGCTGATTGTAATATCAGTAAACGTGTTTGTTCACCTTTGCTCCGTCTTTTTACAGTGGGGCTTTCCTTAGTAGAAAACATATTATTTTGTCGTATAATTTTAGTTAACATAAAGTTAACTTATTTTTAATGGTATTTCAATCTAGGCAGGAAAATTATCAGCATTTTTTGTTACAAAAAGTAATAGGTGGGCGCTAGAATTATAAAGTTTGTGAAGACATTAACGATAAAAAAAATGAGTCCAACACGTTTGCTGGGCTCATTTATGATGATAATACGGCTTTAAACACATTGAAACCTACATCCTTGTAGGCGATTTCTATGGCGTGTTGATAAATTAATGACTAGCGGACTGTGCTCTTAATTCGTCAGAGTCAAAGTCATCTACATTGATAGCGACTTTTCTGCCCAATTCAGCCTTGCATAACAACTCGGCTTCTACAGCGTTAATAACATTAACGGCTAAGCCTTTTTTAGCAACTTCATCGAGGGCATAAAAAGGCAGATCTTCACCAATAGCCTGACAAACCTTCTTAAATATTGGTTCACAAGCAATAATGTCATCTAACGTTTGCTCAAGTTGACCTAAAACATTTTCTGGATCTCGGCTTAAATATTGACCTTGTCCTAAGCGTTCTCGAGCTTTACCAGGTGTTTGTAATATCTGTGCAACTTTATGGTCAGTAATATCAGAAGGTTTTTTCAACCATTTGCCCACTGGAAAGATCATAGCTCTTAGAAACAGTGCCACTATCTTATTAGGAAAGTTACTGATCAACGCGTCAATAGCTTGCTGTGTTTCATACAAGCTATCTTCAAGTGCCCATTGTACAAGCGGTAGGTCATCTTGCTGACGACCTTCGTCGTTAAAACGCTTTAAGGTTGCCGAAGACAAATACAAATGGCTAAGTACATCACCTAAACGCGCCGAAATTCTCTCTTTGCGCTTCAAATCGCCACCCAGTGTCAGCATCGATATATCTGATAGCATAGCTAAGTTACTACTAAAGCGAGTGAGCAACTGATAGTAACGAGAGGTTTCGTCTCGAAAAGGTGCCTTTAAAATCCTAGCGCCAGTTAATGAAAACCAAAGGCTGCGGACAACATTGCTAATGGCAAAGCCAATATGGCCAAACAAGGCGTGATCGAATTCTTTTAATGCAATAACATCATCAGTTTGGTTTGCTGCGGCTAACTCCGCTAAAACGTAAGGATGACAACGAATAGCTCCCTGTCCGTAAATAATTAAACTACGTGTCAGAATATTCGCGCCTTCAACGGTTATTGCAATCGGAGCACCTTGATAGGCACGAGCAAGGTAGTTACCTTCGCCCATACAGATGCCTTTGCCGCCGTGAATGTCCATAGCGTCATTAACACAAACACGCATTTTTTCAGTTAAATGATATTTTATAATGGCTGAAATTACCGAAGGTTTCTCGCCTAAATCGATAGCACCTGTAGACATGGTTGTTACCGCATCCATTAAATAAGCATTGCCACCAATGCGAGCGAGGGGTTCTTCAATACCTTCCATTTTACCGATAGGGATCTTGAACTGACGACGAATTCTACTGTAAGCACCTGTAGCAAGTGCAAGTGACTTTATACCACCAGCACTATTAGAAGGAAGTGTAATAGCACGTCCAACAGACAAACACTCCATAAGCATGCGCCAGCCTTGGCCTGCCATTTCTGCGCCACCAATAATATAGTCAAGCGGCACAAAGACACCATTACCTTGTGTTGGACCATTTTGAAAAGGAACATTAAGTGGGAAATGACGACGGCCAGTGATAACACCGTCTAAGTCTGTAGGGATCAATGCACAGGTAATGCCTAAATCAACCGTTTCACCCAGTAAATGGTCAGGGTCTTTTAGTTTAAAAGCCAAACCTAGTACTGTGGCAATGGGCGCTAGCGTAATGTAACGTTTGTCCCAAGTTAATCTCATACCAAGCACTTCTTTACCTTCAAACTCACCGTGACAAATAATGCCTTCATCGGGGATCGCACCAGCATCTGAACCGGCTTCCGGACTAGTCAACGCAAAGCAGGGAATTTCATCACCAACCGCTAAACGAGGAAGGTAATGGTCTTGCTGCTCTTTTGTGCCGTAAAGTTGTAATAATTCACCTGGGCCTAAAGAATTAGGAACTCCAACGGTGCTTGCTAATACGGCACTCACCCCTGATAATTTTTGTAAAACTCGTGACTGTGCATAGGCACAAAACTCTAAGCCGCCATATTTCTTTTTGATAATCATTGCGAAGAATTTATTATCTTTCAAAAACTGCCAAACTTCTGGTGATAAATCAGCATCGACATGAGTCGTTTGCCAATCATTGGTCATTTTACAAACTTCTTCTACGGGACCATTTAAGAAACTTTGCTCTTCAACGCTTAAGCGGGGTGTTTCATAGTTATGTAGTTTTTTCCAATCTGGGTTACCACGAAATAGCTCTGCTTCAAACCAGGTCGTACCAGCGTCGATAGCCTCTTGCTCAGTTCTCGACATTTGCGGCATGATAGATCTGAACATTTTTAGTAAAGGGTGAGTAATATACTGCTTTCTAAAGTCAGATATATTCAAGGGCAATGCAATGATTGCAAATATTATCCAACTGAAAAATGACAGTGCATCAAAGATAGTACCTACCGCCATTAATGCGGCAAAACTTAAGGTAAAAGTTGAGAGCGCAGCACGGGTGTATGCCATGAAGCCGGTTAAAATAACGGCATAAATGAACCATGTAAATTGTTCCATTAATTTTCCTTTTAAAAAATAAAAACCTAAAGATAAAAATAAAGAGGTCTGACCATGTATTTAGCTTAAATCTATGTACAATAAATTACAAATATATTTATCGTTGTAATCTTATTTATAGGATAATAACGTTAATTATCTATTCGGAAATTAATTTATGTGCGAATTACTGGCAATGAGTGCGAACGTCCCCACTGACATTTGCTTTAGCTTTAGTGGTTTAATGCAGCGTGGTGGAAATACTGGGCCGCATAAGGATGGTTGGGGCATTACTTTTTATGAGGGTAAAGGCTGTCGAAGTTTTAAAGACCCTTTACCAAGTTCACAATCACCGATTGCCGAGTTAGTCACCAATTATCCAATAAAAAGTGAAGCGGTTATTTGTCATATTCGACAAGCAAACTCTGGCGGTATTTCTTTGGAGAATACTCATCCTTTTACCCGTCAAATGTGGGGAAGAAATTGGACTTATGCACATAATGGACAATTGAAGAATGTCCAGGTTGAACTGCCTGTTAAATTACACATTCCTGTAGGGGCTACCGACAGCGAACATGCGTTCTGTTGGATCTTAGACCAACTTCATTTTAAGTTTGCGGATAAAGAACCAGCAGCAACGGTACTCTTTAAATTTATCGCCGAGTTGAGTGTCAAAATAAATGCGTTGGGTGTATTTAATGTCAATATCACCAATGGCCAGTATTTATTTGCTTATTGTGCAAATAACCTACATTGGATAACACGCAGAGCACCGTTTGGTAAAGCCAGTTTGATTGATGCTGAAGTAGTTATTAATTTCACCGAAGAAACCACAGAAAATGATGTAGTTACGGTTATCGCCACTCAGCCATTAACGGATAATGAAACTTGGCACAAAATGACCAAAGGGCAGTGGCACTTATTTTGTCTGGGTGAGTCTATTGCTTCAGGGCAAGAAGTGTTGAAGGTTGAATATTAATGTTCTTCAAGTGAAGTCAATTGTGCATCAAACTGTTCAACATCAGATTTTATTTGTTGTATTTTAACCAACAAGTAATTTAACTCTGGAGCGAACCAAGCGTAGGTAATTTTTTTCTTTTCAATGACTTCTCTTTTTAATCTAACCGCTTTTATCATACCAAAAGGCAGCATTAATTCATCTTCACCATCATACTGGTAAACATAATTTTTAACTTTACCCGAATGATTCATCACCGGATACACAAAAAGTTTTTGCTCTGGATTTTTAATTAAATTTAAACGATTCTGCAAGTGATAGCTGAGTGAGTCTTGAATATTGACAGGAAAATCAATATTAACCTCTGAATTGTCTTTGAGGTTCTTCGCAATATTATTCTGAATATTGAACTGCCAAGCATATTCTTTATCAGGTCCGGTGCCGTCTCGTTGGAAATTATATTGCTGAGGTGTCACCTTATGGTGATCGAGTTTAACGAGTGATACTTCTTGACGGTTATCTGAAAATATTAACCATTCAATATCTGTTTTATAACTATATTTAGCTTGTTCAGGTGTTAAGTATTCTAACGTTCTTGTCGCACTACCTAAAATATCAGCAGAACGTATCAAATTATATTTAGCAGTAAAAGGCTGAATAACATGCTGCTCTGCTTGAGTGGTTTTTGCTTCATTGGCGAAAACTAAACTACTCTGTGAGGCTAATACTAGAGCAATACAACATAATTTATTCAGCATTTAATTACCTATCATTTAATATTTTATTTATTCACTCGCATAGCCAGAAGCAGGGAGCGCTTTACCTTCAAAAAGTACAGTATCATTGTGCATAGAAATGCGCTGATTACAACACCATTTTACCACTAAGGGGTAAATTCTATGTTCCTGTTCGTGAACTCTTAGCGCAAGTTCCTCAGCGGTATCACCGGCAAAAATAGGTACTTTCGCTTGCAATATTACTGGGCCACCATCAAGTTCTTCTGTAACATAATGTACACTAACACCATGGTCAGTATCACCGGCATCAATCGCCCGTTGATGGGTATGTAGACCTTGATACTTAGGTAATAAAGAGGGATGAATATTGATTAACTTACCTTGGTAGTGTTGCACAAACTCAGGTGTTAATATTCTCATAAAACCAGCCAGAACAACAACATCAGCTTGGTATAAATCAATTTGCTTGATCAACGCTTGGTCGTAAATTTCTCTACTGCTAAAATCTTTATGAGAAAGTACACAATGGGCTATGCCAGCGTTTTTAGCGCGAGTTAAGCCGAATACATCGGCTTTATTTGAAATAACCCCAACCACTTTTCCTGGATAATCTGCAGCTTTACAGGCGTCTATAATCGCCTGTAAATTAGTGCCGCCACCAGAGATTAGCACAACAATATTGCTGGTTAAATTATTGTCTTGCATGTTACTTGATGGCATAGAATTAACCTTTATTAATCACAACTTGTTCAGCGCCTGCTTGCATATCAGCGATTTCACCAATGTGCCACGCATTCTCACCGTGAGCCGATAAAATTTCAATACTTTTCGCTAGGTCAGCAGCAGGTACAACAATGATCATTCCAACACCGCAGTTGAAGGTACGGTACATTTCGTGGGTAGTAATGTTGCCGTTATCTTGCAACCAGTTAAAGATCGCTGGCCACTCCCAGCTGTTACCGTCAATAATGGCTTGAGCGCTTTCTGGTAATACACGAGGAATATTTTCCCAAAAACCACCACCAGTAATATGTGATAAGGCATGGATGTCAACTTGCTTATGTAATTCTAAAACAGATTTAACATAAATTTTAGTCGGCTCAATTAAATGATCACCGATTGACTTACCATTTAATAATTCGTTGGTATCAGTCTTATTAACTTCTAATACTTTACGAATTAATGAAAAGCCGTTTGAATGCGCGCCAGAAGAAGCTAAGGCAATTAATTGGTCGCCTGATGCTACTTTTGTACCGTCAATTAAACGGGATTTTTCAGCGATACCGACACAAAAACCAGCGATGTCGTAATCACCCTTGTGATACATACCTGGCATTTCAGCGGTTTCGCCGCCAACTAAAGCACAGTTTGATAATACACAACCATCAGCAATACCAGCAACAACTGCCGAAGCAACATCTACATCAAGTTTGTCTGTCGCGTAATAATCTAAAAAGAACAAAGGTTCAGCGCCTTGAACGATTAAATCATTGACACACATAGCCACTAAATCAATACCTACGGTATCGTGCTTGTTTAAATCAATTGCTAAGCGTAGTTTTGTACCTACGCCATCTGTTCCCGCAACCATTACAGGTTCTTTATAACCGGTTGGTAATTGGCATACTGAGCCAAAACCACCTAAGCCACTCATCACTTCAGGACGAGTTGTACGTTTTACTGCACCTTTAATGTTTTCTACTAGGGCGTTACCTGCATCTATATCAACGCCAGCATCTTTATAGCTTAGAGACTGTTTTTGTTCGCTCACGGGGGAAACCTCAATTAATTAGCATAAGAACTTTAATGGCGCATTCTACCAGCGCAATGGCGTGGTGAAAATCTTTATAATAAATTATTTTTTATTAGTGTTTAAAATGATTAACACTATGATAAGATCTTATACATAAAAATAATCAACTTAAAAAATATGCTTAGATATCTTATTGTATTAGTTGTTGTTTTAAGTAATTTCTTTGCTTCAATGACCGCTTTGGCTGTTGAAGTTAAAAACTTATACAACGCAAAGGTTATCGTTAACTCACAAACCGACTCAGAGCGAAAGCTCGCCTTGCAACAAGCAATGAGCGCAGTGGTGCTTAAAGTGGGGGGACAACAAGCGCTGTTGTCCAACTCAACCATAAAAAGTGGCCTTAGAAATGTCAGTGGCTATGTTGTAAAATACCGTTATCAACGTAATGCTGAGCAGACTGAGCTTTTAGTTACTTTTGACGAAAGCAAAATTAATCAGTTGTTTGAAGATGCCAACGCCCCAATTTGGGGAAGTTTACGGCCACAAATTTTATTGTGGCTCGTTGAAGAGAATGGTTTACGCCGTACGACTATTTCTAATGCAAGCCACTCGTCATTTTCCAATAATGCAACACCACAAGTGAGTTACAATTTACCTAATAGTGTCGAACAATTTTCAGCGTTAAGGGGCTTACCTATTTTAATGCCGTTAATGGACTTAACCGATGTAAATACCATCTCTACTTTTGATGTTTGGGGACGCTTTGCCAAACAAGTACAAATGGCATCACTGCGCTATAATCCAGAATCTATAATAATTATTCGTTTATCAAACAGTAGTTTATTACCTCAACAAGAAAGTGATGAACAGGTTGATGATTGTTTTTTATGCCAAAAAGAACGTCAACAATACGCACTAGACTGGAGTTTTATCGCCGATGCCCAAGACTACAACCGCGATACAATCACCGGACAAATCTTTGGTGAAATCAGCTACGGTGACTCTCCTGACCAGTTATTAAAAACTGCGCTTTCTCTTATTAGTGATATAATTTATCAAAAATATGCTTTAAATAGTGATATTGATAACAATTATATTATTGATGTTGCCAATATATCATCACTAAAAAGCTTTATTGAATTAGAGCGATTTCTTGAACAATTATCATCAGTTAAATCGGTAAAATTACTCAGCGCTTCGGGGAAAAATCGCCGTTTTGAATTGGTTTTAAAAAGTTCAGGACAAGCCTTTCTCGCTTCATTAAAGCTGAATAAGCAATTAGACCTTTTTGATGACCCGCTTGCCGAAAAAGTGGTCGGTGCTGTCCCTGTTTTTTATTGGAAACCCTAGTGAAAGTCACTTCTCAATTAACCTTGTCAGTTCAATTACCCGATGATGAAACGTTTTCAAGTTTCCAAAGTATTGCTAATTATTCGGCAACTGAGCAGTTAAAGTCATTTATTAAAGCCAGTCAACATTCGGTAGAGTCTGCGCACGTCAATAGTTTTTACTTATTCGGCTTGTCAGGTGTTGGTAAATCACATTTACTTCATGCCAGTTGTACTTTTGCTGAGAAATTAGGTCTATCATCCGTTTGTTTATCTTTTTCTGAATTAAAACAGTTGTCGGTTGAAGTACTTGATGGTTTAGAAAATATTGATTTGATTTGCTTAGATGATGTGCAATTAATTGCTGGGGACAAGCTTTGGCAACAAGCGGTCTTTGATTTATTTAACCGTGTTATTGAGCATAATAAACGCTTGATTATTACTGGAGATCAAAGTGTTTCACAATTGAAACTTGGCTTAGCCGATTTAGTCTCTCGATTATCTTGGGGAATGACAGAGCAAATCAAACCCCTAGATGATGAAGAAAAGTTAATCGCCTTAAAATTTAGAGCGCAACAACGAGGTTTATTATTAAGTGATGAAGTCGCTAAATATTTACTGAGTCACTTATCACGTGAAATGAGTCACTTGATCTTAGCTTTAGCCGAGCTTGACGAAGCATCAATAAGAGAACAACGAAAAATCACCATCCCATTTATTAAAGCTATTTTATTTTAAAGGGCTGGGCTTTTCATAAAACTCATACTGAACAAAGCGTCTATCTTTGGGTTGAGCAGAAACGTTTTGCAATCCTGCTTGCTCTTTGTTAACGGGGCTTATATTTAAGTTATTAGCCCAACTTTCACCAGCGTTCATCATGATTGGACTCGGTAAATTATTTACTAAGTTTTCAATGTCACTTACTTCCGGCAATATATGACTTACGGCATATAATACTCGAGGTTTAATATTTTCATCGCCAATACGGCCGCGCTGTCCCCAATTAACGATATAATTTTCATTCGCAATTTTAGGGGCGTTAGTTATAGCGACATCTCGACTAATATCAAAGCGAGTTTTCATCATAAAACCATCAAAAAGCATAGCGTAATCTTCGCGAATACTTGAGTAATTATAAAACTGAGGCGCAGCTTCGCCACTAAAAAACGTTTTAATATCGCTGGGTTGATAAGCGTTTTGTGTTTTTGATGCGTCAACCCCCTGAAAACGTACCTGAGCTAAGGCGTACATTTCCTCACCCAGTAAGGGAAGGGTGTTGTTTAGCTGATCAGATTTAAAGCCACTATTATCTGCTATCTGTTGTGCGGCTGATAATATTGTTTGGTCTCTGTTTAAAGCTGACCAACTAGTGCTCGGGAAAATGTCGTTGGCATGGGCAAGTTCGTGGTACATCAAAGACGTTAAACTGTATAAAACATCGTTAGGTTGGCGAGTAACCCTGTCATTGTCAGATATAAAAGTAGTGGTGTAATTATTATTTTTTACATAACGCCAAGGCATAGCAAAATTAAGATCTCCACCAAAGGACGCTCTATAGTCAGGTGCTTGATTTATGGTATCTCGCTCATCAGGGGTCAACCAAAAATAATTAGCATCTAAGTGAATAGCGCCACTGACCACCCAGTAATATGAGGGTCTAATGTCATAAGAAATTACAATGGCAGTATTTGCTCTTAGTAAATTTTTGAAATCATTGTAGGGGTCATAATTTTCAAGGAATTCTCGAAATCTTTTTCCCATCCAATAATGAGAAACGATCACTCGGTCCATTATGTCATCAACCGTTGGTGTGGTCGTATCATGTGCAATTAATGGTAAGGTATTAAATGCACATGTTCGCGCAAAGTTAATTTTATTACTATAAACACAATCGACGAGTACATCGGCATAAGACGAGTTTGCAACAAAGGGGAATACCCGTGCTAAACGCTCAGTATAAGCGGTATTATCTGAAGTTGGGACAGGTTCAGCATTTTCAATAAGTACCGCTACTTTGTCAGAATAGCTCCCTGAGGATACGGTGAATTCTACTACCGTATCCCTAGTAACTTCCGGCGCATTAAAGAATACTGCATAATCACCCTGGGTATTTTCAGCCGTAAAATTGACCTCTGGACCGGCAGTTTGTTGCCAAACTAAACTATCGCTTAAAAGCTTATTTGTTAACGAAGCGCGCAATGACACTTTACTACCTTCTAGAGCAGCATGACCCAGACGCGCAGAAATCTCTCCTTGTTCATTGGTTACACTAAGAGAGTGGTTAAGTGACTCTCTGCTACCATCTTCTAGTGTAAATGAAACATTAAAACTATATGCGCCTGCGGTGTTAGGTGTGAAAGCGATAACCTTGCTGGTGTAGGCCAAGAACACCACTGGCTCGCCAGTCGTCTGCGTCCAAATAATGTCAGTCACCTTACTCGAGGGAGCGAGTAAAACTAATTCGACCGCCTGAGAAATTTTCACTTCATCGTCGACGGTGATAATTTTAGTGACCTCACCATTATTGTTACAAGCAAATAAAATAGGTATTAGCAGTAATATATGCAGAATGTTTTTCATTTTCAGCCCTTAACTATAATGGTGGTTACGTTATAAAAGTCTTATTGAAGCGTTACGCTTTATCTTTAGCTTTTCTAATACTCAAGCCTAGTTCTTGACCTCTATATTTCGCGTAATAACTGCCACCAATAAACATCATTGTTGCAAATATAAGCTCTAATGATGCCCAAACTACATCTGCTGGAGATACCCACAGCGTGGTTAAACTGTGTAGGAAATAAATCATAACGACAAAGCTCGACCAAGCATAGGTATAAGGATTACCTGCCAGCAAACCTTTTAGAGGAAATAACAGTGGTACTGTGAATAAGCATAAGCTTAATATCGGCGACAAACCTTGTGAAGGGTTTAAATAGATTAGCCAAAGCGGCATAAAAAATAATAAAGAAAAATAGCCAATTAAGGTTATTTTTTTAAATGTTGATGTTGAAAATCTTTGTGGCTTGGTCATGAAAGGTATCCTGCTGGTTAGCAAATTGTTTCACTAACTTGTTGAATTAAATTTTAAATTGAAATTAAAAGAGTGTTAAAACGTTTTCAGGAGGTCGGCCAATGATGGCTTTCGTTTGCGTAGTAACAATTGGTCGCTCAATAAGTTTTGGGGTGTTCACCATAGCTTCAATGAGTTGCTTGTCAGTTGCTTGAGCTAATGCTTGTTCTTTAAATTCACTTTCTTTAGTGCGCATCATTTGAATAGGGGAAACATTTAAACGTGATAAAAGTGACTGGATAGTGCTTTCATCCAGTGGTTTTTTTAAATACTCTACAATGCAAACCTCTTGGTTGTTTTCTTCAATCAACGCCAAGGTTTGGCGGCTTTTAGAACAGCGAGGGTTATGATAAATCGTTAACATGGTTAGATCTCAATGGGTGCTAAAATTAAATAATTTTACGGGTTAATCGATAGAGTAGGCCGTTATAGCACCTATTCTAAACGTTTCTGTAATATGGATTATAGTCTTTTAAGTTTTTGTTCTTGATCTTGAAATTGCAATATTCGTGCTTTGATACGTTTTTCGACTAACGGTTGATTATCTGTAAAATTGTAGCCTGTTTGCAATTCGTCGACCGCACGAGAGTATGCCCCTAAAAGTGCAAAGATTTCGCCTTTTGTCGCATGCATCAGTGCTTTTTTATCTTGTTTTTCATAGACAGTCGTTAATATATCATAAGCGATAAAATTACCTGGTTTAACTAACAGGTAGTCTTGTAAAAGTACTTCAGCTTCTGAATATTGACTGTTTTCAACGAGAGCGTTGGCAAAGTTTAAGGTAACAACTTGGTTATTTGGCATCAATAAATTAAGGGCACTGAGCATAGTCAGCGCTTTATTTACTTCTTTTGTTTTAATATAAACATCGGTTAGTGCATCTGCATAGAATAGATTGTTTTTATCTTCAATGAGCAATCTTTCAAGTATTTTTTTAGCCGCTTGATACTCTTTATTTTCAAATAATGATAAAGCTAAGCCATAGTCAACAGCGGCTCTATAAGTGTAGTTTTGTTTTTTTATACTATCTTCAAAAGTTGCAATGTTTTCCAGGGCCGTTGATTCGTAACGCGCTTGAATACGCGCTTTTGCGAGCGCAAAGTTTAAACTAGGAGCTGAAGGACGACTTTCTAAACCATGAGCACGGACACGCGCTTCGGCAATGCGAGATTCAGGCACCGGATGAGTTAATAGCATTGCTGGTGGCTTTGAAGTATAACGATATTTCACTGCCATTTTTCCAAAAAAATCGGGGGCACCTTGCGGATCAAAACCGCTTTGTGCGAGTAGGGCAATGCCAACACGGTCGGCTTCTTGCTCATTGCCACGGGTAAAATTAATACTTGATTGTTTTGACGCCGCCATTGTTGTGGTTAATGCAGCCATACCAACAGATGGGTTAACTAATGCCAGTAATACCCCTGAAATTAATGCTGCAGTGGCTAGTGGTTGATTTCTACTTTGAGCCTCAAGCCTTCGGGCCAAGTGACGCTGGGTTACATGAGATATTTCATGACCGATTACTGAGGCTAGTTCGCTCTCTGTATCAGCGAGGGTAATTAAGCCACTATGAATACCAACATGGCCCCCAAAAAAGGCAAAGGCATTGATTTCTTTATTTCTAATGATAAAAAATTCGAAGCTGTAATTAACATCTTGGGCATTCTTGACTAAACGGTTGCCTAAATCGTTAATATATTCGATTAAAACAGGGTCATTGACCAACGGCTGAGAAGCGCGAATATGACGCATCATTGCGTTACCTATCTGGCGTTCTTTATCAACAGATAGAACGCTAAATCCAGCCGTGCCAATTTCAGGAAGTTTATTTTTATTATTTTCTTGGGAAAAGCCGTATGGGCTAGCAACTAATGTTGTTAATGCGCAGGTAAATAATAATGATTTTATTTTAAGCTTACGTTTATAAGGCAAATTAATTATTCCGTATTTATATCCGGTGTATCAAGTAAATCAGCTATCGTGAAATTTGGTTTTCCTCGATATAACTCTTTACAAAAATCTGCAATGGAATAACCCACTACATCGACTATTTCAAATGATTGGCTCAGTTGAGCTATTAGCTCTTGCACACGTTTATGTGAGTACTTTATTAACGCTAAATCTGCTGGATCACCACTTTTAAAAGTAAAAACGATAAAGGAAATTAAACTACTGATCCTAAATAGCATTTGCATGTTTTCGGGTGACCATTGCACAAATGGACATAAGGCACTTTGTGATAATGGTGTATAGAGTCGTTCACCTTTGACTATCGGATAACAGTGAAGTTCATAATTTTGTTCATCATAGCAATGGCGTAAGGCTATTTTTGGCTTTTGGGTAACGTTAATAGTGCCATCGTTATCAGCCGTCGCCTCTAAAAAGGCATAGTTCCAATTACGTTTATCAAATAATTGTTTATAGGCACTATCAAAACCATGCGTTAAAATCCCGTCCATATCACTAATTGAAGATGCCGCCATATGATAGATAGCAGGTACATCACCCCAATTAAGTTTCTTTTTATGAGCAGTAATTTCTTTTAAACTAGCTGTTATCGGTAACTCTTTCATTTCACCTCAGTACTTATTTGCCAACAAATCAAAATAAATAATACAATAACATTGTAATCAATTGTCGCAAATTAGATAATCAAACAAAAGGTTTGTTTACTGTTATTGGTGACAATTATTGTTATCTGATGATTTTTTAAGTGGTATGTAGTGATGATCTATGAATATGATGCCAGTTCGGAAAAATGTCCTGTGCCATTAGTACAATTGCGATTATTGTTAAAAAAAATGTCGAATGCTGATTTTTGTTTACTGAGAATATCTGACCAAGGCTCTATCAAGGATATTCCTAAACTATTAACGAAACAAGGTTACCACTATAAAGAGTCTTGGCTTGAAAAAGACACCCTTGAACTTTTTATTAGTAAAGCCCCTCAACCCCTTTCATCCAACAGGTAAGTTATATAAATGGTTTCATTATTTTCTCAATGGTATAAACGTAAGTTTTCTGATCCAAACGCAGTAACTTTAATGGTTATTCTTTTGTGTGCCTTTCTTTTTGTCTTTTTATTTAATAACTTACTTATGCCGGTCTTTGTTGCTATTGCGATCGCTTTTTTATTAGATTTACCTGTCCATCGTCTAGTCCGTCTTGGCTTATCAAGAACATTTGCCGTGGGTATCGTTGTAGCGGGGTTTATCGGCATTTCTTTAGTCGGTATTCTTGGGCTAATGCCCGTTATTTGGCAACAAAGTAGTAATTTATTACAAGAAGTACCGCAAATGGTGTCTCAGGGACAAACCTATTTGTTGACGCTTCCCGAGTTGTATCCTGATTTAATTAATGCCGGACAAATAGAAACATTAATTTCTGCCGTCAATGATAAGTTAATTGAATGGGGACAAGTTGCCTTAAAAGCGTCTCTTAATTCTATTTCTGATATTGTTGCTTTGATGATTTACTTAATTTTAGTGCCGTTAATGGTGTTCTTCTTTCTAAAAGATAAAAAAGTATTAATTTCAAATTTTACCTCATTTCTTCC
Organism: Colwellia sp. BRX8-5; assembly: GCF_014077325.1. Taxonomy (NCBI): domain Bacteria; kingdom Pseudomonadati; phylum Pseudomonadota; class Gammaproteobacteria; order Alteromonadales; family Colwelliaceae; genus Colwellia; species Colwellia sp. BRX8-5. The sequence goes on from NZ_JACGVR010000015.1 coordinate 29,719, forward strand.
TAAAGAACGTTTAATGGCGACGAAAGTAGGCGATGAGATGTATCAACAAATCATGAATTATATTCGTGGTAAGGTGATTGAAATCCTTATTGTTGGTGCTGCATCGACCATAGCCTTTATCGTCCTCGGCCTAAATTATGCGGTATTACTTGGTGTTTTAGTGGGGTTGTCTGTACTTGTGCCATATGTAGGCGCTACTATCGTCACTTTTCCTGTCTTGTTGGTGGCTTTATTTCAATTTGGCACCGGTAGCGAATTCGGTTATGTAATGATAGCTTACGGTATTATTCAAGCTATTGATGGCAATATTATTGTGCCATTATTATTTTCAGAGGCGGTAAATCTCCATCCAGTAACGATTATTGTTGCTGTTATTTTATTTGGCGGCATGTGGGGTTTCTGGGGAATATTCTTTGCTATTCCCCTAGCAACTTTAGTTAAGGCCGTTTTAAATGCTTGGCCATCAAATAGTGACTTTCCTGAACAGGGTACCGCTTAAAGAGGTGCTCTAAGGTAAACTTTACCCTGAGTCTTTTTGATACTGCTCGATAATTTCTTCAATGGTCGTGATACCAAACATAACTTTATTGATAAAAGATTCAGCACTGTGGATTAAGTTAAAATTAGGATGTTGTGACCAAATAGTCTGTAGTTTATCGTCAAGAATGATAGCCGCTTTTTCTGATTCATTGCGAATGGGATTATTACTTTTGATACTTTCACCTGATTTTGCTGCACTTTCAAAAAAAATGACCGCATCGTAACGTGCCAACTCATCAGCAAGCGTGGTATCCATCGCTTGGAAAAACTCATCATCATTGCCTGGCCAATAAGCTAGGCCGTCTAAAGAGCCTCGGTCACATAAAATAATACTGTGCTCAAAAGTCGCTCGCTGAATATCTTCTAAATTTTTTTGTAAATTAAAAATAGCAGTTTGTTGTATTTTTAGTACATGATTATTATTTGAACGAGCAATGCCGCCACTGAAAATCATCGTTGCTGCTTCGGGGACGGTCGCTATTTTCCCTGAAAATTCACGGCGAATAAGATCAACGGCTGTGGTTTTACCGCCACCAGGGCCGCCAGTAAGTACGATACGTTTTTTTACATGAGTAATATTCATCAGCATTTATTATAAGGATATTTTCATTACTGTAGCTTGCGTTAAAATAGGCTTCAAGCTTAATTGTAAATATCGCCAAATAACTCTACTTGGGTCAAGTAAATGCGTAAATCTAGTTCTACTTGGTGATAATCTGCTTGCATATGCTGACAAAGTTTATAGAAATTTTTGTTATGATCTTTTTCTTTTAAATGGGCAAGTTCGTGAACAACGATCATTTGCAAAAATGTTTCTGGCGTTTTTTTAAATAAAGCGCCAATGCGTATTTCATTTTTACTTTTCAGCTTACTGCCTTGCACCCTTGATACATAAGTGTGCAGGCCTAATGCGTTATTAATAACATGAATTTTATCGTCGTACTTTATCTGGCTTAATGGTTCAGACTTCTTTAAGTACTGATTTTTAATATCCATTACATAGCTGCGCAGGGCTTTATCGTTATATATTTGATGGGTAACAGGGTATTTTGCCAACAAATAGGCAGATAACTTCTTGGCCGTTATCATTGCTTGTACTTTATGTTGAATATCTAAAGAATAGGCTGAAAGGTATTTTAAAGGAGCAGGCATTATAGCATTCTATTTATGCGGCTAGCCTAAAACAAATAAGCTAACCGTTACGGTTAATTTTTAGTCGTTAGTGTTTAAAACGTCTAAAACAACTTCATGGTGGTTTTTTGTCTTGAATTTATTAAATACGTGGCTAATTTTGCCATCTAAGCCAATTAAAAAACTTAAACGGTGGATGCCGTCGTATTCTTTTCCCATGAACTTCTTTAATCCCCATACGCCAAAGGCGTCAGCAACACTGTGATCAACATCTGACAATAACGTGAAGTTTAATGCATCGCGCAGACAAAACTTAACTAACTTCTTCGGTTCGTCGGGACTAATGCCAAAGACTATTGTATTTAATTGTTCAAGTTCGCTTTTACTGTCTCTTAGGCCTTGTGCTTGCACAGTACAGCCTGGGGTCATGGCTTTAGGGTAGAAATAGACCAGTACTTGTTTTTTACCAATATAATCAGCTAAAGCGACTTTATCGCTATTTTCATCAAGTAAAGTAAATAGTGGTGCGGTTTCGCCAACAGTTATTGTTTTCATGGGTATCCTGCTTGTATGTAGTTTATATAAGGTTTGAATTCACTTTTTTAATGCAGCCTTGCACATCAACTTGTTCGCAGAGTTCAAAGTAGTCGCTTTCTAGCTGTACAATACTTGTGTCTTCGGTTAAGGCTATTAAAATGGTCGCGCGCATTTGATTAGTGACGGGGTCAATTTCTGATTTTAACGATGATAAGTCAATATTGCGGGTGGCAAAAAATGCGGTCACCGCTTTTAATAAACCAGGTTGGTCGATACCGGCATAATCAACTTGATAATGATGGGTGAACTCTCTTTTTTTATAACCAGAGGTTCTTTTCATCATGGTGGTTAATTCAAGCTTGACTGCCACGGCAGGTAACTTATTTTCAATTTGATTAATCGCTTTCGCACTACCATTTAATAACATAATCAAAGAAAACTCTAGGCCAAATATCGCCATTCTACTGTCAATAATATTACAGCCGCATTTACTCGCCAGCTTAGTGAGCTCACTTACACTTCCTGTTCTGTCTGCGCCCATTGCTGTGAGTACTAAATATTGAGACATAGTTAGCCTAAGTAGTTTAAAAAAGTGGCTATTGTAACGTATTTAAAGCAGATAAAAACCGCTATTAAAGCGAGAATATATTTATTTGTTATTTTTCGAGTTGAATTCTTGTGTTTGTAAAAACAGCCAAGTACCATGGTGCCCATTAATTTGTCTGATAGTATACTTGTATATGCTGATCAATAAAATCTATAGATAATATTGGAACTTAATACAGATAATTTACTCAAAGAGCAGATTAAAGTTTTCGTTGTCTACATTTAATCTACATTTAATGGTTTCAAAGTTAACTTTTATGGTCAGTTCAATATAAGAACCAACTTTTAAAGATTCAGATTGTATCCTCAGGAGTGTTAATGAATCGTCGTATATTTTATTTTTCCTTGTTAAGTCTTGCAGTAACAGGTTGTGGCAGTGTTAATAACAAAAGCGCTATGGGCGATTTTGAATACGCCAAAGTTAAAGAAGCTAAACAAATAGGTGTTCCTACAGGTTTGAATAAGCCTGAAGTTAATGCAAAGTTTTTTATCTCAGACGCCATCAATAATAAAGGGCCAATTGGCCAAGATGTTGATGTTAGAGCGCCTTCATTGGTTCTTCCTGTCGCTTCATCTTCACGTGTTGTTCCAGGTACAATGAACGCTAAAATTTGGTTTGACCAAATATTAGAAGATACCGATTTGAAAGACTTCATCACTGAAGCACTGCGTGAGCAACTCGCGAGTGATGGTGTAGAGTTAACGGCTATCGGTACTGATGATAATGTATTTGAGTCGGCTTGGTACCATGAAGAAGACGTTTCTGGTTATTGGTTATTTAAAACGGTAGATAGCAGTGAGAGCATGCGCTTTAACTATCAGTTTGAAAGTAAACCTCATGGTCGAAGTGTCGCTTTAAGTGTTAAATTAATTGATTACATGCGTACCGACAAGAACGGCGCAAGTAAAACAATGGACATCATTGACAAACAACGCGCAGAAATGGCGATGCTTAATGAGGTTGTTGCTCAGGTTGATTTTAAATATCGATTGCAGCAACGTGAAAACCGTTTAATGCGAGCTAATCAAAAATTTGTCACTATTGGTGAAAACGCTCAAGCAGAGCCAGCATATATTGCTGAAATTGATATTGAAATGCTTTGGTCAAATATGCCATTGTTTTTTACAGATTATGGCTTTGAGATAACAGATCTTAATGAAAGTAAGAAAATATACTTTGTTGATTTTGCCAAGCCTGAAAATAGCTTATGGTCAGTTATATGGGGAGATGACGTTCCTGTTATTGATCTTGACCAAGCTAAGTACCAATTTGTACTTAACGACGAACAAGGTAAAACCTCGGTAACTATCTATGATGCTGATGGTAATCCTTTACCCGTTGAAGTACTAGAACGTATTTTTCCAGTAATGGAAAGAGGCTTATCTTTTAGAGATGCTTTTTAACTTGCTTTAATCGTGCTTATTTAAAATAAAACGCCGCTAAATTTTTTAGCGGCGTTTTTTTTACAAGTCAATTATCTACAGTGTATCTTAATGGTATTTGAAATTATAAAGGTAGTTGTTCAAGTCAGTCTTTATCAAAACTTAATCTTTTTTAAAATAGACTGCTTGGCTATTTCATCGATTTAAATGGCTATTTCGCTTTTTTTCTTTTGACTCTATCGGTTCAGCTGAGACGATAGTTGGCATTTTATGGGCTTTGTTATGACTGCGCGGCAGTGTTTCTTCTAAATCATTTAAGCCTTGCTTTCGTAAAGGTGTATTAGCATTTTGTTGAACAACACTAAAATTACCAATTATTAAGGCGAAAGCTGCAATAATAATAACGATGACTAACCAATTATCCATAGTGAATACTCCCAACATTTTGAATATATTGCTGATAAATAGTTGATAGGTTCTGAAGAATCTCTTCTTTCCCCAAGATATCTGAGCTTAAAAGAACCGAATTAAGCAGGTTCTCAGTTAATAACCTTTCTCCATGTTGCGCTATTGGCCAATAAGATAAATGCCAAGGCTCTATAGCGACTCCACCGCGAAATTTATCGTAAGGAAAGTAAAAGCCAAAGCGACTAGCATGTTGAGTGAGCCATTTGTTTAATGGATAAAAAGGCCCCCCAACAGCAAACTCCCATGGTTCTAACTGTAGCTTTTCATCGTCAGCTAATAAATTTTTAGCATAGATATCGATATCGCATCCCCAATGATGACGGCTTGCCCCAGGAAGTGCCGAAAAGTATAAAATAGCCTGAATAATTTCTTGTTCCGTTATTTTATTAATATCTAGGGTTGCCCCTTGCTTATCTTTAATCGCTAGCTGACCTGAAAACTTTCGGTTCCAAATAGTTAATTGTCGAGTGAAATCTCTATATCCACTGGCGATTTTCAGATCAAAGCCTGCTAACTTTGCTTCATCAGACATATCTTGCCATGCAGTTAACGCTTGGTGATGAATTCCTGTCTGGTCATCTAACCAAGTAATATGGCTATTGTCGTGGCCAGTTAAGTGTCTGTTAGTTAATATTTCAGTCATTAAAGTTAAGCTGTGGTTGTTGGGTCAGTGAGTGCATTAACCAGTGTATGATAATAAATATCAGTAAGTAAAATTAAATCATTACAGCTGACACTCTCGTTGACTTGATGAATAGTGGCATTGCACGGCCCAAGTTCAATCACTTGTGCACCCGTAGGGGCAATAAAACGGCCATCTGAAGTGCCACCAGATGTTGATAATTCAGCATCAATATTGGTGACTGTCTTTATAGCTTTTACCGCAGAGTCAAGCAAAGCGCCAGGTTCAGTAATAAACGGCTTACCATTAAATGTCCATTTAATTTCATAGGTTAATTGATGTTTAATAAGGACCGCATCAATTTTATCGATAATATTTTGAAAATTTAATTCGGTACTAAAACGTAAATTAAACCATGCGGTTAAATGACCAGGTACAACATTAGTTGCGCCAGTACCCGATTCGATGTTTGATAACTGAAAACTCGTTTTAGGAAAATAAGCATTACCGTTATCCCAGTGCATTTGACTAAGTTCGGCTAAAGCAGGCATAGCTAGATGGATAGGGTTTTTTACATGATCAGGGTAGGCAACATGGCCTTGTTTACCGTGAATGATTAGCTCACCAGAGATAGAACCCCGGCGACCATTTTTAACGATATCACCGACCCTATCTGAGCTGGTTGGCTCACCAACAATACAATAGTTGATTTTCTCATGACGAGCTTCAAGGGTATCGATAACACGGGTGGTGCCATTGATAAAAGGCCCTTCTTCATCACTGGTAATAAGGTAAGCTATTGAGCCCTTATGGTCGGGATGATCATTTACAAAGCGTGCTGTAGCAATGAGCATTGCGGCTAAACTGCCTTTCATATCTGCAGCACCGCGCCCGTACAACATGCCATCAATAATGGTTGGCTCAAAAGGGGGAGTATGCCAAAGCGCTAAGTTACCTGCGGGAACAACATCAGTGTGACCGGCAAAGCAAAATACTGGCTCAGTTGTGCCGCGTCTCGACCATAGATTGGTCGTATCTTCGAAAACCATAGTTTCATTGTTAAATCCCAAAACGCCTAGACGCTCTGACATCATTTTTTGACAACCAAAATCTTCAGGGGTTACTGACGGGCGGGCAATTAAATCTTTCGCTAACATGATAACGTCATGTTCTGCCTTTAATTTACTCATGATAAAAATAGTGCTTGATATACTGGCTCTTTAAAACCCACTTCAAAGGCGTTGTTGTGAGCGATTAAAGGTCTTTTGAGTAAGGTCGGTTGAGCCAAAACTGCTTGGAAAATAACATCATCAGTTAAATTGCTCTTAATCGCTTCGGGTAGGTTTCTAAAAGTGGTACTACGTTTATTGAGTAAAACTTCCCAAGAGCTGTTGCTGACAAATTCATTGAGTAACTCAGGCGTTAATGGTTGTTTCTTAAAATCAAAAAAAGTGTACTCAATATCTTGCTTATCAAGCCATTTCGTTGCTTTTTTAACCGTGTCGCAATTATTTATGCCGTAAATAGTGGTCATGAACATCCCTTAAACTAAATTATTTGGTAATCGTTAGATATCAATGCAGTGGTTGCAAGAGATACATTATTTGATTTTACTAAAATATAATCAGTATCAAAAGTAGATATAGCAAAAATACTGATTTTTTCTTTGGCTAAAATTGTTGATATTTTCGATAAAATACCCGTTAGCGTAAAATCCAATGGGCCGACAACTTCAAGTGCTTGCCAGTCTTTTTCAACCTCATCACTCACAATGTTGATACTTTGAGGTAATACAATGGATGTTTCTTCATAGGTTTTTGCAATAAAAAAAATTGGCGCATCAAACACAGCTTTTGGTATTTCGATATCGCTGGCTAAACTATGAATAGCAAACGTTTCTTCAAGTAATTTGAGGGTAAGAGTGCTCATTGAACGTGACCATTAGGAAAAAGGTCACTATAGCGTTTACTGGCTAATTGTTAAAGCAAGGATAGTTATCTTAAACAGATTAAGTATCGTCAATGCCTTGCTTTAGCAATGAACAGCAGATATTAATAAGATAAAGCAAGTTTACTTGATCTTGTCTCGCGACTCCCCATCGCTTGATAATAGATAAATAATATGATGTTTATTTAGATTTTATTGTATTTTATGGCAATAATAACTTGTTATTTATAAAAACAGCATCAAACGTGGAAAAGTTAATGTATTCTTGCTGGTTAACCTGTTAAATCCTCATCAATAGTTATTAATGATATCCACAAAAGCTGTGGGTATCATTGTGGGTAACTATTGCTTTAATGGTTATCTTTATGTTTTTAAAGGTTAATTTTAGCTGGTTGTTTTTTGTCTAGTGGCTAAAAATTGATTGAATTATAAATAGTTATTAAAATAGTCAACTGTATATAAAAGCAGTCTCAAGCCAATAAAAATATAAGCTAAAAGGTTAATAAACTAACCTTTTAGCTGAGTAAACTATACTTTTGCTTGAATGGCTGTTAAGGCAATTGTATAGACGATATCATCGACTAAAGCACCACGGGAAAGGTCGTTAACCGGTTTTCGCATGCCTTGTAACATTGGCCCAATACTGACTAAGTGTGCAGAACGTTGTACCGCTTTGTAGGTGGTATTACCGGTATTTAAATCAGGAAAAATGAAGACATTGGCTTTACCCGCAACAGGGCTGTTAGGCGCTTTTTTCTTGGCAACATTTTCCATAATGGCGGCATCATATTGCAGCGGTCCATCGATGATCAAATCAGGTCGTTTTGCTTGCGCGAGTTTGGTTGCTTTTGCTACTTTTTCTACATCGGCACCAACCCCCGAACTGCCAGTGCTGTAACTTATCATGGCTACCTTAGGGTCAATGCCAAACTTTATTGCTGAGTCGGCAGATTGTATCGCTATCTCAGAGAGTTGTTCCGCAGTTGGCTCAGGGTTTATTGCACAATCACCATATACTAGAACTTGCTCAGGTAATAACATAAAGAAAACAGATGAAACTAATGAACTTCCTTCAGCCGTTTTAATTAATTGCAGGGCAGGGCGAATCGTATTTGCAGTGGTATTAATAGCTCCAGAGACTAAACCGTCCACTTCACCGAGTTGCAACATCATTGTTGCTAAGACCACGTTGTCTTGTAGTTCTTGTTTTGCGACCACTTCGGTTAATCCTTTATGTTTTCTCAACTCAACTAAAGGAGCAATGTAGTGGTCTCGAATTAAGTTGGGGTCGGTAATTAATAGTCCTTCTGGTAATTGAATACCTTGTTGCTCTGCAATCAATAAAATACTTTCTTTATCGCCCAGTAACTGACAACGAGCAATGCCACGTTCAACACATATTGCAGCAGCCTTAATGGTTCTGATATCTGTGCCTTCTGGCAAAACAATGAGTTTATTTGCACTACGAGCAAGTTCTGTGAGCTTATGCCTAAATGCTGGTGGAGACATTTGGCTACTTTGTGCTACATTTTCAGACAGTTGCTGTAACCAATTCGCAGACAAGTTATCAGCGATATATTCTCTTACTTTTTCATGACGTTGAATATCATCTGCAGGGGTTTCTGGGTTGTAGTTCATTAAATGACGAGACGTTTGCCAAGTATCCCAAGGCACAGAAAGCACCGGTAGGCCAGCGTCTAAAGCTTGTTGACAAAGTGTCATCACTTGTTCGTTGGGTTTATAGCCGTTAGTCAATAATAATGCGCCCACTTTTGTACCATTTAAAGCCGATAAACAGGTGGCGATAATAATGTCGGTTCTGTCTCCAGGAGTAACAATTAATCGACTTGGTTGTAAATGGCTCATTAAATTGCCAACGCTGCGTGCACAAAAACTAATACTGCGGATACGGCGATGCGACATATCACCTGCATTTAATACTTCAGCATTGAGATAATTGCAAATATCCATGACCCGTGGCGCGATTAAGTCCATTTCCCATAAGACAGTACCTAACAAGTCAAAATGACGATTTTTAAATATCGATAAATTAATTAGCGTAGCAAGATCGAACTCACTATTAAAATCACTTTCACGAGGCAGTAATCCATACTCATCTTTGTCGGGACTATTAATCTTATTAATAATACAACCAATAAGGCGTTTGTTTTTTATTCCGCCAAAAGTTTCCGCACTAACTTCTAAACGGTCCTCAAACTCTTCAGCGCTATCGTTATCGGGCGCTGCCACCAAGACAATATCTGCTGACAGGGCTTGAGCAACATCTCGGTTGATTCTGCCCGCGTAAGGTTGGCGTGTCGTTGGTATCAGTCCTTCAATAATCACCACATCATGTTGTTTTTCAAATTGATTAAAATCTCCAACAATCTGTTCTAAAACAATATCATGCTTGCCATCGCCCATTTGTTGTTCAACATAAGCTAATGATACCGAAGTCCCTAAATTTGGAGTATTGAGCTTACTTTGAACCGTATTATTTTTGTGAGCTAATAAACGACGAGCGGGTTGACTTATTGGTTTAAAATGGCCGACATTTATACCTTTTTGCTGACACGCATGAAGTAAGCCTTGCACAACACTGCTAAGTCCAACGCCAAAACCTACTGGGATCAACATGATTCTATGTGACATGACTTTATTCCTTAGTTGAGCTGTTATTAAATAAAAGTTGTGAGGTTTGCTCTGCAATAACCCACTCTTCATTTGTTGGAATGACTAAAATAGGACGAGAGTTTTCTGTACCGATATTACCTGCCTTGCCAAAGCAGCAGGCATTATTCTTATCAGTAGCAACAAAGAAATTAAGTAGGCTCAATTGATCAATAATATTGGCTCTAATTAGCGTCGAATTTTCGCCAATACCGCCGGTAAATATTAAGGCATCGATTGATGTTAAGCTGGCAGTAAAAGAAGCAACGGACTTTGCAACACGGTAGCAAAATATATCTAATGCTAACTTTGCTCGTGGATTTTTATCCTTTAACCAAGCTTCTTCTATTTCACGACAATCGTTGCTTAACCCCGAAACCCCTAATAGGCCGCTTTCTTTATGTAACAAATGGCTCACTTGCGCTGTGGTATAGCCGAGTTGATTGATTAGGTGAAAAATAATACCCGCATCAACATCGCCGCTGCGTGTGCCCATCATCACTCCTTCGAGCGGTGTTAAACCTAAGCTAGTATCGACACTCTTACCATTTTTAATCGCAGTAACACTGCAACCATTGCCTAAGTGAGCACTGATAAAATTACCTTCATTAATGGATTTATCGAGTGTTTTAGCCGCTTGTTGTGCAACAAAATAATGGCTTGTACCATGAAAACCATAGCGTCGAATACCATGCTCTTGATAGAGAGCGTAGGGGATACCATAAATGTAAGCTTTTTCTGGCATCGTTTGGTGAAAAGCTGTGTCAAAAACGGCAACTTGCGGCACATCAGTAAAAACCGTTTCCGCGGCGTTAATACCCATCAAATTTGCTGGGTTGTGTAATGGGGCAAGCTGAGACAAGTTACTGATGGTGTTTTTTACTTCATCAGTAATTAACGTTGGCATACAATAGTGTTCACCACCATGGACAACGCGGTGGCCTATGGCACATATTTGTAAATTTAATTGTTGTGAAACTAAGCTGTCAACTAAAGCCATTATCGCTGTTCGATGATCAAATGGATGAGGTATAGCCGTGTGCTTTTTTTGTCCCTTAACGTTAATCTTGATGCTTGCTTGTTCGGACAATAAGCGCTCAGCGAGCCCTGATAGTAATGTTTCGCCGTTTTCTGGTTTAATTAAAGAAAATTTTAAGGATGAACTACCGCAATTTAACACTAAAATTAGATTTTTTTTCATGGTTTTATTTAATGCTCATTTATTAGGTGGTTAATTGTTTTATTACAATACGTTAATTGGAATGATTATAGACCAAATATAGTGTTAAAATATTGATATGAACTAAGGAAGTTAACTTTAGGGAGACTTGATTAAAACTAGTTACAACTTTGTGCTATCTTTTAAATAACCGTTGTTATAGTGTGTCGTTTATGAATATGAGTTTAGTAGAACTAATTAAGCTAGGTCGAGAGTATATGCGACTTTGGCCGCAGCGAGCAGAGTTAGGTAATTATTTTGCCGAGTACCAAGCTGTTCAAATTTGCCGTTTGGCTTTTCGCTATTTACCGGGTATTGCGTTGTTTTCTTTTATTATGCAACTTTACCTAGGATCGATGACGTTATTACCACAAGCGTTAGTTTATAGCTTATTTATTTTAAGTATTCCGCTACAGGCATTGTTAATGCTTGGCGTTAAAGCCGATAAATTTTTGCCGCTGGCACTCGCCTCTTGGTACAAAGAAAGTGTTGCTAGAGTCAACGAAGCGGGTGGTTCGATAAAATTATCACTGCACAAGCCACGTTTTATTGATTTAGCAAAACTACTTAACATCAGTCATCAGTCACAAAATTCTAAATTCTAACCGCTTAACAATTGAGTTAAACGTTAATTGACCGTGTTTTTATAAAGACGTATCAAAAAATCAGCTTGGCAAGTGAAATTATTTCTTGTTTTTAAATCGTTAAGTAAGGTTTCAGTCGTTTTAAAAGCAAAAGGGGTCATTGCTAATAAGTTAATAATATCTTCACCTTCAGTAAATTTCATCTCATAGTTCACTTCTTTTTGTGCAATCAATGTTAAATTTTCAATAGGACTTTTAGTCATATCATGTTGTTGCGCTGTTCGGTATATTAATGCTTTTAGTTCAATTAAATGATTTTTTGCCGGCGTTACTGTGACTAAATAGCCATTATTAGCTAGTACCCGAGTGAATTCTTCTTCAAGAATTGGTGCGTAAATAGAGTTGATCCAAGAAAAGTAGTTTTCACTAAAAGGTAACTGCGACAAGGTGGCAACACTAAATTGACAATCTTTATATTTTTTAGCGGCATTTTTAACCGCATTTTTTGCAATGTCAATACCATAAACACGGTTGGTAGGCCTTACATACTGTTGAGTATAAAAACCTTCACCACAGCCAGCATCAAATACCGGCTTTGTTAAATCACCGTATTGTTGATATAGAGATTGTAATTCATCAGCGAGCGGTTGATAAAAGCCTTTATCTAGAAACTGACGACGTGCGTTAACCATGGCTTTGTTATCACCAGGGTCTTTTGAATGTTTATGTTGAACGGGCAATAAGTTTACATAACCTTCTTTTGCTTCATCAAAGCTATGGTTGTTCTGACAACGATAGCTTTGGTTAGCTAACACTAATGATTTTTTACAAATGGGGCAAACGTATTGAGCAAGGAACATAGTATTTACTCAACAGCTACTTAAAAGTAGACCAAATCGGCGCGTGATCTGAAGGTTTTTCAATAGCACGTAGTTCGTAATCAATATCGGCTTCGATACACGTTGCCGCCATCTTGTGCGTTGCCAAAACCACATCGATGCGTAAACCACGATTATCAACAAAACCTTTAGAACGATAGTCAAACCAAGAATAACGTTCCGCTTTTGTTGGATGCAATTCTCTAAACGTATCTTTAAATCCCCAAGCCATTAAAGTTGCAAGCCATTCTCTTTCTTCTGGTTGAAAACTACACTTGCCAGTCTTTAACCAACGCTTTTGGTTAGGCTCACCAATACCAATATCTAAATCAGCAGGTGAAATATTAATATCGCCGATAATGACTACGTGCTCATCTGGGGTATGGTTATCATTTAAATAGGTCATCAAGTCTTTATAAAATTGACGCTTATAGGGATATTTTGTTTCATGAGCGATGTTATCGCCTTGCGGGAAATAACCGTTTAATACCGTTACTTTTTCACCTTGTTCATTGGTGGTCTCAATCATCACCATACGTTTTTGAGACTCTTCAGTATCGCTAGCAAAGCCCATTTTAACAATATTGGCTGCTTTTTTACATAACATAGCCACACCATAATGTGCTTTTTGACCATGAAAATAAACGTGATAACCCATAGCTTCAACAGCTTCAACGGGAAAAGCATCATTATGAACTTTGATTTCTTGTAAGCCAATAATATCAGGCTGGTGCTTATCAATGATGGCTTGAAGTTGGTGTAAACGCGCACGAAGGCCGTTAATGTTAAAGCTAATGATTTTCATAAAAGACTCGATATTGATTTTTTCCACATGCTACCAGAAGTTATCAGAGAAGGTTATTATTAATTGCTAGTGAAGTGAATTAGGTACTTATTAACATCAACTTTTTAATAGACAGGTAAATGTGTAAATAAATAGAAATTAAACTCAACTAAATTAAAGGATTGCCGATATAAGCTTTAGATAAAATAATAAAGTTGAAGTACATTGCTTACAGAGTCAGTTGACAGTCAAATTCTGGTACACGAATTACAATTAGGTGAACAACTTAATGTAAGTGTGCACAGCGCTCGACGAGCTGACTTTTCACTATTATTGGCAATGTTAAGTGATGACGTACCTAGCCATAGTCAATTTTCTTTGCCAAAAACTGTCGTTGGCACTAAAACGATTAATGATGCAAGCTTACGTAAAGAGTTTGACCTTCCTGATAAAGCACCTTTATCTCTGAATGAAAATCACAACACAGCAATATTTGATCAAGCAGAACTTATTCAGCAGAATAACTTAGCAGAATTACGTTTATCAAATGCTTTGTTGCCTAAACCGCTTGCTTTTCGAGATGATAAAAAGCATATCAGACAAGAAGTATTAAATAATACCTCGCTGTACTGCCAGAAAAAATTTAATCATACAAAGAATAATACGCCGCAAGACACCGACAGTTCAAGATTATCATTCGATACTAAAGGTTGGCTTAACGCCGTGCATAACACTATCGTTAAAGCGCCGTTACTTGATGCTATAGCATAAGGTTATTGCATTAGCATAGTAATAAAATCGTGCGTTTGTGTTGACGTTATTTGTGATTAACTTTTTCAGTTTACTGGCCTGAGCAATGTTTAAACTTGATTGTTAATTGTTGAGTTTACTTGCTACAGCATTGTCTAAATTTTTATTGCTATGACAAAAGCATCGCTGGTTTCTTTTGCAGGAGACTTGATTGTTGATTGTTGAGTTTACCAAACACAGCATGGCCTAAATTTTTTATTACTATGACAAAAGCATCGCTGGTTTCTTTTGGGAAGAACTTGATTGTTAATTGTCGAATTTACCGGCCACAGCATTGTTTAAATTTTTTATTACTATCGCAAAAGCAAGCTTGGTTTCTTTTTGGTGCTATCAGCGCTTCATTGTTACTGACTTCACCATCTAAATATCTCCATTGCCCCTTTTCAACAACAAAGCGTGATGTTTCCTTCATCAGAAAATACTCACCTTGATGTTGGTAATAAGCCGAAAAGCAAACCGTCGGTAAGCGTTGCTCTTTATTGTCAGCGTTTACAGCATTTTGATCATTAAGCTCGGTATAATCACTGGCAGCATTAATGGTTAGTTTTAACCATTTGGTTTCTTTGGCCCATGCTGATATATCAGCGATTGATTGTAAAGCTCTGCTAGCTTGAGCATAAGTCTGATAAATATAATCAGCAGCCTCTGTTGCATAGGCGCTATAGCGAGAACGCATCAATTGCTCTGGTGATTGTGCACAGGTCTCTTGATTTATTAATAAGCAGCAGCATTGCTGAAAACTAATATTTGAACCACATGGACATTGCATAAAGTCGACATTATTTTAGAAAAGTAGTTGATCTATTTTAGCAGAGCAAAATTTTATTTTCTGTTTTAATAACGGCAAAATCGCTTCAAACTCAATTAATGTAACAATAAAGAAGAATCCGAAAGAGTGACGTAATTTTTTAGTCGTTGCTTGTTTAAACGTTTTTGAGTTTGCTTGGTTAAAATAATGCATTGAGTTTGTCCTTTTTCTGCGAATTGAGTGAGTTGGCTTAATTGTGATTTATCTAAGGTGGCATTACACAAAATAACAGCCGAACAGTGACCTTTTTCTAAAGCATCTTTAATGGTATTTAGTGAGATATTACGTTGATGAAGATTAACTTTTAAGATTCTTTTAGGGTCTATTTTTCCTTGATCAGACAATTGCTGAAGCGGCTTCTCTTCAGGGTTTATCATCAGGATCCATTTGTTATCTAAATCATGATTTTTGAAGATTTCAGTATACTGCTGAGATAGTTCTATGGCATTAGCAATACTTCTAACATCACACCACTTGTTTTTTTTGATAGCCATATTTGTAGTTTTTAATGCTAAGTTGTTGGTATTAATGTGATTTATTGAATTCATTTTTAAAACCTCGATATACTGTATGTATGTACAGTATATCGTTTTTGGTGTTTATTCAAGCACTTTTTATGATTAATATTAATTGATCCTACTGAAGGATCTAATGTAATGAACGCCAGTAAATGAGGGAAATAGCACCAACAGTATTGAAGATACCGCTAGTATTTGTTGGCCCAATGCTATGCTAGGGGATCTTAGCGACAAACAATTGTTAGCTCTTAAGCTTTCCTTAATAAAAGTTTGTTATTTTCATTCACTGAATATTTAAGGTAAATATCCCCCTATGAATAAACAGGTCATTTGATGAATAACCGCTATTAACGTTCATTTTTTTATGGCGAATATTTCTGTAATAACCGACAATAACTTTGAGATAAAACACCTTGAGTCGTTCATACCTATGGCATTGTTAAGTCTTATCTTCACTGTTGATGGTTTTCGACCGTCAAGTATTAATAACCGGCCTTGGAAAAGGCTAGATAATATAAAAACCGTTAATAGTCATTTTAAATTGTTATAGGAAAAATATGCGCATATTGTTAGTTGAAGACGATATCCCCCTGGCTTTGGGATTGCAGCAGTCACTTCGTCATGAAGGCTTTGTTGTTAACCATGTTGATAATGGTAAAACGGCAATTTCAGCATTGTCTGTGTCAGATCAAGACTTAGTTATTCTTGATCTGGGTTTACCTGATATTGACGGATTGGAAGTGCTAAAGCGTACTCGTGATCGTAAGCTAGGTATTCCTGTTATTATTTTAACCGCAAGAGACGCGCTTGAAGATAAAGTTAAAGGCTTAGATTTTGGTGCAGATGATTACCTGGTAAAGCCTTTTGAAATTAGCGAATTGTTAGCACGCCTTCGCGTGATTGAACGGCGTTTAGGCACGGCAAAGTCGGCATTGATTATTTGCTCAGACGTGGCAATTGATACCGCAGCACATAAAATCCTTATTAAAGATGAAGAATTAAAAACGTCAAAAAAAGAGTACATGGTATTAAAAGCATTGATGGAAAATGCCGGTCGAATCCAATCTCGGGAACAAATTGAATCGCGTTTATATGAATGGGGAGAAGAAGTGGCCAGTAATGCTGTTGAGGTACATATACACAACTTAAGAAAAAAATTGCCAGAACAATTTATAAAAACAGTCAGAGGCGTTGGTTATACGGTTAATAAAACCTAATGTCGATTCGTCGCTACTTAGTCCTTATTTTACTATCCATCATCACTTTGATGACATTTTTTGCTGCCATACAGGGCTATAAAGCCAGTATGGAACAAGCAACTAGCTTATTTGATGAGCAATTAGTTATCGTCGGTAAAACCTTGTTAGCGACCTCTGCGACTCTTTCTGACAAGGGTGCCGAAAATCGATTAAGTGCAGCAACAGTGGTCCCTTCTAACCATATTGCTTATCAAGTCTTTAGCAATAATACTTTATTACTACGCACAGATAATGCTCCTGAACAGTCAATTACTGAGTTACCTGCAGGGTTTACGGACCTTAATTTTATTGGACAGCGTTGGCGAGTATATATAGAAACATCAACAAACGAACAGGCGCAAAGAAGTCAATTAAGAGTGCTGGTTGCCCAACCGCTTGAACAAAGATTTTCACTGGCTGAACAAGTTATATTATCTGCTGTGACTCCTATTATTTTAGTTATCCCTTTGATTGCCTTGTTTATTTTTATGGCGATTCGTCAAGGCTTAAAACCGTTAACTGTTTTGCGCCGAGAATTGTCAGAAAAGAAAATTAATGACTTATCAAAGCTTTCTAGTGAGACATCAACAAAAGAACTACAACCGGTTATTCAGACACTAAATCTGTTATTTGAACGCTTGTCGGCAGCTTTTTCAAGGGAACGTTATTTTGCTTCTGACGCCGCTCATGAATTAAGAACGCCGTTAAGTGTGCTCAAAATTAATGTTCACAATTTACAAATAACCCAAAGTGAAAACCTTGACAGCACCGGGCAGGCTTCGTTAATGCAATTAGGTCAAAGTGTTGACCGAATGGCTCATGTTGTCGATCAAATATTAACGTTAAATCGTACTAATCCTGATCAACTCACCATGGCAGTCACTAAGCTTGAATTACAAGGATTGTTGCAACAAGTGATCAGCGACTTATACCCTGAAATATTGCAGCATCAGCATGATATTTCGTTAGAAAGTGAAGCCACAATTATTTATGCTAATGAATTTGCTTTATTGACCTTAGTGAAAAATTTAATTGGTAATGCCTGTAAATATACTCCTAAAGGCGGGCATATTTTGGTAAAAACGTTGATTGATGAAGACAGTTTCACCCTGATTGTTGAAGATTCTGGCCCCGGTATTGACTCCAGCGAATACCAGCGAGTTTTCGATCGTTTTTATCGTGTGGGTGGAGATAGCCATCACTCTACTGTGGTAGGATGTGGCTTAGGTTTAGCGATTGTTCAGCATATTGTTAAATTACATCATGCGAGTATTATTTTAGCAAAATCGACGAAATTAGGTGGCCTTAGCGTGTCAGTAAGGTTTCCACAAAAGACTCAAGCGATTGACTTACATTTACATCAGTTTGAACAAGAATGGGAGGACAATAAGTGAAAGCACCTGCTATTTTTATAAAAAAAACCAGCATTATTAGCCTCTTTATCTCTTTAATCTTTAGCCCAAGTGTCTGGGCTGAACGAGCTGAGTATGTCGTAGAATTGAAAGATCATTTGTTTTTTCCTGCGGTTATAAAAATTCCACCAAACAAAAAAGTTAAACTTGTTATTTATAATCGAGATACAACCCCTGAAGAGTTTGACAGTTTTGACTTAAATCGAGAAAAGGTTATTTTCCCCCATAAAAGAGCGGTGATTTTTATTGGTCCATTACCCGAAGGAAAATATAACTTTTTTGGTGAGTTTAATCCTAATAGTGCCAAAGGGACCATTATCGTTACCCCGTTGCCTGAGCGTAAAAAAGCAAGTAAAGCTACTGTTCAAAACATAACAGGAGGTGCTTAATGTTAATTAATACCGTGCTTTTGTTTTTGAGTAACAGTTTAGTTATTTTTATGGTGTTAGCCTTGTTGTTATCGATTAAAAATAAGTTTCAACTCTGTGGTCTTACCCTTATAAGTGGTGCGCTATTGGGTATTTTGTTTATGTTACTACTTTGGATTTATATCGATGTGATCAGCCAAATGTTTGATGATACCGGGCTTGAATGGTTCTATGCGAGTATACATGTTCTTGTATATATTCTAATTTTACATTTTATTCATCGCTCCCATATCAGCGTTAGTACCGCCAATAACAGTCAGCTATCTTGGTATGCTGGCGCAATACTCGCGTTAGTTATTATGCTACAGGGTACTAACTTCCTCATTTACTTTATTGGATATTGGTCGCAAACCGATATGGTTAATTCACTTTTTATTGGCGTTGTTTTAGGAACAGGAATTTGTATTAGTATCAGTATACTATTGTACTTTTTTTGCTTGTTTCTCAATGAGCGTTTGTATGGTCGAAGCACCGAAATTATTTTTGTTTTCTTTGCTTGTGGTTTATTTAATAAAACCAGCGATTTATTACTACAAATTGATTTTTTACCCAGTAGTCGTATGATTTTTGATGTTAATTTTATTGTTAGAGAAAAGTCTGAATTAGGACATTTTTTGAAAGCTTTATTTGGTTACGATGCAAGCCCAACCCTATTACAAATTGGACTTTATCTTTGCGCTTTATTTATCGCACTTTATTGGTGTCAGTTTCCCCAAAAACTTTGGCGGATCCCTCGCTTTAAGCAGGTTGTATCATGAAAAAAATATTTTATGTTTTAACGTTACTCTTGTACAACCTTTACAGCGTTATTGCTTTTGCTGATGGGGTAGTGGTGGATAAAGTGTATCATCCGTACGTGTTACCCAATGAAAAAGAAGTTGAATGGCGGTTACTGTCTCACCAAACGGAAAAGACCAATGACTTAGCGCAGCGCTTTGCCTACGGGCAGTCTGTACTTGACAACCTGATGGTAGAGTTTTATATCGTTGGCGAACGCGATATTGATGGAAATTTTGGTTTATCTGCTTACGAAATAGAAACCCGTTGGATGCTAACGGAGCAAGGTCAGTATTGGGCGGATTGGGGCATGCTTTTTGAATTTGAAAAAGAACATAATAAAGACAGTTGGGAAGTGACTTCAGGCTTGCTGTTTGAGAAAGAAATAGGGCGGACCAGTTTAAGTATTAATGCATTTTTGATTTACGAGTGGGGAAATGACATTAAAAATGAAATAGAAATGGAGTTTCGCGCTCAGTATCGTTATCGCTGGCTACCGCAATTTCAACCCGCAATTGAGTTATATTCAGGTGAAGATTATGTCGGTATTGGTCCAGCTTTCATGGGAATTCAACGCTTTGACCGACAAAAGCAGTTGAAATGGGAACTCGCCTTTATCACTGGACTGAATGGCGAAAGCAAAGATCATATTTTGCGCGCGGCTATTGAGTTTGAATTTTAATGAACCGCATTTTACCACTAAATAGACGCCACTCAGCGACCTTCTTATGGCTATGTTGTTGTTGTTTCTTATTGCTTTTTTCGCTGGGGCTAAGTTGGCAAGTCAATAAAAGTGTTAATTTTTTTTATAAGTTTTGGTACTCACCATTAAATATTGAACAAACGATAAAAACTTATGCACCACAGAATACACAAGGTAAACAGGACTTTGCCCAGACAAGTCGTGAGCAACATTTACAAAGCTTTAACGAAATAGTTGATGAAATTCATAATAACGGCGAGGGTCTGGCAAGGTTAAGTTATCTCAATAACGATAACCAGCGTCGCGCTTTACTGACCAAACCTGAGGTCGTACATTTACAAGATGTCAGTGTTTTAATTAACCAATTACGTACAATATCAGTGATTAATGTCTTATTACTACTGATTACGATTGCTGGTGTATCTCGTTTCAAACAGCCAAAGCCAGCTAAAAAAGAGCGCTATATGGCGGTAATTATTCCCACTTTTTTATTTATAGCTGTGTTTTCACTGTTTGGTTTTACCGATGTCTTTTACTATCTGCATACGGTGGTCTTTCCTGATAATCATCAATGGTTTTTTTATTATCAAGAGTCATTAATGAGTAGCCTAATGAAAGCACCCGACTTATTTGCTGCAATAGCATTGTCGCTCAGTGTTATCGCAGCGGGGATTTATATGTTAATTTATCGATTATTAATGACAAAAATCTTTAGCAGCTAATCGTGTTCGTCGGTGCGTTGACAGGTTATATATGGAATAAATGATGATGAGCATTGAAGTGAATTGTTTGAAAGTCAGTAACTAAAAGCAAGTTTTGGCGAGCATAAAATCATCAATGTTCAGACGATTACCGCTGGTGGTAAGGCGGGTTATATTTCAGCCAAGCAACTGTTTATATAACAGTGTACTGGGCTGAAATAGTAGTACTAGGGGTTAATTGATTCTAATTCTTTAATACGGCTTTGACTCACTAAAATATAACACTTCTTGTAGGCAGAAGCCGCACCCGTTCCCGGTGAAATAGCAAGGTACTGCCATCGACAGTCATTTTCTCTAAAGGTAATAAAATTACGTTGTGAGCGTTTAAACATGTTTAATGCCGCTTTTCTTCCGGTTACAGAGGCAAACTCTTCAAGGATGAACACTTGATTGTTTATCCATGTTTGTAACTCTCTATCTACCGCTTGTTTAACTATGTCTAGACAGCCTGATAAGCCTGAGGTTGTTTTTTGGGTCAGCTCACATTCATCAATAGACTTTTTTGCGTAGCTAACATTGGATAAAAAACAAAGGGCTAAGGTTAAACAATAGAAAGAAGTTTTGCTCATGATACTTTTCATTATATTTATAAGTTTATAGTTAATCATCGGATCATAGGTAAAGTAATAATAGCTCAACTTTATGCGGGTAGTACTTTTTTATAAGGTTTTACGGTCACTTTTTTATAAACACCCGCGCCAATATAAGGGTCTTTATCTGCCCATACTTGGGCTTGCGTTAAACTATCAAATTCAGCAACGATAAGCGAACCTGTAAAGCCTGCATCACCAGGGTTTTCATTATCGATTGCGGGACAAGGGCCTGCCATTAATAATCGCCCTTGGTCTTGTAATTCTCGTAAACGTGCTAAATGTTGCTCACGTACTGACATTCTTAAAGCTAAACTATTTTCTACGTCTTCTGAATAAATAAGATAAAACATGTCGTTTCCATAAAGTTTGAGGATTATATATAGATTAAGTGATTACTTTTTTTCTTCAATTGGTCTGTCACTTTCTTCATCATCATCGGGTAAATGTTTTGATAATAATAAAATTGAGGCGATTGAAAAAACAAACATTAAGCCGGTTAAACCGAATACTTTAAAGTTGACCCAAGTGTCTTGGTCAAAATTAAAAGCGACGTATAAATTTAATATCGCGCAAAATGTGAAAAAGAGCGCCCAAGCTAAGTTTAATTTACGCCAAATATTCTCAGGTAAAGTTAATGACTCATCGAGGAAGTCTTTGATGATGTTTTTATTAAAAATCTTATCACTGACCATAAGTGCGATTGCAAACAATAAATTGATGATGGTGACTTTCCATTTGAGAAAAGTATCGTCATGTAAAAATATTGTTAGCCCACCAAACACCGCAATAAGGACAAAAAATATTAAGGTACGTTTAGGGATGGGTTCTTTTTTGTAAAGATAGTAAATTATTTGCGCGGCGCCAAGGATAATTAAAGCGCCAGTTGCCCAATATATATCAACAAATTTATAAACAATAAAAAAAACAACGAGGGGGAGATATTCAAACAGAGCGTGCATAGTATTAAATCTCCAACCAACCTTCGTTTATAAGTGAGTTAATTCTACTCAATGCTTAAGCATTAGCCAAACAATTATTTGGCTAATGTGAACTAATAACGTGAAATACAAGCGAAAACGTTACAAATTATTAACTGAAAGGATTAACTTTTTTAATTAAAATTAACTAACCCTTCATTAATCCGAACGGGTCATCGATAGAATATGATGGTTCAGTAAACCATTTTGCTCCATGCTCACTCATATAAAAATGATCTTCTAGGCGAACACCAAATTCGTCTGGCACCACTAACATCGGTTCATTAGAGAAACACATACCTACCGACAAGGGGGTTTTATCACTGCGAACTAGATAAGGCCATTCATGAATATCTAAACCTATGCCGTGGCCGGTTCTGTGGGGACAACCCGGTGTTTGATAATCAGGTCCCATTGCTTGGCTGGCTAAATAATCGCGAGCGGCAATATCAACATCGCCACAAGGTACGCCAAGTATTGCTGCGTTAAATGCACTTGCTTGGGCATTTTTTTCAATCAACCACATTTGACGCTGACGTGGGTTAGCTTCACCAAAAACATAGGTTCTGGTGATATCTGAATTGTATCCTTCTAACTGACAACCGGTATCAATAAGCACTATATCGTTAATGTCTAAAGTTTTTGGGTTTTTTACCCCGTGTGGAAAAGATGAATCTTCACCAAAGAGCACAATACAAAAGTAAGATCCTGCAGCGGCGCCAACCTTTATGTGGGCTTGATTGATAAAGTCAGTAACTTCTTGCGTACTGATCCCCTGATATAATATTTTAGCGACGGCTTGATGTACTGCCATCGTCATATTTTTAGCCTGTTGTAGCAACGCTATTTCAGCTAACGATTTTTCACTACGACAACCAGCCGTAATTGCTTTTGCATTGATCAGTTGGTAATTGTTTGGGCTACTGTCGGCACATTGTTTAATACCATCAGCAATGAAGAATGCGGTTGACTCGTCAAGCGCAATATTGCCTGAGTCAATCCCCATATTTTTTAAGGTTTCAATAAATAATTGATAAGGATTTTCATGTTCTTGCCAACCATTAACTTTACCTTTAATGGTCATATACTGACGTAAGGTATTGACCTCAAAGAAGGGGGTAATGTATTGAATTTCGCCTTGCTGTGGGATTATTGCCCCAACCATACGTTCACTGGCATACCATTTTGTGCCCGTAAAATAATAGAGGTTAGTGCCAGCATCTAAGTAAGTTGCCTCAATATTATTATCTTTCATTAATTGCTGAGCTTTAGCGATACGTAACTGAAACTCGTTTGAAGAAATAGGCTCAACATCGCCGGTCATATTGTTAAGTTTGGCTAGCTCTGTTTGTGCATCAGAGCCTCCTACACCTATAGTCATTTTTTGTGTCATTAGCGTCCCAAAAGTAATGTATATTATTTCGTTATTATGACATGAATTGTTTATTTTATACAATATACATTGCTAAAGTGGCTATTTTTACATGTTATAAAAGCCAAGTTATCGCGCTATTAATATTTAAGGAATATTGGGTCTGCTGATAGATTAAGTGCCTGTAAGTAAAGCTCAGGGTTATTGTCTTGAAAAAACTTTACCCGAGCAACCGCTTGCGGTAGATCTTGATTTGCCGCATGAATAAGCCAGGCAAGTCCAAGGCCATGATCTTCTTCTGTGCCTTCAGCTAAGAAAAAAGCACGGCCCATCGCGCCCATCGCTTTTGCATGACCAAGCTTTGCCGCTTGTTCAAACAATTGAAACGCTTGTTCAACATCGCCAGACTGTCTTTTTATGAGAGCTTTATCAAACAAGTCGTTATCACTTTCGCTTAAGGGCGAAGTCGTTATGTCGGGCTCATTATTTAACTCATTTTGCCGTTGCTGTTTAAAGGGGTCATCAACAGCTTTGTTATGGTGAGTTTCTAAGTATAAGTCTTCAATAAGCTCGCTGTTTTCATCTTCGTCGTCTGAAAAAATATCTTTAATGTCTATGTCTTTTCTTTTTTCAGTTAACAAACAACTCATCACTGCATCATAGCGACTATTAAGTTGCTCTATGGTTTGTTGTTGTTTACTGATTTGTTTTTTGTAATAGCTTGCATCTTCAGTTAATTGTTTGATATGAGCATTTTGTTGGTCAAGATGTTTTTGATGAGACTGCTTTAAGTTATCAATGTTTGATTGATTAGCGAGATCAATTCTTAATTGTTGGCTATGACTATATTTTTCGAATCGCTCTAATACACCTTGAACACTCTGCTCGTAGTTAGTTTTCATTTTTTCAAACCAACGAAATATTTGGCTGGGCACTTTTTGATTATCTTCTGGCATAGCTGTTCTCAAAACATATCCTTTTTTTAACCATAATAATTGTAAACAGGGAAAGCAATATATTCATTACGAAAGCTCACTTTATTTATGTTTATTTAAAAAAAAAGCAATAAATTTATGCTAAACACCTAAAAAATGGCGGGTTTCTATTAAAATAAACTTGCAGTTAATTTTTTATGGTTTATCTTTATTGCTAAGAATTCTATTTTTATACGAATTTATAAGGGATTAAATGTTCATATTACCGGCTCTGCTAACCATTGCTCAAGTGGATGACTGTAAAAATCAGTTACTCGATGAAATTGCTAAAAATGATGTTATAACTTTTGACGACAGCGCTGTTACCCATATAGATACCGTTGGTGTGCAATTATTATTAGCGGCGGTAACCTACATCGCAGCACAAAATAAAGTACTCAATTGGAATTCTACCTCCCGTGTTATTCAAGAAAGCGTTAAGCAATTAGGGCTTAATGAAGCCATTTTAAATCAATATCTAAATGCTTAGAATCAATTTTTTAGTGAGATATCCTCTAAATATTATTAAGCTTTTGCTGTTTATATTTACCTTAAAAAGGAAATACCTATGACCAAAATTTTGGTTGTTGATGATTCTAACTCTATTCGCGATATGGTTAGTTTTACATTAAAAAGTGCCGGTTATGAAACCGTTGAAGCAAGAGACGGACAAGAAGGTTTGAGCAAAGCTCAGGGTGGGGCGTTTGACTTAGTGATCTCTGACGTAAATATGCCGATTATGGATGGTATTACTTTATGCGAAGAGTTACGTAAGTTACCCCCTTTTAAGTTTACTCCTATTTTGATGCTAACGACCGAAAGTTCTGGTGATATGAAAATGCGTGGCAAAGCAGCTGGTGCTACCGGATGGTTAGTTAAACCTTTTAATCCTGAAAAATTATTAGCAACCATTAAACGGGTTGTTAGGTAGCTATTATGAGCGTAGATCTCACACAGTTTATTCCAAGCTTTTTAGAAGAAAGTTTTGAAGGTCTCGAATTAATGGAGTCGAGCTTGCTAAATTTAGAGCAAGGTGATGATGAAACGATTAATTCAATATTTCGTGCTGCCCATTCCATTAAAGGAGGTGCTGGTACTTTTGGCTTTAATCATGTCACAGAGTTCACCCACTTGGTTGAAACACTTCTTGATGAAATGCGTGATGGCAGGCGTAATATTGAACAAGATGACGTTGAATTATTATTAGAGTCTGTTGACTGTATGCGCTTGTTAATTGAGGCAATAAGAGATGAACAAGAGTGTGATAGTGAAAAAATAGCTGAAAACTCAACGCGCTTAGAGGAAACATTAGCCTCAAGTGGCAATGGGAATACTGAAGCACTACTTATAAATGTTGATGACACCACAGACAATAACAATGATATAACAAGGTGGCAGATAAAATTTATACCAGAGCATCATTTAGTGCAAACCGGTAATGATCCTCTACTCCTCTTTAATGCCTTGGCTGATTTAGGAGAAATTTCTTTAGTGGCTGATGCTAAAGACCTACCAGCATTAAGTGATATTGATGCCGAAGAACTCTATTTAAGTTGGCAGTTAACATTGTGCTCAAATGCCAGTGAAGCGGATATAAAAGAAGTCTTTGAATGGGTTGAAGATGAATGTGAATTAATTATTACCAAAGAAGATCACATCCCAGAAGTCAACGTTGAAGAAGTGATTGAAGCCAATACCCTTGACGAGTCAAGCCAAGATGAAGCGGCTAATATAACAACGCCAATCGAAGACAGCTTTCCTGAGCCTACGCCAAAAAACACCCCAGATAAGCCGGCAGGTAAGTCTAAAAATGATCTCGGCTCTATTCGAGTCGGTGTTGATAAAGTTGACAGTTTAATTAACCTGGTTGGTGAATTAGTAATTACTCAATCTATGCTGTCTGAGTTAGGCAATGATTTTGACTTATCAAAAGTTGAGCGCCTAAATGCGGGGTTGGAGCAGTTACTGCAAAATACTAAAGAATTACAAGAAAGTGTTATGCGAATTCGCATGCTACCGATTAGTTTCGTTTTTAATCGTTTTCCAAGGTTAGTACATGACCTGTCTAAAAAAACAGGAAAAGAAATTGAGCTTATTCTTAAAGGTGAGCAAACAGAACTCGATAAAACTGTTATGGAACAAATTGGCGATCCGCTGGTACATTTAGTGCGTAATGCCGTTGATCATGGTATTGAGTCTGCACAAGTTAGACTCGCTAATGGTAAGCCTGAAAAGGGTTCTATTGTGCTTAATGCCTTTCATCAAGGTGGCAGTATTTGTATTGAAATTAGTGATGATGGTGGCGGCATTGACCGCCAAGCTGTTTTTAATAAGGCACTTGAAAAAGGCCTCGTTGATGAAAAAACCACCTTGTCTGATAGCCAAGTTTTTGATTTACTTTTTGAACCTGGATTTTCTACTGCTAAAGAAGTCAGTGATATTTCTGGTCGTGGCGTCGGTATGGATGTGGTAAAAAAGAATATTCAATCATTAGGTGGACGAATACAAGTCGAGTCTGAACAAGGCAAGGGGAGTACCTTTCGGGTAAACCTACCCCTTACCTTAGCGATACTTGATGGTCAGTTAGTTCGGGTGGGT
The DNA here is from genome assembly GCF_014077325.1 of Colwellia sp. BRX8-5. Taxonomy (NCBI): domain Bacteria; kingdom Pseudomonadati; phylum Pseudomonadota; class Gammaproteobacteria; order Alteromonadales; family Colwelliaceae; genus Colwellia; species Colwellia sp. BRX8-5. Next base: position 57,057 of record NZ_JACGVR010000015.1, read on the forward strand.
AAGGAAGTTTATATCATTCCTTTAATTACTATTGTTGAATCTCTGCAGCCACAAAAAGAGCTTATTAATCGTGTTTCAGGTGACATGCTGCTTTATCGACTCAGGGAAGATAATGTACCGGTTATCCCTATTTATCAGTTATTTAATATTCCTTGTGAATTTGAACATATCGAAAGTTGTTTGTTGGTTGTGGTTGAAGCAGACGGACAAAAAATTGGTTTAATGGTTGATGATTTACTTGCCCAGCAGCAAGTCGTCATTAAGAGCTTAAATGATAATTATCAACAAGTTCAAGGTGTCTCAGGAGCCACTATTTTGGGTGACGGTTCTGTGGCTATGATTCTTGATGTACCAGGTATTATTGAAATGGCGTTAACAAAAGCACAAATAAATCAACACCACCAGTCAAGTGTTCAATCTCAAATTACCCAGTCAATATCGACAGGAGTGAACACTTAATGGATATTCAAATGTTAGCAGCAGAGGTGCCAGTTGAGGGAGAGTATTCCTTAGAGGGCATCGACTTTATAACCAGTGGTGACCAATACCTCACTTTTTTATTAGCCGATGAACAATATGCGGTTGATATTTTATGTGTCGAAGAAATACGTAGTTGGGAAAACCCAACCCGCATCCCTAATTCACCTTGTTATATTAAAGGGGTTATAAATATGCGCGGTATTATTGTACCGATAGTTGATCTACGAATGAAATTTAATATCGGTAGTGCTATTTATTGTGAAACAACGGTAGTGATTGTTTTAACTGTGGAAACCGAAGACAAAACGCGCACTATAGGTTTTGTGGTTGACGCCGTCTCAGATGTGCTCAATGTAGAAGCTAGCGATATAAAACCTGCCCCAGCATTTGGTGGCTATGTACCACAAAATTACTTACAAGGTTTAGTAAATGTTGGCGAAAATGTTGTCATTTTACTCAATGTTAACGTTTTACAAGAAATTGAAAAACATCAGTTAATATAAATAAAGGAAGATACCATGGAACAAGAGCAAGAATATCTCACCTTTATGTTAAATGGCGAAGAGTATGGTGTTGATATTTTATGCGTACAAGAAATACGCGTGTGGAGTTCAGTTACTGAGTTACCGAACAAGCCAAATTATATCAAAGGGGTCATTAACTTACGTGGCATTATTGTACCTATCATAGATTTACGCCAACGTTTTGGTCAACAACCGCTCGTATATAATGAGCAAACAGTGACCATTATTTTACGAAAGCCAAATAGTCAAAAAAACATGGTAGTCGGTATTGTGGTCGACGCCGTGTCAGAAGTGTACAAGTTTGACAAAAAATCAATACGGGTCCCTCCTACTTTTGGTAATAAAATAGATCGTTGTTTTTTACAGGGCTTAGTGTCAATTGACGACAGGCTTATTATTTTACTTGATAGTCATAGTTTATTAGATCAGGACGAACTCTACGACGTAGACAATCACCTAAAAAGTTCACAGCAAAACACATAGAAAGCAGCGTTAATTGTTGATAGTTATTGAATAAACGACAATCTCAATAAATAAGAGCATTAATATAATGACAGGTAAACAGATCAATTTAGTTCAGCAAAGTTGGCAAAAAATACTGACACTTTCACCCAATGTTGGCGATTTGTTTTATCAACAATTATTTGTATTACGACCGGAATTAGCAGCATTATTAAAAAATGATAAGCAAGATAAAATCCGGGCTAATAAAGACTTTATCTGTTTATTAAGCCATGAAATAAATTTATTACAGCCAATTGAACTGACTAAAGAAAAAATTAATACATCAGTCACTATTAATGATGTTAAAAATTATCAAGCAGATGTTGAAAATGCCTTGTTGCTAGCATTAACAATGATACTAGATAAAGAGTTAAAAATTGCGCTCAAAAGAGCTTGGATCTCGACAATTAAACGTTTAGTAGGAAGCATTGTTATTGAGTTAGTGCTTAATTCTATAAAAATAAAAGATAACATTCAATCGATAGGGAAGAATACTACCATGGGTAAAGATACCGAAATTTCAGTTGAGCAGGCTAAAGAATTGCAATTTGCAGACATGTTAGCTCAGATAGAAGCGCTGAATAAAGTTCAAGCGCTAATTGAGTTTAATATGGACGGTACTATTATTACCGCCAATGAAAACTTCTTATCGACCTTAGGTTATAGCTTAGAAGAAGTGCAAGGTAAGCATCACAGTATGTTTGTCGAACATAGTTTTAAAATAAGTGAAGAATATCAAAATTTTTGGGAAAGCTTGAATCGTGGTGAGTTTGAATCAAAAACTTATAAACGCATTGCTAAAGGCGGCAGAGAAGTTTGGATACAGGCGTCTTATACCCCTATTCTTAATACAGAGGGTGTTCCTTATAAAGTGATGAAATTTGCAACGGACATTACTGAACAAAAATTAGCCAACGCAAACTTTTTAGGTCAGATCGAAGCGATAAGTAAAGCGCAAGCTGTGATTGAATTTAATATGGACGGCACAATTATCACCGCGAATGAAAACTTTTTATCAACGCTCGGCTATACCCTAGAAGAAGTAAAAGGCCAGCATCACAGCATATTTATTGAGCCAGAGCTCAAAGGGAGTGTTGAATATAAACTCTTTTGGGAAAGCTTAAATCGCGGTGAATACGACTCAAAAGAATATAAACGCATCGGTAAAGGTGGTAAAGAAGTTTGGATACAAGCTTCTTACAATCCTATATTAGACTTAAATGATAAACCTTTTAAAGTGGTGAAATTCGCCTCAGATGTCACCAAACAAAAATTAATAAGTGCTGATTATTCTGGACAAATTGCCGCGATAAGCAAATCTCAAGCGGTGATTGAATTTAATATGGACGGTACTATTATTACCGCCAATGACAATTTTTTATCGGCGTTAGGTTATACACTTAGTGAAATACAGGGGCAACACCATAGCTTATTTGTTGAGCCTGCTCATAAGTCGACTATTGAATATCAACAATTTTGGCAAAAACTGAATCGCGGTGAATTCGACAGTGGCGAATATTTACGCATAGGCAAAGGCGGAAAAGAAGTTTGGATTCAAGCGTCTTACAACCCTATTTTAGATTTAAATGGCAAGACCATGAAAGTCGTTAAATATGCCGCAGATATCACCGGAAGAAAGCAAGCTATTGCTCAAATTAAAGAAACGTTAATGACCTTATCCGACGGTGATTTAACGCAATACATTGAAACAGAGTTGGTAGGTGAATTTAATATTATTGGCACTTCTATTAATGAATTTATTGATGTATTGAGTAATATGGTTGGTGATATTCGCAGCGCGTCAACCAATGTTTTTGATTCGGCTCGTGAACTTGCTGAAGGAAACAATGAACTTAGCCACAGAACAGAATCTCAAGCCTCTAGCCTTGAAGAAACAGCTTCTGCTATGGAAGAACTAACCAGTACTGTGCAGCAAAATGCAGAGAATGCATCTGAAGCGAGTAAGTTGTCAGCTTCGGTCATGGACAAAGCAACTAATGGTGGCGCAGTAGTAAAAAATGCTATCACGGCGATGAGTGATATTAATAAGTCGAGTAAAAAAATAGCTGACATTATTAGTGTTATTGATGAAATTGCCTTTCAAACCAACTTGTTGGCCTTAAATGCTGCAGTTGAAGCGGCAAGAGCGGGTGAACAAGGTCGTGGTTTTGCGGTGGTTGCTGCAGAAGTTCGCAACTTAGCGCAACGTTCAGCCGGTGCTGCTAAAGAGATTAAAGGTTTAATAAACGACAGTGTTGAAGCGGTAGGTCAAGGGACTAAGTTAGTTGATGAAACCGGTCAAACTTTTACTGAATTGGTTAATGCTATTGAAGAAGTCAGTAAAATGATCAGCGATATTGACAGTGCGGGTAAAGAGCAATCGGCCGGTATTGGCGAAGTCAGTGCAGCCGTTAGCCAAATGGACGAAATGACTCAACAAAATGCTGCATTAGTCGAAGAAGCGGCAGCGTCGAGTAAGTCAATGGAAGAACAGTCACAAGCACTCCTTGATCAAGTTGCCTTCTTTAATAATGGCGAAGATGATGAACAAGAGATTCAAACCCCCGTTCGTCGCTCACAACAAACAAGTAGAAGACCAGCAAGTAGACAGCCCGCGAGTAGACAACCTGCAAGTAGACAACCAACAAGAGCCGCGAGCAGACAACCAACCAGACCAGCGCCCAGAGCAAGGGTGACTAGAACCAAAACTGAATCTGATCAAGAGTGGGAAGAGTTCTAGGGCAAACTATTAATGACAGAGCGTGATAAAGCGTTTCAATTAAGTGGCGATAACTTTGATTATCTTTGTCAATTTGTTTATGACACAGCTGGTATTGTACTCAATGCCAGTAAAAAAGAGATGGTGTACCGTCGTCTTACTCGTATTATTCGTGAGCGTAAACTTCCCTCCTTTACGGCTTATTGCAACTTATTAAAGGCAGATACAGAAAAAGAGCAAGATTACTTTATCAATGCGATTACCACGAATTTAACCAGTTTTTTTCGTGAGCAACATCATTTTGATTATATGACGCAAGATGAACTACCTAAATTACTCGGTAATCGCCTATCGCATGATAAACGTCTGAGAATTTGGTCGTCTGCAAGCTCCACTGGAGAAGAACCTTACAGTATTGCTATTACGGTGCTCGAAGCAATGAAAAGCCAATTAAGTCAATGGGATGTAAAAATATTAGCAACAGATATTGACAGTAATGTGTTAGCTGTTGCTAAAGAAGGGACTTATGATGAACGCCGCATAGAAGATGTTCCCAGGAAGTTTAAGGAAAAATATTTTACCAAAGGCATTGGCATTAACGAAAGTAAAGTAAAGGTAGGTAAACAGTTACAAGCACTTATTACCTTTAAAAAATTGAATCTATTACATGAATGGCCAATGAAAGGGCCATTTGACATCATTTTTTGTCGAAATGTGATTATATATTTTGACAAAAAAACGCAGCAAGAATTATTTGCCCGGTATTATGAAATGTTAGCACCAGGCGGTTTGCTTATTTTAGGGCATAGTGAAAATTTAGGTCAATATCAACAACATTTTGAAAGTGTCGGACGTACCATTTTTAGAAAAGCATTTTAGCCGTTCTATAATAAGTGAACAAATAATCATGGTTTTAAATCGACAAGATAATATTTATGTTAAGCAATGCTTAAAACAATGTTTAGCAGAGTTTGCCCATATAAATCATTACTGGGATGCAAAAAGACAACAAGTTATCGCTAAAATTCTTCCGGGTGAGTTTTATATGACTCGAGAAAATGTTGCTATAGCGACCACGTTAGGGTCTTGTATTTCAGCCTGTATTTGGGATGAACATAGCGGAATAGGTGGCATGAATCATTTTATGCTGCCGCTAACCGATAAAGAAGCCCATGAAGTTGATTGGGGACAACGTGGTATGGCATCTGATGCAACGCGTTATGGCAACTTTGCAATGGAACACCTCATTAATATGATATTGAAAAATGGTGGTCGAAAAGTAAATTTACGCGCTAAGGTATTTGGTGGCGGTAAAGTCTTAAAACATATGTCTGATATTGGCGAAAGAAATATTAGCTTTGTGATGAAATATCTTGCAGATGAAGGGATACCCGTTGAAGGTTCAGATTTAGGTTCTTTTTTTCCTCGCAAAATTTTGTTTGAACCGCTAAGTGGCCGAGCTTTTGTTAAAACGATTGATAATTTACATAATGATACTATTGCGCGCCGTGAAAGTGCTTACAGAAACCGTATAGACCAAACACCTGTAGAAGGTGATGTAGAATTATTTTAGTGATTATTAAAATCCATATAAACCAAGCACATGCTGAGCTTGTGACGTAGAATTATTTTATTGATAACAATTAACCAATGAAACTGTTGAATATTAAAACCGTATAGACCAAACACCTGTAGAGGGTGATGTAGAATTATTTTAGCGATAATAATCAACCGATGAAAGTGTTGAATAGTAAAACCGTATAGACCAAACACCTGTAGAAGGTGAAGTAGAATTTTCTTAGCGCTATTTATTAGCCACTATCGAGCTTAGGATGTTAGTTATATGAAGCCAATTAAAGTATTAATTATTGACGATTCCTCGGTTATTCGAGCGGTTGTTAATGAGGTTTTAAAAGATGATCCTGAAATTGAAGTAGTTGGCGAAGCTAAAGACCCTATGATCGCTCGAGAGCAAATCAAAAAGCTAAATCCTGACGTACTGACTTTAGATATTGAAATGCCAAAGATGGATGGTATTACCTTTTTGAAAAACTTAATGCGACTGCATCCTATGCCGGTAGTGATGCTATCAACATTAACGACTAAAGGGGCTGATATCACCCTACAAGCTTTAGAAATAGGAGCTGTTGATTTTATTGCAAAACCTAGTTTTGAAGCCTTGATTGCTAATAAGTCTACCTTTCAAGAGACTTTATTGAGAAAAATAAAATTTGCCGCAATGGTTGATAATAAAAATTTTCGACTTAACAGCACGTTATCAAAACCTCTAGCGACTGGTCTACTACCCTTTAAAGGTTGCCAGCGCTCGAATCATTTAGTGGCTATTGGCGCTTCAACAGGAGGCACTGAAGCAATTAAAGCGATTATTACCGCTTTGCCAAGTAATTCTCCAGCTGTGGTTATCACCTTACATATTCCAAAAACATTCAGTGCGAGATATGCACAACGGATGAACGAAATTTGTGCCGTTGATGTGCAAGAAGCAAGGCATGGCCAAAAGATTAAAGCGGGTAATGTTTATATTGCGCCAGGTAATCTTCATCTAAAAGTAGAAAGTAAAGGTGGAGCACTTTTTTGTATTTTAGAAGACTCACCTGATGTTAACCGCCACAAGCCTGCCGTTGACATTTTGTTTAATTCCTTACTACCACTTGCTAACAATGTTCAAGCGGTATTATTAACCGGCATGGGACAAGATGGAGCCAAAGGTTTATTAAATTTAAAAAATGCTGGCGCTATGACTATTATCCAAGATAAGGCAAGTAGTTTAATTTGGGGTATGCCAGGCAGTGCTCATGCATTAAATGCTCAGGTAAAAGAGTGCTCATTAGTTAATATACCTAAGGAAATTTTAGCTCATGCTGCACTGGCTCGACAGAGTAAAAAAGAGGTGTTTTATGAAAAATAAAGCCATGCTGTTATTAAAGACTGGGCTGGTGATTGTTGGCGTAATACTGATGGACCTTTTATTTTTTCAACTGAGTTACTTATCAATTACGCTGACATTATTACTGTCGTTTGTCTTGATTATCTTATATAAAAATAATCATGCTTTGCTAACATTATCTAGTGCAAGTGATGTTGAGGGGCGCAATGGGCTTAATGTAAACAACAATGAAAAAGAAATAAAAATAACCCTGACAAAAATTGTTAGCTTACTTAGCCAGCAAATAGCCATCGTTGATACAGAAGTTGACCGGGCCAGTATCTTAATTCAAGAGGCTACGACTGGGATTGCAGATAGTTTCAAGTCTTTAAAAAGCTTAACGGATGAACAACAAGTCATGCTTAATGTTGCTATTGGTAATCATCGAGGTGCTGTTGATGAAAACGGTACCACGATAGAGTCTTTTGTTCACGACTCCAGTGAGACTTTAGATGATTTTTTACAGGTGATTATGACCACTAGCAAGCAAAGTTTAGCCGCCGTGTCATTTAGCGATGAAATGAGTAAACAGCTCGACGGTATTTTTAGCTTATTGGGACAAGTAGAAAGTTTAGCGAGCCAAACTAATTTATTAGCCCTTAATGCCGCTATAGAAGCAGCGAGAGCCGGAGATGCCGGTAGAGGTTTTGCTGTAGTGGCCAATGAAGTCAGGGCGTTATCAGTTAATTCTACCGAGCTCAATGATAATATTCGTGAAGAAATATCATTGGCACAAATTATCATTGAAAAGCTAAGAAACTCAATTCAAGTTATGGCTTCAGCTGATATGACCGCAACACTTGAGGCTAAAAGTCGAGTCAGTCTTATGGTTGAGCATGTGGGTGAATCTTCTTCACAAACCAATGCCATTGTTGAAGAGCTTGCTGGATTATCACCAAAAATTGCTGAAACAGTCGCTACAGGCATTCGCTCGCTACAATTTGAAGACTTAACGTGTCAAGCCCTTGCAACCCTTAAACATAATACTGAAACTATTACGGCTCTCAATCAAGTTTTAATGGAATTTGAAATCAATAATAGTAATACTCCACAAGCATTACAAAAATTACAGCATCAATGTCAATCGCTTATCGAACAATCTCATCATCAAAATGAGCAGCGCAGCGTATCTCAGTCATCTATGGATGAGGGTGTTGTTGAGTTGTTTTAATTATAAATTATTAGGAACGACTATGAATGTTATAAAGCAAGTATCAGAAGATAAAAAAAATATAGAAATTAGTATTGAAGGTCGGTTTGATTTCTCACTGCATCAACACTTTCGAGATGCCTATATTAACTGTAAAGAAAAAAACTCGATGTTTACTATCTGTTTATCAAAAGCGACTTATATGGATAGCTCTGCTTTAGGCATGATTTTATTACTTAAAGATCATGCTGAAAACTATTCAGGAAAAGTTGTGATTAGTAAGCCAAGCGATTCAGTGAATAAAATTTTAGAAATCGCGCAATTTCACCGTTTACTCACCATAGAATTATAGGTTATAGCCGTGTTAGCTGGAAAAAATGATGTTAAATTAGCTTTAGTTGTTGACGACTCTGCCATGCAATGCAAAGTCTTAAGCGTCTTATTAAAAGAGCAAGGTTATCGTGTTTTTACAGCTAATGATGGTGCTCGTGGCGTGGCAATGTATGTTAAATATAAGCCTGACTTAGTGTTAATGGACATTAATATGCCCATTATGAACGGCTATGAAGCAGCAAGAGAAATTAAAAGTTTATCGCAAGATAATAGCTTGTGCCCACTGATTTTTATTACCAGTATGGATACAGATGAAGCCTTTATTGAGTGTGTTGATGCTGGCGGTGACGGTATATTGGTCAGGCCGTTTTCACCCAAAGTTTTTAAAGCTAAAATAAAGTCAATCCAACGAATCAGTGATTTATACGCACAAGTTAAGATTTTACAACAAGAACAACAAAAAGATGCCGAGCTTGCTGAACAGTTAATGTCGGGCGTTATTGAGGCAAGAAACTTCTCGCTTGACCGCATTGGCATTATTAAAAAACCCGCCGCGTTATTTAGTGGTGATATACAACTAACGGCTTTATCTCCTAATGGTGACGTTAATGTTATGTTGGGAGATTTTACTGGCCATGGACTGCGTTCATCTATTGGTGCTATTCCCTTAGCGGAAACCTTTAGAGCAATGACCAAAAAAGGTTTTTTGTTATTTGAAATTATTAATCAAATTAATCATCAACTTTATGATTTACTGCCTGCAGATTTATTTCTTGCGGCGGGGTTTGCCAGTATCTCTAGCCATGATAAATCTGTTTATGTTTTTAATGCGGGCTTACCCGATGCTTACTTGTTTTCTGAACAAGGAAAAATAAAACATCAAATATCGTCAAGTCACCCACCGATAGGTGTGCTTCCAAAGCTTTTACCCGATAGTAAATTAACCGTATTTGGTATTGAAGAAACCGATCGGATGATCTTAATCAGTGATGGTATTGTCGAGGCGAGAAATGAACACGGGGAAATGTTTGATTTTGACCGATTCGAACAGGCGGCAAAGCATGGCGTAATCACGCATAAGGTTAGTGAATGTGTGCTTAACGCGGTTAATGACTTTTGCCAAGCTATGCCACAAGAAGATGATATTTCATTGATTGACATTCCTTGCGGAGGTTGGGAGCACGTGCTGGTCGCCAGTCATGGCATTACCAATATTTCAGCTAAGCAACTTGACGATATCTATTTGGCAACAGAGCCAGCATGGCACTGGCAACTAACCTTAAGTGGTAAGCGCTTAGCCTCTATAAACCCAATTCCTATGGCTATGAATCAAATAAATGATATAGAAGGTCATGCAGAGCATTGGCAAAGTTTATACAGCATACTCACTGAGTTATTTATTAATTCACTTGACCATGGTGTCTTAGGCTTAAGCTCTAAGTTAAAAGCCAGTGCAGATGGTTTCTCTCAATATTATAAAGAACGAGAATTGCGTTTGAAAAATTTAGCGCATGGCTTTATCGAATTACAAATATGCCATTACCCCTTTCCAAATGGCGGTCGAATTATGATTAAAATACAAGATAGTGGGCAAGGATTTGATATAAAAAAATACTATGAGCAACGAGTGAACAAGCCAGCAAATAAACTCGAGCTTAGCGGTCGTGGTATTGAGTTAGTTGAGCAGCTGTGTGACAGCTTAGACTTCCAAGATAATGGTAATGTTGTCGAAGCATCATATGTTTGGGCATCGTAAACATCAATATTTTAATTTATGGCCCATGTAATAAGGCATTAATGTGAACATTTTAGTTGTGGATGATAATAAGTTTATCAGAGAAGTTGTTAGTGCGATGATCATTGACAGCGGCCATATTGCCGTCGTTGCTAATGGTCATGTGCAGGCGATGGCAGCATTAAAGAAAGAAAACATTGATTTAGTGCTTATGGATATAGAAATGCCCGAGGTTGACGGTTTTGCGCTAACAAAAATGATAAGAAAAGAATACCCCAAATGGTTCCCTATTATCTTTCTTAGCTCCAACGACAGCGAAGAGTATTTAACTCAAGGTATTGATGCGGGTGCTGACGATTACTTAACAAAGCCGATAAAACAAGTGATTTTGAGCGCAAAATTAAGAGCGATGGAACGTATTACCAAAATGAAAGGAGCGCTTGAACGCGCCAATAAACAACTAGAAATACTCAGTAGTATTGACCCGCTAACGCAGATACTTAACCGAAGAGGGTTAGAAGAAGTCCTCGCTAGTGCTTGGCAAATTAATGAGCGACAACAAGGGGAATTATCAATATTGATGATAGATATTGACTTTTTTAAGCCTTATAACGATAACTATGGTCACCCACAAGGCGATAAGTGTTTAGTTCAGGTTGCTAATACGCTTAATGAAACGCTTAATCGAGCCACTGACTCATTAGCTCGTTATGGGGGAGAGGAATTTATTGTTGTGTTGCCTTTTACGCCAGTCGAGGGCGCTAGATTTAAAGCAAAAGAATTAAGCTTAGCGCTATTAAGCCAAAAAATAAAACACGAATATTCATCAATATTTCCTTATGTGACGGTAAGTATTGGTATTGCAACAACAAGCGCTGCCGATCACGTATCCAATGCAAGTGAATTAATAAAACAAGCTGATATCGCTTTATATCAAGCAAAAGACCAAGGGCGTAATCGTTCTAGTGTTTTTCAAAAAAGTGCTTAACAACTGCCTTTACTAAGGTTGAAATCTCATAAAAAAAGGAATTATTATGCCTAAACCCCGTTTGTTAATTATTGATGATGACAAAGATTACCTTGAACTGCTTCATGAAGCATTAACCGAAAGTTTTGAAGTAACGTGCGCGACTAATATTAAAGATGCGGATAAGTTAGTCAGCGACAATCAACTTTTTGACATCGCCTTAGTTGATGAAAATATTGGCGAAGACAAAGGGTCACAATGGATAAAACGTAACGTTGAACAACATACCGTCGCAACCTCTTTTGTCTTGTATTCTGGCCTAGCCACCGAAGATGCTGTACTTAAAGGTTTAGAGTGTGGTGCCGATGATTTCCTTGCAAAACCTATTTCTTTATTAGCTTTGGATAAAAAGCTAAAAAAACTTATTTCTTATCAAGATAAAATTCATAGCTTTGAAACAGAAATTAGTTCAAAAGATCGAGTTATTAATATTTCAATGGCACAAGCGGCTAAATATGGCAGCTGTATGCAGCTAACATCTCGACTTAATCATTGTTTTACTTTAGAAAAAATTAGAGATGAAGTGTTTTCATTTCTTTATACAATGAACTTAGATGGCTGTATTGCTTTTTACCCGATCAATGAAAAATCACTTTTCTTTAGTTCTAAAAATGGCTTTTGTTCTCCGGTAGAAATCGATGTAATGAAACTGTTAAGGGTTAAACCTCGCTTATATCGCTTTAGTTCTAGAACTATTTTTAACCACCCACTGTGCTCAATCCTTATTTTAAATTTAGTAGATGGCGCTATTGATACTGATATATATATTGATGCACTCGCCTCTGTTATTGAATGCATCGGTGCTCGTATTGCTTTTATTACCTATAAAAATTCACTGGTGCAAGTACAAAGTAAAATTCAGCAAGCTGTTTCTACTACCAAAAATATGATTGCCATATCTAAGCACCATCAACAGGAAGTGATGAATGAGATAGTCACTAACATAGGTATGAGCTTCCATGTCCTAGAGATGTCAGATGAACAAGAACAATATCTGACCAACTTGGTTCATGGTGCTTTAAAAAAACACTCACAAGATGATATAAATTTTCTTGAAGTTACCGATTTACTTGATGGCGCCTTAGCCAGTGTTGATGAACTTGAAGTCCTTAATCAACAACAAGAAGAGGAAGTAGTTGATTTTGATGATGAAGATGAACTATTTTGAACGCTACCTCTAACGATTTAACGGTATCGATCAATAGTATTCCTTTTTCGGTTATTCAATTAGATCATCAAGGGATTATTACCGGTTGTAATCGTTGGGCAGAAAGTTTTTCTGGTTATTGTTTAGCAGAAATTAAAGGGCAACCGCTAGAAATGCTCTTGCCCAAGGAATTTGCTAATTCGCATCTAAAGTTTTGTCATAACTTCCAACGTGGATCAGGTGTTAGAGATGTTGTCTTATTGAGTAAATCAGATGAGATGCTCAATTGTACAATAAAAACAAGTGAAGTTGCTGGCGGTTATACCGTCTACCTTTCGGATTCATTGTTAAACGATAGCTCTGACGATAAAACGATTAATGAGCGGGAAAAGCTAGCAGAAAAAATAGAATCTGCAGCGTTATCAAAACACACCCATAAAATATTAAACACCATAGAAGAAGCTTTTTGGGAGTGGAATATTATTGAAGGAACGCTACTTTATTCCGCACAATTTATGGCTATGTTGGATTATTCTGCAGAAGCATTCTTAGGCCCACTTTCTTTTGGTCAAAAATGGTTAAAAGAAGAAGATTTAGCCCGCCTTAACCAAGAAGCCAAAGCGCATTGTCTTGGTGAAATACCCAGTATAAATTTAACGCTGTCAATGACTACAGAGCAAGGTGCTACGAAGTGGGTAACTGTTTTTGGTAAAATTATCGAATACAGGGCTGAGCGTGCTTATAAAATGTTTGGCTCAGTTAAAGATATCACCGCGCAACATCAATTAGTCGAAAAGCTAAAAGAAAGAAATAATTATCTGTTGCTAGCGGAAAGTTTAAATAAATCAGGGCATTGGCGTCTAGATTGTATTGATAATACCTTATATTGGTCAACTGAGCTTTATAAAATTCATGGTGTAGACGCCACTAATTACCAACCAAAGGTAGTTTCGGCCTTAGACTTTTACCTGGTAGAAGAACAGGTTAAGGTACGAAATTATTTAGATAATGCCATTGTCAATAAACAAGGCTTCTACTTTAAAAGTGCTATAAGAAATAAACAGGGCAATAAAGTGAAAGTGGAGTGTTTTGGTGAGGTTGAACTCAATACTGCGGGTGACGTTGTTGGTGTTTTCGGCGTATTTAAAGATATTAGCCAATCAGAAACTATTTTTGAAAAATTAAAACTGCTCGCTATGGTCAATTATACAATAAAGGTACCGGTTTTCTTTATTGATGACAAAGATAATGTCGTTTATCAAGATCTAACACCAAAAACTGCCCACAGTAGCGCCGTGCTTTTTAATTATATTAATTTCAGTATTACCGACTATCTTGCGTTTAAACGAAAAGCAAAAAAGTGTGGTCAACTTAAAGAAACTCATATTAGTTTTGATCAATACAATAGTGTTTTTGATTTATCGGTAACCTATGAAGCCGATGAAGGAATATTTATTTGGATTGTTGAAAACGTTACTGAGCAATTTCGTAAAGACCAACAACAACTTATTAGTAATCGACTCGCTTTACTGGGTAATACTTTTGGCAATGTTTCACATGACATCAATAATGTACTGGGCGTCGCTTTAGGCGCTACCGAAATGTTAGAGATTAAGTTCGCCCAAGGTGAACGTGATATTTCAAGGTATATTGAGCGGGTCAAGAATGCGATAGATAAAGGTAAAAGCGTTACCGAGCGTTTATTAGCTTTTACGCGTAAACCTACCATCAAAGTGGTTCGGTTTGACCCGATACAGGATATTATTGATAACCAATATCTTTTTAAGCAATTGTTACTTCCTACCATAGACTTTAGCATTCATACCAATGAACTATGCTGTAAAATAAAGTTTCCTCAAGGTGAATTTATTAATATATTGCTTAACTTAGTGTTAAATTCTCAGGATGCGATCCGCGAAAGAGGCTTAATTGGACAGATAGAAATATCAGCCAACATTAATGATCAGCAAAATTTAGAAATTCATGTCAAAGATAGTGGTGTGGGTATTGAGCAAGGTAATTTGACTAAAGTGTTTGATCCCTTTTACAGCAGTAAATCAGTTAATAAGGGCAACGGTATTGGATTAGCTAATGTTTATAGCACAATATATAAGCATAATGGTCATATACGAGTTTCAGGACATGGCAGTTTGGGTGGGGCGCACTTTACCTTAGTCTTTAAGTGCCAGATTTTAAAAAATCCCCCGAAAAAAAGTCCCTTAACGCTTAAAAGCCAATTAAATATAAAGGGAAAGCGCGTACTTATTTTAGATGATGAGATAAGTATTGCTGAGTTTGTTTCCTTGTATTTAGAAAACGAAGGCGTTAAAACTGAACATACCAACAATAAAATGGGTTTAATGAACATTTTAGCGACTGAGCAACCTTTTGATATTTTTATTACCGATATGATATTACCCGATATTTCAGGTCGAGAGGCTGTGGAATTAGTGAAAGCAAAGTTTCCTAATATTCGAATCTTTTCAATTAGTGGTTATATTGCTGAGGAAGATAAACAATGGCATTACCCCGTTTTAAGAAAACCGTTTAATTCAAAAGAATTGGCAAATTTTTTAATTGAAAATAATTAAATTGCAGCTCGAATATTTCTAATGATTGTTAGCCGCTTAGCAAGTAATTGTGACTAATTTAGTGATATTTTATCAGTAAATGCTCTGTAATATCCTAAGGTTTAGTTATCAGTGTTATTGTTGTTGATCTACCACAATTGCATATAAGCGTTGGTTCTAGTATGTTATTTGATAGCCAATTGAATATTTAGCCTTTTCTCAAAAATATTGTTTCAGACTCTATTTTTATCGGCGTATGAATAGATTCACCAAAAGAGAAGTAGCACTTATCAAAAACAATCATTTACAAGATAATAATGGCGCATCTAAAGAACATCATCATACTGCGCAGCCATTAACTAAAGCCAGTAAAAGCTTCTCTATCGGAAAAGTTTTTAGCTCATTAGCTTTTAAAATTCCATTTGCTGGCTTTTCTTTATCACTCCTTATTGCTTTTGCGGTTGGCACTGTATTTTATATTGAAAGCCAGCAGTTGGTTAAAGAGCAGGCGTTTGATGAACTCAATATTAAAAGTAAAATTGTAAAACCATTAATAGCCTATTTCTATCGAGAAAGTGCCAACGACTCAATCTTCCTCAGTAAGACCGCGTCAATACAAGGTGTTATGGAGTCTATCAAATCTGATGATGAACAAAACCTGTTATGGCGGAAAAAATTACAGGGGATATTCAAAGAATTTATCAAAAACCAACCTATTTATAAAAATATAAGTTATTTAACAACAGAGAAACATGTTCGCAGTATTGTCAGTGTTGACCATGAAAATGACCAAGTGAAGGTCATTCCTTTTGAGCAATCTAGTCAAAATATAGCGCTTGATTCATTAAAAGCGGCATTATTAGTTAAAAAAGGTGAAGTGTATTTTTCAGAGATATATTATCAAAAAAATACTCAGGGCAAGCCTTTACAGAGTTCTTTATTTATCGCTACCCCTATTTATACGGCTGATAACGAACTTTTTGGCTCAATAACAATAGAAGTTGATTTTTCTTTATTTATTGAACGGCTTAAGGAAAATGCTTTAGAAAAAGTTACTTTTTATCTTGCTAATTCAGCGGGTGATTTTATTTATTTTCCAGCCGATCAAAAAGTTGATAAAAACAATATCAAGGTGATTGAAAAGTTTCCGTCGCTGAGTGTTATTTTTTCCTCAATACTCACTAGCGATAAGCTAGTGCAAGATAAAGAGATAGATGTTGATAATAAATTAGCCTATTACTCTACTGTTCAGTTTGCCGAATTTGGCCAAGTAAATCCATTACACTTAGTTATTGAAAATAAAAGTAATATTTATTTGCAATCATTAGAAAGTATGAAAAACCGGGCAATATTATTTAGCTTTATCTTAGCCATATTAAGTCTAGTGTTTTGTATTATGGCGTCTAAGCGGATAACACGTGCTTTGTTGTTGATGACTAAAGGTGTTGCCCAATTTGAAGAGCAGGGTGTTATCGGTAAGTTACCGGTGCAAGAAAATGATGAAATTGGCGCTTTAGCAAGAAGTTTTCAAAATTTATTAATGCAAATAGAGCAAAAGTCGATTGTCCAAAAAAGTGAAACAATACGTGCAGAAGATGCGTTAGCAAAGCTTTATTCTATTTTAAACTCAATTGCTGATGGTGTTATAAATATTGACGGGAAAGGTAATATTCTCGCTTTTAATCATGCGGCTGAAAAAATATTTGGCTATCAAACCAATGAGGTCCTTGGTAAAAACGCACTATTTCTAGTGCCCGTAGATAATACTATTAACCCAGTGGACGAATTTAAATGTTTTTTACAACATACTTCAAGTGAAGTAAAAGGCCGCACCCTTGAACTGACAGCATTAAGAAAAAATGGCGAAAAGTTCTTTATGCATTTAAGTGTCAGTAAAATAAATATTTCTGGTGATGTTGTTTTTACCGGATTAATACGTGATATCACTGAAAACAAGTTGTTGGCAGCAGAAAGTATCCGCAGTATTGAAGAAGCTAAAGATATGGCATGGCGTTTAAACTTTGCCTTGTCAGCCCCAAGAATAGGCGTTTGGGACTATGATATTCAAACAGGGCTAAGTCTTTGGGACAGTCGAATGTATGAATTGTTTGGTTATGATAAAGATTCAACAGTACCTACAGAAAAAATTTGGCGAACTGCTATACACATAGACGATCTTAAATTTGTCGAAGAACAATTTATCCGTGAAGTTAAGAAAGGCATAGTAATTAATTTTGAATATCGTATCACTTTGCCTGATGGAACTATTCGATATATTGAAACACATAGTCAAATGGTTAATCATAAAGATCAAAAAAACTTCAGAGTGGTGGGAACTCATCGTGATATAACCGAGCAAAAAAACTTAGGTACTTTAAAACAGGACGCTTTAGATATGGCAGAGCACGCTCTGTTGCTGCGCTCGCAGTTTCTTGCAAGTATGAGTCATGAAATACGTACCCCGATGAATGGCGTCTTAGGGATGTTAGGTTTACTTCAGCAAAGTAATATCGATAAACAACAAGCTCATCATTTGCAATTAGCCAGTTCAAGTGCTCAATCTTTATTATCTTTGATTAATGATATTTTGGACTTTTCAAAAATAGAGGCAGGAAAACTAGAACTTGAAATACTTGATTTTGATATTCGAAGTCAGCTTGGCGACTTTGCTGAGTCGATGGCGATAAAAGCGCAGGAAAAAGGCTTGGAATTGATACTGGATGTTTGCGGTGTTGAACAATCTTTAGTTAAGGGTGACCCTAGTCGTTTACGGCAAATACTGTCAAATTTAGTCAGTAATTCAATAAAATTTACCGAGACCGGTGAAGTACTCATTAAAGCCTCGATTAAGAAACATCAACATCAGTTGCAATTAACATGCAGCATATCAGATACGGGTATTGGTATTCCTGAAAATAAAATGATTACATTGTTTGATTCTTTTACCCAAGTAGACGCCTCTACTACACGAAAATATGGAGGTACAGGCTTAGGTTTGGCCATTGTTAAACAATTAGCCCAACTGATGTCAGGGGATATTAGCGTAACAAGTGCCGAAGGTCAGGGCAGTGTGTTTACTTTTACCATACTACTTAACGAAAGTGATAATTCTCAAATAGTCATGCCTCAGGTAGACATAAAAGGTAAGCAAATACTAATAGTTGATGATAATGCGACAAATTTGGCGGTATTAAAAGGACAGTTAGCTATTTGGGGGGCAGAGGTTACGCAAGCAAAGGATGGCGCTTGTGCTATCGAGCAGGTTGATAATCACCCGGTTGATTTTTTTGATGCGGCAATTCTTGATATGCAAATGCCTGGCATGGACGGCGTTACTTTAGGTGAGCGCTTGAAGGGTCATCGACATACACAAAAAACTAAACTTATTATGATGACGTCGATGAGTGATAGAGGAGATGCTAACTTTTTTGAACAACTCGGCTTTTCTGCGTATTTCCCCAAGCCAGCAACAACCGCAGATTTATTTGCTACGTTAAGTCTTGTTTTAGACGAAGAAGGCACTTTGAATGTCAATAAACCCTTTGTTACCCAACATAACGTGCATAAGTTAAAACATTCAAATGCTAATCGCGTCATTGCCAAAAAAACCCGCATCTTATTGGTTGAAGATAACCGTATTAACCAAGTGGTCATTTTAGGTGTACTAGCCAATATTGGTTTGTCAGCTGATGTTGCTGGTAATGGTATCGAAGCCCTGGCTGCTTTAGATTCTTCACCAGACGATTCTCCCTACCAAATCATTATTATGGACTGTCAAATGCCTGAAATGGACGGCTACGATGCAACAAAAGCAATAAGGGCAGGAAAGGCTGGTGTTGTTCATCGTAACATTCCAATTATTGCCATGACTGCCAATGCGATGAAAGGTGATAAAGAAAAATGTTTAGCGGCAGGCATGAGTGATTACGCGACTAAACCGGTAGATACCGATATTTTACTTAAAAAAATATCGGCATGGGTTGGGCTAGATAGCTTTGAAACCGTGTCTGATGATAACAGTAACGAGATTGTAGAGCCCCTAACCCAGACTAGCCATGGTGATAACTCCAAAAGTAGTCATTCAAAGACAAATGAAGATATCATTTGGGATAAAACAGGTTTTTTAAAGCGTATTAGAAATAATGACAAATTAAGTAAACAGCTTATCAGTTTATTTATTGAGGATATGCCTGCGCTTAAAAATGAGTTAGCTATCGCTATGGAAAATAAATTATTTGATGATATTATAGCTTTAGCACATAAAGTTAGTGGTTCGTCAAAAAATTTAGGTGGCATTAATCTTGGAAAATTAACGCGACAAATTGAACAATCGGCTAGAATAAAAAATAGCGTTGAATTGTTATCGCTTCAAAATGATTTATCAAGGGAATATGATTTGTTAATTAATATCTTACAAAAACACCTAACAGCTAAAGATGACGAATAAGCCTTCCAATGGGAATAAACTATGAATACAAAGAAAAAATATAACATTCTCGCTGTTGATGACGCTAAAGACACGCTCATGCTATTAGAGTTTGATTTAGGTGAAGAAGGTTATAATGTGTTTACCGCCGAATCTGGAGAAAAAGCCTTAGAGGTTTTAGAAGAGCAAGCGATAGACCTCATTTTATTAGATATGTATATGCCGGGTATCTCAGGCTTAGAGATGTTACACAAATTAAAAAATCATCCTATTATTTTCAATACGCCGGTCATTATGTTATCGGCTTCAGATGATGAAGATCAAATTGTTGCTGCTCTAGAATTTGGCGCAGATGACTACGTAACTAAACCTTATATTCCGAAAGTGTTATTGGCTAGAATACGAACCTCGCTGCGGCTTTTAGAGAAAACTTTAGAGCTAGAGTCTCTAGCTAATACAGACTTCTTAACCGGTATTCGTAACAGAGGCGCTTTTGAAGACTTAGCGGGTAAAGCGATTAGCCAAGCAAAACGCACTAATAAACCACTTGCTGTGGCAATGCTCGATATAGATTTTTTTAAAGCGGTTAACGATAATTATGGTCATGATACCGGTGATAAAGTCCTAGTTGAATTTGCTGATATCATCTGCGATTGTTTTCGAGATAATGATATTATTGGTCGAGTTGGTGGCGAAGAATTTGCGATATGTATGGCAAATACCTCTGCAGAGAATGCGCTTGTTGCCTGCGAACGCTTAAGAGAAAGAGTAGAACATAGTAAAATATATATTGATGATACTAATGATGAAAAGGTGTCTGTAACAGTCAGTATTGGCTTATCATTAGGCAAGGGCGATGAGATGAACTTAGAAGGCTTATTAAAAGAAGCGGATCTTAGCCTATATGAAGCAAAGCACAGTGGTAGAAATAAAGTGAAGGTGCATCAAGAATCAAATACGGTTGCCGCTGAGGGTATTATCGATGAGTTACCGGTGACCAGTGAAGACGAATATCCAGGTATTGATGCTGAAATAGGTATTGGTAATGTGCTTGGAGATGAAGATCTTTTTGCTGAAATACTGGTGATGTTTTATGAAGACCATTCAAAAGACAGTGAAAAGATTCAACAAGCGATCAGTACTGATGATCAAACTGCTTGTAAACACTTAGTACATACCTTAAAAGGTGTTTCTTGCTCAGTAGGAGCTATGCAACTGTTTGAATTGACTAAAGCGCTAGATGAAGCGGTAAGTGTCGAAGATACTGCGCGTTATCAACAATTGTATCAACCGGTTGCCGCAGAGTTAACTAAGGTTTTAGGCGGTATAGAAGTTAGGTTAAGCGCGCAATTATAAATATAAGACTAATAGATGTTGATGATGAGTGACGGGTATATTTGTCGCTCAACATCTATACACGTTGATTCTCCAATCTTTAAAGACCCGTTAATAATGCTAGTATTAAGTTATTCAACGATAAGTTTGATGTCACTCTTTGGCACACAACAGCAAGAGAGCACTTCTCCATCGCCAATAAAAGCGAGTGGCTCTCCTTGAGGGTAGCTAATTTCGCCTTCAACTAAGGTTACTCGACACGCCCCACAAAAACCGTCACGACAATGATAATGCACTTCCACATTAGCCTTTTCTAAACACTCTAGTAAACTTTTATCGTTGGCTTGAAAGGTAATGGTTTTATTATCGACAAAAATACGATGAGCTTTCTTACTTTCAGACAATTTTTGCGGGCACATAGCCATATCATTAGCACTTTTCATTTAAAAAGGCTTAAACGCAAAATGTGCTAATGATGTGATAAGAAAGCATGATAATCGCTTCTTTATCTGGAGGTTAAAACCATTAAAGGTCAAAGCCATCAAAATCATCACTTGATACAGAAGAGTCGACTTGACCAACTAAGTAACTCGATATCTCTGTTTCTTGTGGAGCGACCTGAACATTGTCTGATACTAAGTAAGCATTCATCCATGGTAATGGGTTACTTTTTATATCAAAGGGTGCAT
Organism: Colwellia sp. BRX8-5; assembly: GCF_014077325.1. NCBI lineage: Bacteria > Pseudomonadati > Pseudomonadota > Gammaproteobacteria > Alteromonadales > Colwelliaceae > Colwellia > Colwellia sp. BRX8-5. The sequence goes on from NZ_JACGVR010000015.1 coordinate 78,643, forward strand.
CAAAACCAATAGCCGTTAAGCGTTGATTACTAATGTACTCAATATATTGATTTAATATTGCCGCATTCAAGCCAATCATTGAACCGTCTTTGAATAGGTACTGAGCCCATTCTTTTTCTTGTTCAACAACATCAAGAAATATCTGTAATCCTTGCTCTTTCATTTCTTGAGAAATGATTTTCATTTCAGGATCATCTCTACCGGATAACCAGTTATTTAAAATATGTTGAGTACCGGTTAAATGCAAAGCTTCATCTCGAGCAATAAGCTTAATAATTTTTGCGTTACCTTCTAATAACTCACGCTCGGCAAAAGCAAATGAACAGGCAAAGCTGACATAAAAGCGAATGGCTTCTAAAGCGTTGACCGAACAAACAGCCAAGTATAAGCGCTCTTTAAGCTTGCGAGTTGATACTTCAATCATTTCACCATCGACTTCATAGGTACCGTCACCTTGTGACTGGAGTAGTTGTGTGGTGATGATCACGGCATCAAAGTATTTAGAAATACTGGATGCACGCTTTAAAATAGCTGGGTTAACAACGATGTCGTCAAATATTTCACTTGGATCTGAAAACAAGTTTCTCAAAATATGCGTGTAAGAGCGAGAATGAATGGTTTCACTGAAAGCCCAGGTTTCTATCCAAGTTTCTACTTCTGGTAATGAAACCAGCGGTAAAAACATCGCATTCACCGAGCGTGCTGCCATAGAATCAAGCAAAGTTTGATATTTTAGGTTGGAAATGAAAATATGCTTTTCTGAAGGCGTTAAACTTTGCCAATCAGATCTGTCTTTTGATACATCAATTTCTTCAGGACGCCAAAAAAACGATAACTGTTTTTCAATAAGTTTTTCAAAGGCGATAAAACGTTGTTGGTCATATCGTGAGACATTGACACTGTTACCTAAAAACATTGGCTCGAGTAGCGCATTATTAGGAACTTGATTAAACGTGGTGTAGGACATCTATTACTCCTTGATAACACGCATGAAAGTCACAGCCTGTTATCGAAATTTTGTTTTTAAAAATTATAGGTATGACTGATTATGCTGAAAGCTCCATTGTTAAAAAACAATGAAGCTTTTTTTTGTGCGCACAATTAAATTTTACATGCGCCGCCTTCACAGTCTTCTTCTTCTAATCCGAGCATATTCTCAGACGCACCATCACGGGTGTTATGGTAATACATGGTTTTAACGCCTAATTTATAAGCGGTTAAAATATCCTTTAAGATTTGCTTCACCGGTACTTTTCCGCCTTCAAAGCGTGCAGGGTCGTAGTTAGTATTTGCAGAGATGGTTTGGTCAATAAACTTCTGCATGATACCCACTAGCTGCAAGTAACCTTCGTTATTTGGAATATTCCAAAGTAACTCATAGTTACCCTTTAATCTTTGATATTCAGGTACAACCTGTTTTAAAACACCATCTTTACTAGCCTTTATACTGATTAAACCTCTTGGTGGTTCAATTCCATTTGTAGCATTTGAAATTTGTGATGAAGTTTCAGATGGCATTAACGCGGAAACCGTTGAATTTCTTACGCCATGTGTCTTGATACTCTCTCGCAAAGTTTCCCAGTCAAGATGAAGGGGTTCACCGGTAATGTCGTCAATGGTCTTTTTATAAGTATCAATCGGTAAAATACCTTGTGATAAACGTGTCTCATTAAATTTAGGACAAGCGCCTTTTTCTTTTGCTAATTCATTTGATGCTTTCAATAAATTAAATTGAATGGCTTCAAAGGTACGGTGAGTTAAATTGTTAGCACTGCCATTTGAATAATACACGCCGTTTTTAGCTAAGTAATAAGCATAGTTTATTACGCCTATACCTAATGTTCTTCTGCCTATAGTGGCATTGTAAGCAGCTGGCATCGGGTAGTTTTGATAATCAAGTAAACTATCAAGCGCTCGAACTGCAAGGTCTGATAAACCTTCTAATTCATCTAAGCTTTCTATTGCGCCTAAGTTAAAGGCTGACAAAGTACAAAGGGCAATTTCGCCATTTGGATCATTAATATCATTCATTGGTTGTGTCGGTAGCGCAATCTCTAAACACAAATTACTTTGGCGTATTGGTGCTTGTTTCGGATCGAATGGGCTGTGCGTATTACAGTGATCAACATTCTGTAAATAAATTCGACCTGTGCTGGCACGCTCTTGAGCAAATAAGGTGAATAACTCAATAGCTTTAATGCATTTTTTACGAATTGAATCATCAGCTTCATATTTTACATACAAGGCTTCAAATTTCTCTTGGTCTTCAAAAAAAGCATCATAAAGGCCAGGAACATCGCTCGGGCTAAAGAGAGTAATAGACTCTCCTTTGATTAAGCGTGTGTACATAAGCTTATTGAATTGCACGCCATAATCTAAATGACGGACACGATTTTCTTCAACACCTCGGTTATTTTTAAGGACCAGTAAGCTTTCAACTTCTAAATGCCAAAGTGGGTAGAATAACGTAGCTGCGCCGCCTCGAACTCCCCCTTGTGAACAACTTTTAACAGCCGTTTGAAAATGCTTGAAAAACGGAATACAACCGGTATGAAAGGCTTCACCATTACGTATCGAACTACCTAAAGCGCGAATACGGCCAGCATTGATGCCAATGCCTGCTCGTTGTGAAACATATTTAACAATAGAGCTAGAAGCCGCGTTTATTGAGTCTAAACTGTCACCACATTCAATTAATACACAAGATGAAAATTGACGAGTAGGCGTACGTACCCCTGCCATAATAGGTGTAGGTAACGATATTTTGAAGGTTGAAATCGCGTGATAAAAACCTTCAACATATTTTAAACGTGTTTCAACAGGATATTTAGCAAATAAACAAGCGGCCACTAAGATATATAAAAACTGAGCACTTTCGTAAATTTCACCCGTTACCCGGTTTTGGACAAGGTATTTACCTTCTAATTGTTTGACTGCGGCGTAACTAAAGTCTAAATCGCGAGGATGAACAAGAAATTTTTCCATTTGTTCAAACTCTGCTTCGCTGTAATCAGCTAGAAGATGTTCATCATATTTACCATTTTCTACCATACTAACAACATGGGTAAATAATTTAGGCGGCTCAAATTGGCCGTAGGCTTTTTTACGTAGATGAAAAATAGCCAAACGTGCTGATAAATACTGATAATCAGGTGTCTCTTCTGAAATAAGATCAGCGGCGGCTTTAATGATAGTTTCATGAATGTCAGCAGTCTTGATACCGTCGTAGAATTGAATATGAGATTTCAACTCAACTTGTGACACCGAAACGTTATCAAGGCCTTCAGCAGCCCAAGTGATAACTTGATGAATTTTTTCTAAATCGATGAGTTCTTTTTTGCCGTTACGCTTACTTACAAAAAGATTATTAGTCATGAAGAGCCTGTCATTTATTAATTATGCTGGTCGCTTTATTTACCTAACGTTGTCAACTAAAGAAAACGTTAAGTGAACACTTATCAGTATTATATTTCCCTAAAATGTAAATTAGCACAAAAAAACATCTGAACAACAAATACACTATATATAGGGGTTTTCTAAAAACTGATCACAAGATAATGAGGTTTGGCTGTTTTTGCAAGTGATAAAAAGCATAGTTTTTAATAACTTTCTTTAGAGTAAAAGTTCAGTTAGTAACGACTAACTTAGTAGTGCTTTTTATTTTTGATATTACAAAAACGCAACGTTTATTTTAATTAATTTTTGTGGGTAATTTATTTTTAAATAAAATTACCCGTTTATTGGTTGTTTTTGTCAGCTAAAACTTAATTTCTAATAAAAACAACACGTTGCTTTTTTTTAAGCAGGAAGGGCACTAAATGAACAATAATGCTGATATAGACTGTTTAGGTTAAGCGTTACGATGACAACTTGTATAAAGTTTATCCGCTAGTTATTAGTAGATCATAAGAGCGGTTGGTCCACACAAAAATATATACATTAATAAGTGGGGTTATTGCTTTTTTATTATACTTTGGCTGGTGAAATACTCTTTTAAGAAGTTAAGTAATAAGCGCAGCTTTTTGGAATTGGCTGTACCAGGCGGGAATACACCAAAGACATTAATGTCGCTAAAAGCATAATCATCTAGCACTGTTTCTAAAGTGCCTGCTTTTATTTTTGGCCAAGCATCGTAAATAGGAATACGGCCCAGACCATGTCCTGCTTCAACAAAGGCAGTACGTGCGGCGGCATTATTGGTACTAATACTGCCTTTTGTGGTGACACTGAACGAACGACTGCCCTTAGTCAAGGTTAACACTCCAGAGGTTAATTTATAAATAACCCATTGGTGGTCGCTTAAATCAGCCGGTTTAGTGGGGCGGCCAAATTGCAGAAAATATTCAGGTGCGCCACAAAGGCATGTTTGTAGCGTCGCCAGTTTAGTTGCTTGTAAACCAGAGTCAGGTAAGGGGGCACCGCGAATCGCTAAATCGATACCTTCTTTCATAATATTAACGACCTCATCAGTTAACATCACATCGAGTGCTATTTTGGGGTAAATTTTTTTAAATTCGTTCAGCGCCGGCACAACGGTCTGCAAACCAACATTTACCGGGCACGTTATTTTAAGTAAGCCGATAGGTTCATTTTTGAAATTTTCAATTTGCTGATTAGCGGCACTGGCTTGCTCAGCAATAACTCGACAGCGTTCATAATAGGCTTGACCCGCTTCGGTCAGGTTAATCGCACGTGTTGAACGATTAAGTAACTTTACCTCGAGCTGCGCTTCAAGCTTCTTCAAATGATAACTTACTACTGCTCTTGATAGTCCTAAATGTTTAGCGGCTGCACTTAAGCTACCTTGTTCAATGACTTGAGCGAATACAACCATACTTTTGAGTTGTTCAAATGAGATATCCATAACAGCACCTATTGAGGTAATAACCAGTTAATCATTTACTTTGCTAATCATTGTATCAATTATTGATACAATGATGTCAGTTTTATCTGCATTGTTCATTTTTGTTCTTAGGCATATACTAGCTACATTGAATAAACGAACACCTAAACTCACTTATATAACCAAACGGATGAATGATAATGACTAAACAAATATTAATGGTACTTACTTCACATGATGAGCTTGGTAACACAGGCCAAAAAACCGGTTTTTGGGTTGAAGAATTTGCCGCCCCTTATTATGCTTTTATCGATGCTGGTGTCGAAGTTACTTTAGCAACACCTAAGGGTGGACAAGCACCAATAGACCCAACCAGCACACTTGAAGACTTTCAAACAGCTGCGACAGACCGTTACGATGCAGATAGCGAAGCACAAGCTAAAATCGCTAATACGCTAATATTAGCTTCTGTTAATGAAGCTGACTTTGATGCAGTATTTTATCCTGGTGGTCATGGTCCATTATGGGATCTTACCGACAATACTGACTCAATTACCTTGATTGAAAACTTTCTTAACGCCGGAAAAGCTGTTGCAACAGTTTGTCATGCAAGCGCTGCCTTGTTAAATGTAAAACAACCTTCTGGTGATTTTGCTGTTAAAGGCAAAGCCGTAACCGGTTTTACTAACAGTGAAGAAGAAGCGGTTCAACTAACTGAAGTTGTGCCATTTTTAGTAGAAGATGAATTGATTAAACGTGGCGGCGAATACCAAAAGGCTCAAGATTGGCATGCCTTTGCAATTCAAGATGGCCTCATTATTACCGGTCAAAACCCAGCTAGCTCGGCATTAGCCGCTGAAAAATTATTAACTCACCTTTCAGCATAGTTACTTAGAACAGACAACTCGATTAGCTAACCTGTTTAGCTAATCGATTTAACGCTTTACCTTTAAGGACATATAAATGTTAAATTTTAATTTTCAAAACCCAACTAAAATTAATTTTGGGCCGGGAGAAATTCAAACCATTTCAAAAGAAATACCATTAGATGCAAGAGTACTCATTGTTTACGGTGGAGGTTCAATCAAAGGTAATGGTGTTTATAAGCAAGTTATTGATGCGCTTAAAGAGCACACTTACTTTGAATTTTCAGGCATTGAACCTAACCCAACTTACGACACTTTAATGAAAGCGCAAACGATCATCAAAGCTGAAAATATTGATTATTTACTTGCTGTTGGCGGTGGCTCTGTTGTTGATGGCGCTAAATTTATTGCCGCTGCGGCATTATTTGAAGGTGATGACCCTTGGGATATTCTTGCCAAACAGCAAGCGTTCACTAAAGCTTTACCCATTGGCGCGGTGTTAACTTTACCTGCCACTGGCTCAGAAAGTAATGGTAATTCCGTGGTAACACGAGACGGTAATAAGCTCCCTTTTTCTAGTCCTTTAGTGCGTCCATTATTTGCGGTGTTAGACCCAAGTGTGACCTTCTCATTATCAGATCGTCAAATTGGTAATGGTGTTGTTGATGCTTTTATTCATACCATTGAACAGTACTTAACTTACAGCGTTAATGGCAAAGTACAAGACAGGTTCAGTGAAGGTTTATTACAAACCTTAATTGAAGAAGGACCTAAAGCCTTAGCCCCGGCAACTAAAGATGATTTAGACGTTAGAGCAAATATTATGTGGTCGGCCACTATGGCACTAAACGGTCTTATTGGTGCTGGAGTACCACAAGATTGGTCAACACATATGATAGGCCATGAATTAACAGGTGCCTTTGGTATTGACCACGCTCGAACCTTATCTATTGTGTTACCTGCCGTGATGAAAGTACGTCGTGAGCAAAAGCGTGAAAAATTACTTCAATATGCAACACGTGTTTGGCAGATAACTGAAGGTGATGATAATGCACGTATTGATCAAGCTATCCGTTTAACAGAAGAGTTTTTTGAAAAGATGCAGGTACCAACGCGCTTATCTCACGTTGATCTTGGTAGCGCTGATATTGATTCCCTTGTCGAACGATTAGAGCAACATGGCATGACAGCACTAGGTGAAAACAGTGATATTACTCTAGCAATAAGCCGAGAGATTTTAACGCAAGCCTTGTAAAGATAAAATAAAAATGAGTGGCTTGTTTAATTGACACGCTGCACTTATTGATAAAAGGTCGATATATTTCTCTTATATTGGCCTTTTTTAATCCCAACACACTTAGCGCTTTTACTGGCTCTTTACAGGAGTAACTCTTATGACTCAAACAACAGATATCAATCGCCAAATGGTGCTAGCATCAAGACCCGTTGGCGCGCCAAAAGCAGAAAACTTCAATCTCGTTACTAGTAATAAACCCATCCCTCAAGCTAACGAAGTATTACTTCGTACGGTTTTTCTTTCACTCGACCCTTATATGCGAGGGCGAATGAATGATGCTAAGTCTTATGCCGATCCCGTCGCTTTAAATGCAGTGATGGTGGGTGGAAGTGTTTGTCGAGTAGAAGAGTCAAATCACAATGATTACACAAAAGGTGATTGGGTTGTCGCTTTTGGTGGCTGGCAGGATTATAGCGTTATTCATGGTAGTGAATTGCTCAAGCTTGATAATGATACGGTTAACCCGTCTCATGCCTTAGGTGTTTTGGGTATGCCTGGGCTAACGGCTTACATGGGTTTATTGGATATCGGTCAACCAAAAGCAGGTGAAACGGTAGTCGTTGCTGCGGCAACAGGAGCGGTTGGAAGTTTAGTGGGTCAAATAGCTAAATTAAAAGGCTGTAAAGTGATCGGTATTGCTGGCGGTGAGACTAAATGTACCTATGCAGTTGACAGTTTAGGGTTTGATCATTGTCTTGATCATAAAAGTGATGATTTAGCTGAGCAATTAGCGGCCGTTTGTTCATCAGGGATTGATGTCTATTTTGAAAACGTTGGCGGTAAAGTCTTTGACGCTGTTATGCCACTATTAAATAGCTGTGCCCGTATTCCTTTGTGTGGCTTAATTTCTCAGTACAATGCGACAGAATTACCTAGTGGACCTGACAGACTTTCTTCATTGATGGGAACATTACTTGTTAAGCGTATAAAAATGCAAGGCTTTATTGTCTTTGATGATTATGGTCATCGTTATAACGAGTTTAGCGAGCAAATGGTAAAATGGTTAATAGCAGGTGAGATTAACTATAAAGAGCATTTAATTGCCGGGCTAGAAAATACAGTAAATGCTTTTATTGGTTTATTAGAAGGTGAGAATTTTGGTAAGTTAATTGTGCGAGTAGGCCCTGACAATATTGACTAACAGTTAACCAAGCTCTACTTTATTATGGGTGTTTTATTAAGAAAAAAGCCACGGTTGAGTGGCTTTTTTATGTGTTGGTTATAGCAAGTTAAGGACCTATATCACTGGATTTAAACCGTTACTTTATTCGCGTTTGGCTTAACATTATTACAGTAATGATAAGATATCTAAGGGGGTTTCAGCGTGATAGTCCGCTTGCCAGTTTTTACAATCTTCACCAGCGATAATATAGCCCCACTTTGCAATGACGGTAGTTGCTTGAGCACTATTGCCGGCTTCAATATCACGCAAAGCGTCTCCGACATACAAACATAGCTCACTTGGCACTGATATTTGTTCACAAGCTTTGAGGATAGGCTCTGGGTGTGGTTTTCGGTTGGTGAAAGTATCACCACCAACCAGTGATAAACATTTTTCGAATTCACTATAATAAGGCAATAATAGTCTTGTTAAACCTTCTGGCTTATTCGTGACAACACCCCAAGGAATGTTTCGTTCATTCAACGTCAACAGTAATTGAGCTACGCCAGGATAAAGACAGGTATGTACCGCAATATTTTCTTGGTAATAAGCGAGAAATTCCGCACGTAACACTTCGTAATCATAGTTTTTCAAAGCTTGTGCAAAACCCAGTGTTAATAACCCTAATGCGCCATCAGAAGCGATTGGACGATAATCTTCACGGGCTACTTCTGCTAAGTTATATTTTCGTAAAACGTAGTTAAGTGCAGCACCTAAATCATTGGCGGTATCTAATAAGGTACCGTCAAGATCAAATAATACCCCTGAAATTTTAGTATTTTGCAATGTACTTTCCCTTATTTATATTTTTTGACAACAAAGAATATAATTCACATCTAGTGATGAAATAAGTTTGTGATTCTCTGTCAGCGGGTTGTAATGAATGCCTGCGGCATCAATGCATTTGAGATCAAATGATTCAGCCCAGCCAATTAAGGTCGATGGACGAATAAAACTTTTGTGGTCGTGTGTACCGTCAGGGACTATTTTAAGGACTTTTTCGGCGGCAACAATAGCCAATAAATATGACTTTATTGATTTGTTTAAGGTTGAAAAGAAGACATAACCGCCGGGTTTTACCATTTGAGCGCAAGCTTCTATAATTGAAGCGGGATCGGGTACGTGCTCAAGCATTTCCATACAAGTGACTACATCAAATTTTTCGGGTTGCTCAATCGCTTTGTCTTCGGCAGGTATTTTTTGATAATTGACCGTTAATCCACTCTCCAGCGCATGTAATCTTGCTACATTTAATGGTTCTTCGCCGAGGTCAATCCCAGTAACATCGCCACCAAGTTTGGCTAAACTCTCAGCTAAAATACCCCCACCACAGCCAACATCAATAATTTTTTTACCAAAAATGTCGCCGACATGCTGACAAATAAATTGTCGTCGAATAGGGTTTATTTGATGCAATGGTTTAAAATCACCATCAAGGTCCCACCACTGGCTTGCAACCTTTTCAAATTTGGCAATTTCTTCTTCATTTACGTTAACAGCTTTAGTGTTGTTAGTTGTCGACATTACATTTTCATTATTTTAATCAATTATTGTCAGTAATTCTAAACTAAAGTAAATGGTTCGCCTAGTACTGAACGTTGAGTTTGTTATCCTCGTTAAAAGTGGATAAGTCATATGCTAATGCAGACGAGCCAAGGCTGAGAAAAGTAGGGCACATTAAGACTTTTTATCGCTACTATCTTACTCACTACTGATTTTTATCGGCTATAAATACCCTTGATTTAAGCCTTTATCCACTAACATCGAGCAGTAAAAAGAAAGTTTAATATTATAACTCGTTGCTTTTTATGTAATTATCACTCTTATTGTTGTTTCTTTTATTTAACATTTAAATAACATGCTTGTAATATATTAAACCTTGATGTTATGGTCATTGCTGCTTCGATAATGATGTATCACTCTCATTTGAAATTCCCCCAGCAAAAAAATAATAATTAAAATTAACTTAATAGGTAGGAATATAGATGTCGAATAAGATAACAAAGAAATCATTAATATTGACCACTGCTAGTATATTGTCGGTATCAATATCGACAGCACTTTACGCTGCCCAACCGCTTAGCGTACAAAACGCAGATAATGTATTATCTGAAGTGACCAGTTCACCTTTACCCAAACGCTTTATTATCAAATACAAGCAAGCAGCTAATAACCAAGCAGCCAGCAATCAAGCAACGAGTTTCATTGGTAGCCAAAACGCCTTTGTTCGTCTTGCCGCTGTTAAGGAAAAATTAAAGAAATTGCGGGTCAATGTTAAAGCCGAATTTCCAGATGTAAATATGATCAGTGCTGAGCTATCTTCATCACAAGCGATGAATTTAGCGATGGACGATAATGTCGAATACGTAGAAGAAGATCTACCACGTCGCTTTATGGCACAAACGGTGCCTTATGGTATTGGTATGGTTCAAGCCGATCAAGTTGACGATATGATTGCTTCTGCCAATGCTGGCGGTAAGAAAATATGTATTATTGATTCAGGTTTAGACCTACCTCATGAAGACATGGGGGCACAAGGAGGCACAATAACTGGCACAAGCAATAGTGGTACAGGTAACTGGTATGATCAAGGTGGTCCACACGGTACTCACGTAGCAGGAACAATTGCCGCGCTTAACAATGGTATTGGTGTTCGCGGTGTTATTGGCACCGATCCTAATTTGCACATTATAAAAGTATTTAATGCCGCGGGCTGGGGATATTCTTCAACACTTGTTAGTGCTATTAATGATTGTGTCAGTAACGGCGCAGACGTTATTAATATGAGCTTAGGTGGTTCTGGTTCAAGTACCAGCGAACAAAATGGTATTCAAGCGGCCTATGATGCAGGCGTTTTACTTATAGCTGCAGCCGGTAATGATGGTGTTGCTACAGCAACTACTGATTTAGAAAGCTTTCCTGCTTCTTACGATGCAGTGATGTCAGTTGCTGCTGTTGACAGTAATAAAGCCTTAGCTGACTTTTCACAAAAAAATAGCCAAGTAGAGATATCTGGTCCAGGTGTTGATGTTTATTCTATTTATCCTGAAGGTTTAGGTTCAGTCGTTGAAGTATCTGTCGCTAATGTCGGTTATACCGCTAATGCGATGGAAAACCAAGGTCAAGCAACGGGTTCTCTCTATGATTTTGCCACGGGCGAAACTATAGATACAGGCGCTGCAGGTAGTGTTTGTTTAATTCAACGTGGCAATATTTCGTTTTACGATAAAGTTAAAGCTTGTCAAGACAGCGGGGGTGTAGGCGCAATTCTTTATAACAATGCACCGGGAAGCTTTGGTGGCACATTAGGTGACGCAAACGCAACCTCTATCCCAAGTGTTACCGTATCTGATACGGACGGCGCAGCGATGAAAAATAATATTGGCTTAAGCGCCAGTATAAATATTGGCGCGGGTAATTATGGCAAAATGAGTGGTACTTCAATGGCATCTCCTCATGTTGCTGGTGTTGCTGCCTTGGTGTGGAGTCATCACCCAAGCTGTACTAACGTTGAAATTCGTAACGTATTAAATAGTAGTGCACAAGATTTAGGTGCTGCGGGTCGCGATGTCAAATTTGGTTATGGTTTAGCCCAAACTAAAGATGCGATCGATTACATTACCGCGAATGGATGTGATGGCTCTGGCGGTGACACTGGCGGTGGTGGTGGAACAATACCAGATACTGTCCTTGAAAATGGTCAGGTTAAAACTGAGTTAACGGCTGCAACGGGTAATGATTTAGTTTTCACCATGGAAGTACCTGCTGGCGCAACAGATATTAATTTTGCTATGACAGGTGGTAGTGGTGATGCAGATTTATATGTGAAGTTTGGTGCTGAGCCAACCGACAGTGTTTACGATTGTCGCCCTTATAAATCAGGTAATGTTGAATCGTGTGCAAGTACGCAAGCCGGTGGCACTTACTACGTAAGACTTAAAGCCTATAGTGATTTTGCTGGTGTTAGTTTAACGGGGAGTTACACTGAACCTACTACGGGTGGTGGTAATACGATTAATCCGATTGATAGCACAATTAATAATGTTACTGTTGCAAGAAGAACATGGAAACGTTACACCCTTGACTTAGCCGATGGTTATGCCGATTTAACGGTTACACTTTCAGGTGGTTCAGGTGATGCAGATTTATATGTAACACAAGGTAAACAGTCAACAACGTCTGTTTATGATTGTCGTCCTTATAAAAATGGTAACAATGAAGCTTGTAACTTTACCGACCCAGCTAAAGGTGTATGGTATGTGGATATCTACGGTTATTCAGCAGCTTCAGGGATGACATTAAATCTACAAGCTACACCCAAATAACCTAAAGAAAGGGGCAACCCGTTCACTTTATGTTGATAAATAAAACCCTGCTTCGGCAGGGTTTTTTATTATGAGCAACCGAATCAATAGAACAATATAGCGACTTGGCGTAAAATGCATTGTAATTGTATCTTGATGTTGAGTAGCTATAGCGATAAATTATTGCTTAACAAGTAAGATGAGATAAACCCTAAGAGGTCATAATGAAATCAGTAGTAGAACAACTATCCACTTATAAAAGTGTCCATTTAAATAGAAAAAACATTAACAGCCACTTTATTGGTGTGCCGATGATTATTTGGTCAATTGCCTTATTACTGGCCAGTGTTTCCTTTGAAATTGAATCAACATTTATTAATAATTACTTAGGTATTGAACAGGTTAACTTTACTTTGGCAGGCATAGTACCGGTTATTGTGCTGTTTTATTATCTATTGTTATCGTTGCCACTGGCACTATTCGCGTTTATTTTATTTGGCCCTTTAATGTGGAGTGTTCATGAAGTTGTGACAGCAGAACATCATATTCTAATTGCTATCGGCGTTTTCGTTATTGGTTGGGTTATCCAATTTATTGGTCATCACTATGAAAAAGCAAAACCTGCTTTTCTCGATGATATTAATCAATTACTTATTGGTCCATTGTTTGTTATCGCTGAAGTTTATTTTTTACTTGGCTTGGGTAAAGTTTTAGATAAAACTATTACTGAAAAAGCGATTGCAAAACGCCGTGTTTTTGAACAACAAAAATCTTAACAATATTGAGGCAGATAAAATGCTGAACAATAAATAACCACTTGGGGATTTGTGACTTTTCAGCACGGCCATTTTTAGTGCTTTTTAGATAATAAAGCGGTATGGCATCTCATTAAAACTATGCTAGTATGCTGTGTTAATTAATAATTATAATTTCGAAAAAACTTTCAAAATTCTTGCTAAGTTAAGGGATACCATCGACTTATGACCGATTTGTCAAACAATGTTGTACCTGTCAATATTGAAGATGAGCTAAAAAATTCTTATCTAGATTACGCTATGAGCGTAATTGTAGGTCGTGCATTACCAGATGTACGAGACGGCTTAAAACCTGTTCATCGCCGCGTATTATTCGCGATGAATGTACTTGGTAATGACTTCAATAAACCTTACAAAAAATCAGCACGTGTTGTTGGTGATGTAATAGGTAAATACCACCCACATGGCGACACTGCCGTTTACGATACAATAGTACGTATGGCGCAACCATTTTCATTACGCTACATGCTAGTAGATGGTCAAGGTAACTTTGGTTCGGTTGACGGTGACTCTGCAGCAGCAATGCGTTATACCGAAATCAGAATGTCAAAAATAGCACATTCTATTTTAGCCGATCTTGATAAAGAAACGGTAGATTTTGTACCTAACTATGACGGTACTGAATATATACCTGTTGTTATGCCAACGCGTATTCCTAATTTATTAGTGAATGGTACCTCAGGTATCGCGGTAGGTATGGCAACCAATATACCTCCTCACAATTTAACAGAAGTGATAAACGGTTGTTTAGCACTGATTGAAAATAGTGATTTGACCTTTGAAGAGATATTAGAACATATACCTGGTCCTGATTTTCCGACAGCCGGTATTATCAGTGGTCGTGCCGGTATCGAAGAAGCTTACCGTACTGGTCGTGGCAAAATTAAAATTCGCGCCCGTGCCGATATCGAAGTTCATGAAACAACCGGTAAAGAAACGATTGTTGTTCATGAGTTACCTTATCAAGTAAACAAAGCGCGCCTTATCGAAAAGATGGCGGAGCTGGTAAAAGAAAAACGCCTTGAAGGTATTTCAGCGCTACGCGATGAGTCTGATAAAGACGGCATGCGCATGGTTATTGAAATTAAACGTGGAGAAGTCGGTGAAGTTGTTTTAAATAACTTGTACAAACTTACCCAAATGCAAGTTTCTTTTGGTTTAAATATGGTGGCGTTAACTAACGGCCAACCTAAATTATTTAATATCAAAGAAATGCTTGAAGAGTTTATCCTTCATCGCCGTGAAGTTGTTACTCGTCGTACTATCTTTGAATTACGTAAAGCACGTGAACGCGCGCATTTACTAGAAGGTTTGTCGATTGCATTAGCGAACATTGACCCGATTATTGAATTAATTAAAAATTCACCAACGCCAAGTGAAGCAAAAGAAAAACTGCTGGCTCGTGGTTGGGATTTAGGTAATGTTGCCGATATGCTCAGCGCCGCTGGTGATGACGCAGCACGTCCTGAATGGGTTGAAGAAGGTTTCGGTATTCAAGACGGTCAATACTTCTTAACTATGCAACAAGCACAAGCGATATTAGATCTTCGCTTACATAAGTTGACTGGTTTAGAACACGAAAAAATCTTATCTGAATACAAAGCATTACTCGATATTATCGCTGAGTTATTACATATATTAGGTTCGCCTGAACGTTTAATGGAAATTATTCGTGAAGAGCTAGAAACTATCCGTAATGATTTTGGTGATGAACGTCGTACTGAAATTACTAATGCTTCGCATGACTTATCGATGGAAGACTTGATCACAGAAGAAGATGTTGTGGTTACGTTATCGCATGAAGGTTATGTTAAATACCAAGTGTTAAGTGACTATCAAGCACAACGCCGTGGCGGTAAAGGTAAAGCAGCGACTAAGATGAAAGAAGAAGATTTCATTGAACGTTTACTCATTGCCAATACCCACGATACTATTTTGTGTTTCTCAGATCGCGGAAAACTCTACTGGTTGAAAGTATTCCAATTACCTTTAGCGAGTCGTACTGCTCGTGGCCGACCTATTGTTAATATTTTACCGCTTGATGCAGGTGAACGTATTACCGCAATATTACCGGTTCGTGAATATGCAGAAGACAAGTTTATTATCATGGCAACGGCTTCAGGTACTGTTAAGAAAACAGCACTTACCGCTTACAAAAACCAACGTGCTAACGGTATTATAGCCCTTAACTTACGTGATGATGACACCTTAATTGGCGTTGCTATTACCGACGGTTACAACGATATTATGTTGTTCTCGGATGCGGGTAAAGTTGTTCGTTTTAATGAGAAACTTCGTGACAGTGAAACGGGTGAAATTAAATTAGACGCAGAAACAGGTGAAGAACGCTGGGCATTAAAACCTATCGGACGAACCGGCACTGGTGTTCGTGGTATTAAGTTAGAAGGTGATCAAAAGGTTGTGTCACTTATTGTGCCAGTTAATGATGGCCCAATATTAACAATAACCGAAAATGGCTTTGGTAAACGTACCGCGTTAACGGAATACCCAGCGAAAAGTCGTGCGACTAAAGGTGTTGTTTCTATTAAAGTCAGCGACCGAAATGGCCCAGTAGTTGGCGCTGTTCAGGTTGAAGATTTAGATGAAATAATGCTTATCACTGATAACGGTACTTTAGTGCGTACTCGTGTTAATGAAGTCAGTGTTATTGGTCGTAATACTCAAGGTGTTCGTATTATTAGAACGGTTGAAGGCGAACATGTTGTTGCATTGCAACGTATTGACGAAATAGAAGAAGAAGACGTTCTCGAAGGAGCGGAAGAAACTTCTGAGCAGTTAATAGATTCGACAACTGACAGTACTTCAACAGAGGTATTGCCAGAAGCTGATAGTGATGAAGAACAACTCATCGAAAGTGATAACGAATAGTTACCGCTAAAAATTCAGTTTAAAGGGCGGCTAATCACCGCCCTTTTTATGTTCAGGACGAACGGTATGTCACGATCACATGGATGTGAATGAGTGACGATGTTCAGGACGAACGGTATTAAGCAAATGCAGGAGCATATCTCCATTTGATGAGCAGTCTTATTTTACCCAAGAGAATGTTGACCAAATTGATGTTTATAATAAAAATAATTAAAACAGTTTGACCAAGTGCATCGACAAACGTATTTAAAACTTTATAGAAGGTGTTGTGTTATATGTCTCAAGTATTTAACTTTTGTGCCGGTCCTGCGATGTTACCTGTAGAGGTAATGAAAAAAGCACAAGTGGAATTTGTCAATTGGCAAGATACCGGTAGTTCAGTGATGGAGCTGAGTCACCGCAGTAAAGAGTTTTTGGTAGTAGCAGCAAAAGCCGAAGCGGATTTACGTGATTTGATGGCAATACCAGAAAATTACAGTGTCTTGTTTTGTCATGGTGGTGGTCGAGGTCAATTTTCTGCGGTCCCTTTAAATTTACTACCAAAAGGCAAATCAGCCGATTATATTATTTCTGGCTCTTGGTCAAAAGCTGCCGCTGCAGAAGCTGAGCATTATGGTGAAATAAAGGCGATCAATGTTGTCAGTAAGGTTGAAGGCGAAACTCACGTATTATCAAGTAACGAGTGGGGCTTAAACCCTAACGCTGCCTTTGTACATTACTGCCCGAATGAGACCGTTGACGGTATCGAGATGTTTGATATTCCAGAAACTCATGGGGTGCCACTGGTTGCTGATATGTCGTCAACCATTTTGTCTCATGAAATTGATGTTAAAAAATTCGGTCTTATCTATGCCGGTGCGCAAAAAAATATTGGTCCCTCTGGTCTAACTATTGTTATTGTACGTAATGACTTATTAGGGAATGCTCAATTAACAACCCCGTCAATCATGAATTATCAGGTGTTAGCAAAGAACGATTCAATGTACAATACGCCGCCAACCTATGCATGGTATTTAGCCGGCTTAGTGTTTGAATGGTTAAAAGAGCGTGGCGGTGTTAAAGAAATTTCAAAGATAAACAAACAAAAAGCTGAGGTTTTATATGGTTATATTGATGAAAGCGCGTTTTATCAAAATCATATTGAAGCAAAGTATCGTAGTCTAATGAATGTTCCCTTTTGGTTAACAGATGAAAGCTTGAATGATGAGTTTTTAAAACAAGCAGAAGCGCAGGGATTAATGGCTTTAAAGGGTCATCGTATGGTGGGTGGTATGCGTGCCAGTATCTATAATGCTATGCCATTAGCAGGTATAACTGCGTTGGTTGCTTTTATGAAAGAATTTTCCGCTAAAAACAGCAAGTAATAACAGCAAGTAATAACAGGCAAAGTAATCGTTTTATCTTTGTTTCATCGCTCGTTTATAGTGCTGGCGAGCAACATAAGTAATTATATTTAGTAAAAGTGATTGAAAAATTGTCATAAAACAACATTAATTTAATGGAAAAAAAATGTCTCAAGTAAATAAAACATTAACTATCACCACAGGCCTTGCCGGAAAAGTATCCGGAGATATCATTGTACCAGGTGACAAGTCATGTTCGCATCGCTCTATTATGTTTGGCTCTTTAGCTGAAGGTACCACGCATGTTTCGGGTTTCTTACCTGGAGACGATTGTTTAGCAACAATGAATGCATTTAAGGCGATGGGCATAAAAATAGAAGGCCCTGACAAGCAACAAAATGTTGTTATTCATGGCAAAGGTTTGCGTGGTTTGACCGCACCTCAAGAAGCTTTAAATATTGGTAATTCAGGAACAACTATCCGATTAATGTCGGGATTACTCGCCGGACAAAATTTTGCTTGGCAAATGGCTGGTGACAGTTCTTTAAATAAACGTCCTATGGCACGCGTTGTTGACCCATTAAAATTAATGGGTGCAAATATCTCTGCTGCCGAAAACGGTACGCCACCGGTTATTTCACAAGGTATTGATGAAGGTCAAACCTTAACCGCGATTCATTACGACTTGCCAATGGCCAGTGCGCAAGTAAAATCTTGTGTATTACTTGCGGGAATTTATGCCGACGGCATTACCTCGGTAACCGAACCCGGTATTACTCGCGATCACACTGAACGCATGTTGACCGCTTTTGGTTATCCGGTAAAGGTTGAAGATACCCCGATGGGTAAAAAGGTTTCCATTGAAGGCGGCCATCAATTAACGGCTTGCGACATTCAAGTACCTGGCGATATTTCATCAGCAACATTTTTTATGGTTGCGGGTTTAATTGCTAAAGAAGGGCAGTTGACTATTCGTAATGTGGGTATGAACCCAACGCGTATTGGCGCTATTAATATTTTACAGCAGATGAATGGCGATTTGAGCATCATTAACGAGCGTATGGCGGGCGGAGAGCCTGTTGCTGATGTTGTGGTTAAATCATCACCATTAAAAGGTATTGATATTAACGAACGTGATGTACCGCTTGCCATTGATGAGTTCCCGGCGATATTTATTGCGGCTGCTTGTGCTGAAGGTACAACACGGTTACGTGGTGCAGAAGAATTAAGAGTGAAAGAAAGCGATCGCATCCAAGCAATGGCTGATGGCTTAAAAGAATTAGATATTGACTGTACTGTTTATGATGACGGTATAGATATTGTTGGTGGGCAATTAACATCAGGGACTATTCATAGTCATG
Source organism: Colwellia sp. BRX8-5 (assembly GCF_014077325.1). Lineage (NCBI taxonomy): Bacteria > Pseudomonadati > Pseudomonadota > Gammaproteobacteria > Alteromonadales > Colwelliaceae > Colwellia > Colwellia sp. BRX8-5. The sequence goes on from NZ_JACGVR010000015.1 coordinate 97,523, forward strand.
ATGACCACCGTATTGCCATGTCTTTTGCGATTAGCTCATTACGAGCTACTGGCGAAATTCAAATTTTAGAGTGTGACAATGTAGCGACTTCGTTCCCTAATTTTGTCACCTTAGCAAACCAAGTGGGACTAACACTCAATCAAGCTTAAATTAAGTGACTAACTTAGTTTAACTAGCTTTAGTGTAGATAAAAATATGATAGAACAAATACCGGTAATAACTATAGATGGACCTAGTGGAGCAGGTAAGGGCACAGCCGCACGTTTAGTTGCAGAGCAACTTGGCTGGCACTTGCTTGACAGCGGAGCTATTTATCGTGTGCTTGCAGTGGCGACATTGCATCACCATTTAACTATCGAAGATGAAGAATCCTTGATCCCCATTGCTGCTCATTTAGACGTGCAATTTGAAATAACCAGTCAAGGTGAAGGAAAAGTTATTTTAGAAGGCGAAGATGTTAGTAATAGCATACGCACAGAAGAAGTCGGTGCTATCGCTTCTAAAATAGCAGCCTTCCCTCGAGTGCGTGAAGCGCTTTTACGTCGCCAACGTGCTTTTAAAGTCGCTCCTGGGCTTGTCGCTGATGGAAGAGACATGGGAACAATCGTTTTTAGTAACGCACCGGTTAAAGTATTTTTAACCGCTTCTGCAGAAGAACGAGCACAACGTCGATTTAATCAGTTGAAAGAGAAAGGTTTTGATGTTAAAATCGGGCGCCTTTTGGATGACATACGTCAGCGAGATGAGCGAGATCAGACCCGTACGGTCGCTCCCCTTATCCCAGCAGAAGGTGCGTTAATTGTTGATTCTACTGATCTTTCTATTGATGAAGTGGTCGCTAAGATTTTAACATTTGCCAATGGCAAGTTAACGTAAACGAAGCTATATAGCTTCAAAAATCAACCTATAGCCTACTGTACGGATGCACTGGGCACTATTAAATAACCCCATGAAACATTGATGTTGACTGGATTAATAACTGAGTTTATATGCAAGTTATGACTGAAAATTTCGCACAACTATTTGAAGAAAGTTTAAAAGAAATCGAAACACGCCCTGGTTCAATTATCAAAGGTACGATTGTCGCTATTACTAAAGACAATGTTATCGTTGATGCTGGCCTTAAATCTGAAAGTGTTATTGACATTAACCAGTTTAAAAACAACGCTGGTGAAGTTGATGTAAGCGTTGGCGATGAAGTCGACGTATCTCTTAAAGCTACAGATGACGGTTTTGGTGAAACTATTCTTTCACGTGATGACGCTAAACGTCATGAAGCGTGGCAAGTGCTTGAGAAAGCATATGAAGAAAAAGAAACTGTTATCGGTGTTATCAACGGTAAAGTTAAAGGTGGTTTCACGGTTGAAGTTAGCGATATTCGTGCTTTCTTACCGGGTTCATTAGTAGATGTTCGCCCAATTCGCGATACAACTCACCTTGAAGGCAAAGAATTAGAATTTAAAGTTATTAAGCTTGATCAAAAGCGTAATAACGTTGTTGTTTCTCGTCGTGCCGTTATCGAATCTGAAAGCAGCGTAGAACGTGATGCATTGTTAGAGTCATTAGCAGAAGGCCTAGAAGTTAAAGGTATCGTTAAGAACCTTACTGACTACGGCGCATTCGTAGACTTAGGCGGCATTGACGGCTTACTACACATTACAGATATGGCTTGGAAGCGCGTTAAGCACCCAAGTGAAATCGTAAATGTTGGTGACGAAATACAAGTTAAAGTATTGAAGTTTGACCGTGAGCGCACTCGTGTATCTCTAGGTATGAAGCAGTTAGGTGAAGATCCATGGGTAGCAATTGCTAAGCGTTACCCTGAAGGCGCTAAACTTACTGGTCGTGTAACTAACTTAACTGACTACGGTTGTTTTGTTGAAATCCAAGAAGGCGTTGAAGGTTTAGTTCACGTTTCTGAAATGGATTGGACTAACAAGAACATCCACCCGTCTAAAGTTGTTAACTTAGGTGACACGGTTGAAGTTATGGTATTAGAAATTGACGAAGAACGTCGTCGTATTTCTTTAGGCCTTAAACAGTGTATCGCTAACCCTTGGGAAGAGTTCGCTAAGAACTTCAACAAAGGCGACAAAGTATCAGGTAAGATCAAGTCAATTACTGACTTTGGTATCTTTATTGGTCTTGACGGCGGCATTGATGGTCTTGTTCACTTATCTGATATTTCATGGGCTGGCGGTGAAGAAGCTGTTCGTGAATACAAGAAAGGTGATGAAATATCAGCTGTAGTTCTACAAGTTGACCCTGAGCGCGAACGTATTTCTTTAGGTGTTAAGCAAACTGAAGATGATCCGTTTAATCAGTACCTTGCAGATACTAAGAAAGGTGCTATTGTTACAGGTAAGGTTATCGAAGTAGATGCTAAAGGCGCTAAAATTGAATTAGCCGAAGGCGTTGAAGGATACCTACGCGTATCTGATATTTCTAGTGAGCGTATCGAAGATGCGTCAACTGAATTATCTGTTGGTGATAGTGTTGAGACTAAGTTTATGGGTGTGGATCGTAAGAACCGTGCTATCAGCTTATCAATCAAAGCTAAAGACCAAGCTGAAGAACGTGAAGCTATGGATAACCTAAACCAAGTTGAAGAAACTGGTTTAAGTGCAATGGCTGCAGCGTTTAAAAACGCTAAAAACTAATTTAGACACTTGAAGGTGAGAAGTGTTTGAAATATAACGCTCTCTTCGTTTAAAATCCATTGGCGAGAAGGTACTATTAACTTCAAACTAGTGAACACAGGAGGTCAAATGACCAAATCTGAACTTATTGAAAGATTAGCCGATAAATTAAGTCATTTATCAGCGAGAGATGTTGAACAGTCTATTAAAGAAATCTTAGAAATGATGGCACAAACCTTGTCAAAAGGTGAGCGTATTGAAATTCGTGGTTTTGGTAGTTTTTCATTACATTTTCGTGCTCCTCGTGTTGGACGTAACCCTAAGACTGGCGAATCCGTTGAGTTGGCAGGTAAATACGTTCCTCATTTTAAACCTGGAAAAGAGTTACGTGAAAGAGTAAATCTTTCAATAGCGTAATTGATAAATTATCAATAAAACGGCATGCTATAATGGTATGCCGTTTTTTTTAACTTAATTTTCATCATAGGTAACTTATTTTGCGTATTTATATTACAGCGTTTTTCCTGTTCAGCTTACTAGTCATCGCTTTTATTTTTGGTAGTCAAAATGAGCAGACCTTAACATTGAATTATCTCATCGCCCGAACTGAATTATCAGTTGCTGCGGCTGTCAGTTTATTTACCACTTTGGGCTTTGTACTGGGCTTACTCTTTGCATTATTGTGGAAGTTTGTTCGAATGATAAAACCTAAAAAATCATCCTCTAAAGAATCAGTGTAAATTATATGTTAGAACTATTGTTCTTATTACTCCCTGTTGCAATGGGCTATGGCTGGTTCATGGGTCGTAATAGTGTTAAACAAAATGATCACTCAGCTAAACAAGCCTTGTCGATAAAATATTCAACAGGCTTAAATTACCTCCTATCAAATCAACAAGATAAAGCGATCGACTACTTACTAGAAGCCCTTAAAGTTGAAGATGATACTGTTGAAGCACATTTTGCCATGGCTAATTTATTTCGTCGCCGTGGTGAGCTCGACCGCGCATTAAAAGTGCATGAGCACTTAGTTAGACAGAAACATCTACCCGCTAAAGATAAGCAACAAGCTGCTTTTGAGCTAGGTAAAGATTTTTTTAGTGCCGGCTTATACGACCGCGCTGAAACCATGTTTGAAAAGCTACTTAAATCAAAACACTATGGCTTAAAATCCCTTGATTATTTAATGCGTATTTACCAGTCTACTAAAGATTGGTCAAAAGGCATCAGTCATAAAAAAGCCATTGTTAAAACTAAAGATAAAAAACTTCTTCATAACTTAGCTAATTTTTATTGTGAATTAGCGACAACAGCCTTAGCAGAAGATAACTTTATTGAAGTCATAGAGTTATTAGAGTTGGCGTTGATTTATGATGCTAATTCTTGTCGTGCTAATTGGTTATTAGCTCAAATTTATGAAAAGCATCAACAGTTCAATGAAGCCTGCGGATGCTATCAAGACATCTATCTTCAGGATAAAGAATTCTTTCCTGATGTTATTGATGAAATGCAAAATTGTTATCATCAGTTAGATGCCGACGATGAATATTTTAAATTTATTAGAAAAGTTTATGATGAAACCGGTGGTTCGAGCGCACTGATAAAATACTTAAGTCACCTTGAAGCTAAATATGGCAACGAAAAAGCGAAAGAATTTATTTTACTTGCTTTGAAAAAGCGTCCAACCATTAAAGGCTTTAAGCATTTTATTAAGATGCAAATGGTTAACTCTACCGAGCATGACAACACCGAAAATTTAGAGATGATCAAAGAATTGATTGGCGCTTATTTGAATCTAAAACCGCGTTATAGTTGTCGAACCTGTGGTTTTAATAGCAGTAAACATTATTGGGCGTGTCCTTCATGCCATGACTGGGAACAATTGAAACCAGTGCGGGGCCTTGAAGGAGAATAATTACCGATTTCTTCGCCCTAAGACTCAATAGCGTCTTCAAAAGTACTCATTGACTTTCGTCAGCTCCGTGCTTTTTCTTTGCTCTTGAACCTTAGGACTTTGAACTCAAAAATTATTAAAGAATTAAGAATTAAGAATTAAGAATTAAGAA
>NZ_JACGVR010000039.1:0-37277 GCF_014077325.1 Colwellia sp. BRX8-5
CTTGAGGTCTTGAGGTCTTGAACTATTTTAATTTTTTATATGACTATAAAAAACAGTAAAAACAATGTTGGCGGAGTGGACGGGACTCGAACCCGCGACCCCCGGCGTGACAGGCCGGTATTCTAACCAACTGAACTACCACTCCGCTGTATTGCTTTCTTCAAGTTTTACTACCTAAGTAGACGGTACTTAAACCCGTGATTTTACTTTTGAATGTTAGTATAAAAGATGTCACGCCTTTTATAGTTAGGTCATTCAAACCTTATTCTTAATTTAAACAATGTTGGCGGAGTGGACGGGACTCGAACCCGCGACCCCCGGCGTGACAGGCCGGTATTCTAACCAACTGAACTACCACTCCGCTGTATTGCTTTTGAATGTTATAATAAAAGATGTCACGCCTTTTATCGTTAGGTCATTCAAACCTTATTCTTTACTTAAACAATGTTGGCGGAGTGGACGGGACTCGAACCCGCGACCCCCGGCGTGACAGGCCGGTATTCTAACCAACTGAACTACCACTCCGCTGTATTGTTTTAAACGTTTAGTAAAACTAGGTGCTTAACCTTTGATTAATTGGCGGAGTGGACGGGACTCGAACCCGCGACCCCCGGCGTGACAGGCCGGTATTCTAACCAACTGAACTACCACTCCGCTGTATAATCAACACATTCGTCAACAAGTCGTTGAATGCGGCGGAGATAATACGGTTAAGACGCAGAGCAGTCAACCACTTTTTTAATATAATTAACTGTATGCACGTTTGATGTACAATACGGAGGAATTACATTCAAAAATGGCTTTATTTAATTGGCTATTCATCATTTTTTGTTCTTTTTTCGGCGAGATATAAAGTAAAAGACTAACGCAATAAGGACGATTCCGACGTTTGCAACAGCAATAATAATATAAGTTTGTAGATCTTTTTCACTTTTTGCGCTTTCTTGTTCGACTTTAGCTTCTTGCAACTCCATGGCTAATTGTTTAGCTTTTTCCTCTGCTAGTATAATTTTATCGGTAATAACAACATCCGCTTTGTCTACAGGGAGTGATGTCATTTCACCATTAGCATTTAGGGTCGGCATCACTAAGCCCGTTTTACTTTCTGCATTAAAGGTAAATTGTTCTAACACTAAACGGAATTCGCGGCCGTTAATTGTTTTGCCAAAAACACTCACTTGTATACGATGAACACCTGACTCGGTGTAAGCAAGTTCGTAAGTACGTAAATTTCCTTTTCCTTCCATAATAGAAAATGGTACTTCTTGACGGTCTGGAAAAATAACTTTCCCTTGAAACAAAACACTATCCATATCTACATAAGTGGGGTCGATAGTAAAGATGACCTTGTGAGACTTCCCGACTTCCATTACGGGTTCAACAGAAATGGTAATTGGTGTCTTTTGCAAAATAATGGGTTTTTGTCGTAACTCTCGAGTAGCCATCGGCATAATAACAGAGTAAATAGGTAGCCATTCACCCGGAGCAAAAGCAAGTTCAAATTCGCCGGTAAAGACACCATCCTTGGCATACTCATCTAAGTCACGGCCATCATCACGAAACTGCGCTATTTTAATGGGTTCAGCACCAAAATTATCATACGCAGAATTATTGGTACTAAAAAAATCTACATTGAGGTTAATAACGTCACGAAAGAGTGGATCGTCAATAGCTTGTTCTCCATTATAAAGGTGCCCTTCAATTTTTAAGGTTTCTCCCGAGAGGATAACCTCAGGTAAGGGGTCAACTTTAATAGTGACATCAGTGACAACCATAATGTGGCTTTGCGGTAAAATATCACCAATAGCCTGCCAAGGGCCGGGCATTGGATTTTTAATGGTGATTAAATCAAAAGTACGATCATCAAACCAAGTGATTTTATCTTTAGGTAAATTATTAATTTTAATTTTGGTGCCATCAGGGCGCACAAGTATGATGGGTGGCGTGCCACTTCTTCGATAAAATAACAGAGTTATTTCTTCAAGCAAGGCATCTATTTTAAACCGATTTTCAAAATAAGGAATAGCATTGGTAACATTATCTGATTGGTAATAATCAATTTTGGTTTGTTGTCCATAACTTGGTATAGATATCAATAGAAAGGCTACTACTATGATAATAAAAAGTTTTGACTGACCTATTTGGGCCATATTGGTTCGCTCCCTTTTTCAGCAACAATCGCTAATCTTTCACTATGCTTAATAAGTTCATCGGCAGAAGCTTGGATAACCTTTAATTTTGTTCGTTGTGCGGGTAAACGACGAATAGCATTACTGTCACCTGATTCGCTGCCTGCTGATAGATTTAACACGGACTGCTTACGCGTCATCTCTACATAAACAAACGCTAAAAGTTGAGCATCGATTAATGCACCATGATAAGTGCGGTCGACTAATTTATCGACACGATAGTAACGGGCTAAATAATCTAGGGTCTTTGGTGAACCAAATTCATCTTTTGAAACATGCAACGTATCTATAACAGTACACATATCACGAGTGTTGGGAATATTTCGCTTTAATAAAGCAAATTCATTGTCCATAAAGCCGATATCAAATTTAGCGTTATGAATAACAAGGCGTGCACCTTTAATAAATCCGATAAAGTCATCGGCGACTTGACTAAATAAAGGTTTATCACGAAGGAACTCATTGGTTAATCCGTGAATATTGATAACTTCCTGATCCATTTCAAATAATGGATTGATATAAACGTGAAAACTACGACCGGTTAACTGTCGGTTGATCATTTCAACACAGCCTACTTCAACAATTCGGTGCCCTTCCCTAGGATTAATACCCGTTGTTTCTGTATCTAATATAATTAATCGTTCATCTTGCTGTACAGCTTGTTCGTTATTCATTGTGATTTCATCACCTTTTTTTTGGGTCAGGAAGTGGCTCTGGAAACTCAGTAATATTTATTGTAAATTTTTTACTGAGATTTAACATGATTATAAGCGCTCCAACAATAATAGCTTGGGTAATTAACCATGTTAATGACAGTAAATGCCAATAAAAAAAGCCAACTAAGCAAATAATCAAATCAAAAAGTAAGGCGAAAGTGAGAATACCTTTACCATGGCGCCATGATTTTTTAACCCAACCTTTCGCATTTGGCCGCCGTAAACTTAAGACAAGGACAATAAAAACACCTAACGCCCCAGAGCCTAAGCTTAAATAAAACAATGATGTTTCAGGGTATATCCATTGAATAATACCAACACGGTCTTTCATATTGGTTACCGACATTAGCCAAACAACATAACCCCGTAAAATAAAAATCAAGGCTACGTAGACCCATTTTGATATTTTCAAACAATCAAAATTGTCAAAATCTTGCACCGAATAAGCAGAGTAATTATGTTTACTCATCAATATCATGACCGCGCTTTTTTGTATGCTCTATTCTTAAGTGCTCTTGTGCGGCGGTAATAGCTTTTACTGCTCGGGATCTAAATTCACGATAAAATAAAGTATAAACAACCAGTAAACTGGCAAAAATAAATAACGCAGGATGAAAAAACCAACACATTGCCGCAATAGAAAAATAATAAGAACGTAATCCATAATTATAAGAATGTGCGGCTTGGTCTTGTACTATTGCCATTTGTTTTGCATAGGCACGCAAGTTTTCATCTTCGCCTAACTCATCATAAGGCGCAGCACCAATCATGACATTTAAAAAGCCATACTGTCGCATAGACCAAGTAAATTGAAAAAAGGACATAATGAAAATAAAAGCTAAGACACCTAATTTTAATTGTATCGCCGCATGATTTGGAAAATCAGCATAGGGAATTGAACCTATTACCGCTTCTAAACGTTCGACTTGAGCGAATAGAGTCAATACACCGGCTAAAACCAGTAAAGTTGTTGAAGCAAAAAAAGCAATATTTCGCTCCAAATTTGCTAACAACGCAGCTTCACCAACACGAATATCTCGCGTCATTAGCTCATTCATCCAATGAATTCTATGTTGATGAAGACATCTGGCGATACAATTAGTGTTTTTTGCCTTGACACGAGCAAACCAAGTGTAACCAATCCAACAAGTTACAAAGCATATAAAGGCAAGAATATCGAGTAAAGTAAGTGGCATAATAATGAAGAACTAGATAACAGGCATTCCATTATGCAGGAGAATATTTATAGATTCGAGCTAAATTTTCTACGATTAAGCATGCAAAAAATGTTAGAAAAAACCATTAATCGTATTCCTTATACCAGTTATCGTAATTCCTTTGACAGAAAGTCTAACTTTCTTCACCATCGCCGGTAAATCTATTACTTAAGTTTACCGTCAGTATTGCAGATAAACTTTGTGCAAACACTTTCCTTTGGAGCATCAATGTTCACTGTCAAATTCAGCCATATTTTGACTATTTCCACTTTATTATTTTCTTTTCATTGTAAAGCTAACGCGCAACAGTCAACCCAAATCCCAAGGATTTCAGGTAAAATAACCATAGATGCTAAATTAGATGAAAAACAATGGCGCCATGCAAAAAAAATATTAATCAATAACGTTACTCGTCCATACGACAATATACCTAGCCAAGTTCATACCGAAGCGTTATTAATGGAAGATGGCGGTACTTTCTATATTGCTTTCATTGCTGAAGATCCCAACCCAAGCCAAATTCGAGCGTTTTACCGCGATAGAGATCAATCATGGGGTGACGATGTCGTTGGCATAAAAATTGACACTTATAACGACCAACGTTCGGCTTATCGATTTTTAGTCAACCCTTTAGGCTCTCAAATCGACGGTGTCGAAAATGAAATAACGAAAAGTGAAAGTGATTCTTGGGATGGCATCTGGGACAGTGCAGGAATAATTAACGATAAAGGCTATATAGTAGAAATGGCTTTACCCCTTCGTATGCTTAACTTTACTGAAAAATCGTCATTACAAGATTGGGGCATTGAATTAATGCGTTTTTATCCGAGAAACGAATTTTTTCGTTTCTCAAACGTCCGCCTTGAACGAGATAACGACTGTGAGTTATGCCAACTTCACACGATTGAAGGCTTTACGGGGGCAAAACAAGGCGATAACTTAACCGTTACGCCTTCACTTGTTACCGGCGTTAATGAACAAAGAGAAAATAATGAGGATTGGCAGAGTGAAACCAACACAGAAGCTAGCTTAGATGTTCGTTGGGGAATAACACCTGACTGGGTGTTGAATGCCACAATTAATCCAGACTTTTCAACAGTTGAAACAGATAATGCTCAGTTAAATATCAATAATAACTTTGCACTTTTCACCCAAGAAAAAAGACCGTTTTTTCTAGATAATGCTGATTACTTTGATTCAAATTATAACCTGATTTATACCCGAAATATTAACGCGCCAAACTACGGTGCTAAATTAACTGGTCGAGAAAATGATCACTCCTTTGGTTTATTTGTCACCGATGACGACAGTACCAATATTTTAATCCCCGGTAATAGAGGCTCTTCCATAGCGAGCATCGAAGGCGAATCAAAAGCAAGCGCTTTTCGCTATCGTTACAATTTTAACGAAAACATCACTATGGGGACCGTAAGTACCATACGTACCGCCGAAGATTATCAAAATATAGTACACAGTGTCGGCAGTCAAATTAGACTTTCAACGGCTGATGTCTTTAAGTTTCAAGCGCTTTATTCAACTACAGAATATCCTGATAACTTATTTGAGCAATTTTGTAATGCCGATGATAGCGACGATTCAAGTGAGTCAGACAATTGCCATGCGCCACCAGAAAACATTGACTGTGGCTATAGTCAATGTGATTACAATGAGCAGGTTTTACGGACCTTAAAAGATGATAAGTTTAGTGGTAGTGCCTTTAAAACAAGCTATTCTCACAATGACCGAGACTGGTATTACCGCGTAACATACGATCAGCAAAATTCTGGCTTTCGTGGTGATTTAGGCTTTATTCCTAATGTTGACTACAAGCGTTTTTCTGTTGGTGGTGATAGAAAGTGGTATGCGAAACCAGGCGAATGGTGGACGAAATTTAAAATATATTCTGATTGGGATATCACCCATAACGACAATAATGAATTGATTGAAAAAGAATTTGATATCAACGCTCAACTAAATTCAAGTATGAATTCATACTTCCGCTTTTCTTATTCAAACCGTGATTTAGTCGGTTTAAGAAAAGATAAAAGTATTTTAGCCATTGACGGTAACACCACCTTATTTACCGAAAATCAATTTTCACTCTTTGGTGAAGTTAATCCAATGCTAGGTCTATACTTTAACAGTAACTTTAAATACGGCGATGCCATTGATTACAGAAACAACCGTCTTGGCCGTACTAAACAGTGGAGTTCACAGGTAACCTTAAATGTTGATAAGCATTTAGAATTAAATATCAAACATACCTTTAATCAATTAGATGCCACTAATAATAACGTCGATGCGACCAGTAACAACGTCTTTACTGCAAGATTGACCGATTTTAGAGCAACGTACCAATTTAATGTATTAAGTTTTTTACGGTTTAGTTTTATTTATAATAATACCAACAGAAATATTAATAATTATATTTACACGGATCCCGAAGATATTACCCAAAGCAGGAAGAACGTCTCAACTGAATTGTTGTACGCCTACAAGTTGAATTCGCAAACAGTTTTCTATCTAGGCTATTCGGATAGACACTTCACCGAAGAAGATTTTAGCGACTTAAATCAAAATAAACGTAATCTCTTTATGAAGTTTAGCTATGCTTGGATGAAGTAAAAATAAATAAAAATCTCATCAGCTTTTACGTAAAGTCGCCATTTGGCGACTTTTTTATTGCCTGCTAATAATAGAGCTAGAATAATTAATGATTGTTTTAACTGCATTTTTTTGACACAATTTATCCAGAGTCACAATATAAAAATAATAAAATGTAACCCTGGAGAGAAAATGTTGTTGTTAAGAAGTAGCTACAAAGCCTTAGTAGCTAGTATATTCTTACTATTTTCACAGAATAGTTTTGCTGAACAAAATGCCCAAGAACAAACAATTAATAAAATCGATCATTTATCGATACCTTATGCTAAAACAAAAGTCACCATAGACGGCAACATCAACGAAGAGGAATGGTCTCAGGCATTATCCATAGAGCTCAACATTGTTAATTCCCCTTGGAATAATAAGCCTAGCCCAGTTAAAACCACCGCAAAAATATTTGAAAATGGCGAGACCATTTATATCTCTTTTATTGCCCAAGATCCCAACCCAGAAGAAATAATTGCCTACTTAGGTGACCGAGATACACGACTCGAAGACGATGTGGTGGGTATAAAACTCGACACTTACAACAATCGACGATTAAGTTATGAACTCTTTGTTAATCCTTACGGATCGCAAATCGATAGAATAAAAAACGAACTCACCGGTGATGTCAATTCAGCTTGGGATGGTATGTGGCAATCGTTTGGCAAAAGAACAGCGAGTGGCTATCAAGTTGAAATGGCTGTGCCCTACCATGCATTGAACTTTGCTGACACAGATGAAGAAAAAACCTGGGCAATTGAGTTTATTCGTCTCTACCCGCGCGACTCTCGCCTGCGTATATCTCATATACCGCTCGACCGAGACAATGATTGTTGGTTATGCCAAATACCTGAAGCAAAAGGTTTTAAAGATGCAAAAACCGGTAACAATTTAACAATCACGCCAGCAATAGTGGCAAGTAAAAATGATACTCGTGACATTTACGACCCACAAGATGAATGGCAAAGCGATAACGACACCGAAGCGGGCGTTGACTTACGCTGGGGGATTAATGCCAACACGCTATTAAACGTTACGGTAAACCCAGATTTTTCGACAGTAGAGTCTGATGCGGGACAACTTAGCGTTAATAAAACCTATTCCTTGTTTTATCGTGAGGCTCGCCCTTTCTTTGTAGAAAACTCAGATTATTTCTCTTCAAATTTTAATTTAGTTTATACCAGAAACATTGCCGACCCTGATTATGGTGCAAAATTAACGGGTACTAATGACAACCATACCTATGGTGCTTTTATTAGTCATGACACAGAAACTAATTTTATTGTGCCAGGGAATACCGGATCACGTTTAAAATCGTTAGATGAAGAAAGCCACTCTGGCGCATTTAAATATCGCTACGACTTTTCTGAAGACTTTTCATTAGGTGCAATTAGCACCTTAAGAAAGTCTGATAGTTATCAAAATACCGTTGCCGGTATCAATACCAAATATAAAATGGATGACTCGAATGCTATTCTTGCACAAGTTGTTCATTCAAACAGTGACAATTCAATAGAGGAGTCGACTGATTTTGCCGACCAAGCGGTCAAACTTAGTTATGAGCACAACTCGGAGTATTGGTCGGTAAGTGCTGAACATCAAAAAATAGGTAAAGATTTCCGCGCTGATTTAGGTTTTATGCCCCAAGCTGATTATCAAGATGAGAGACTATTAGTTGACCGTTTCTTTTACAGTGAAGGCGACAGCTTTTGGCAAGAAGCAAAATTGTCAGGTCAGTGGCAAATTAAACACAATGAAAATGGTGAATTGCTCGAAAAAAGTTTGGCTTCGAGTTTTACGATTGATGGCCCTAAACTTTCACAATTTGATATTATGTTTACCTATGCAGATAAAATAGGGTTACGTAAAAGTGAGTTAAATCAATTGAATGGCGGCCTCGCAGCAATTGAGTTTGATGACTCTATTGACGGTAATACCGACCGGTTTACTGAAAAGCTTTTGACTATGTTTGCGTATATAAAACCAACAAGATACCTTTATGGTGAAGTTTATTTTTCTTTTGGTAAAAAAATAGATTACCAAAATAATCGCCTCGCTGATTATCAAGAAATTTATGCGAACACTCGCCTTAACCCAACCAGTCATTTAGAGATTGATTTTTCTTATACTTATGAAACTCTCGATACGAGTCAAGGTAATGTATACGATGCGAACATAGTGGAATTAAGAGTTTCTTACCAATTTGATGTGAACAGTTATCTTAAATTAAATGTTGTTTACTACGATGTAGATAAAAATCCAGATAATAATATTTCAGCTTATTCGAACACCAATAGTGATTTATCAACACAATTAATTTATAGCTATAAGCTTAATCCACAGACAGTATTTTTCTTAGGGTATTCAGACACTAGCTATCAAGATGACGACTTAACTACGTTAAGGCGTGGTGAACGTACTTTGTTTACTAAAGTTAGTTACGCTTGGATGCCTTAGCACCTTATTAATCGATAAATAAGTTTAGTTTGATAGCGGTTATCAAACTAAACTTTATTTTACACTGCGACTTTAATAAAAGCTCTGTCGTTGTTTGTCTACGGAAAATCAGCGCTATTCAGACGATTGATTAACACATCGTTTCATCAATTATCAACTATCAATCAAACCTTCTACCTGCCTTCTGCCATGTTCTGCAACAGTAGTAAGCGTTGTTGTTCCTGCGAAGAAGCTTGATAGGGCAAATCGCTTAAACTGTTGACTGCAAAACCTTTTATTGCATGTTCATCAATTGAACTATCACCGTACTTGGTCGGTTCACCGGGAGCAGGTGACATTAATTCAATTGAAAAAGTTGATAAGTAAAATGGCGCTTGCCTGCCTTGTAATACTGACCGGTGAGCTTTTAAATAAAGATGACTATTGCCCTTATTGAGTTTTGCTTTGCTAACTAAGTGGGCGATGGGTTGGTAATTGGCATCAAATAAATTTGCCCGCATTCTATATAGGCCTTGCTCTCTAGTGGTTAAATTAGCTTTTAATACCATATCAGCATCTTCATTGTAGGCCGGTTCAAAACTTTCTAGGGTAGCAACTGAATCAACATATTTAAGTGCTAGGGTAATATTAATATTCTTACCGTTAATTTTCGCCTTAATCGATGCTTGCAATTCTCGTGGCAAATCTCTTTTACCGGTAAAGTGTGAATGCCAGTTTTCTTCACCCTGTTCAAATTGACTAGTCAATAATACTTTACCTGTAATGATATCGACAAGTTGCAGTTCTGCGCCGGTAATATTTTCACCGGTTAGTGTCGCAAAAACGACTTCGGGATAGGTATAACGATATTTTGATAATGCGGCACTTACTTGAGTGCCATTGTCGTCGACTAACATAGATTGTGGATTAAAAAAATTAGGGGTTAAGCGGTCAAAATCTTTATCCGTTAAAGGTTGTGAATAGGGTGGAAAAGTTAACTCTGCCGCATACGCTTGTGCAACAAGTACTGCTGAATCGTTTGAAGTGATTTTATTAACTGTAGCCTCGAGCGAACTATTATTACTTGGCGGCTGTTCTGGCAAGCTAGTTGTCTTAATTGGAATTTTTTTTATCAAGGGTTCATTAACAATCGTTATTTTTTGCGGTATTGATGGCCAAAAGAGCCAAACAACAACGGCGATAGTAGATATAACACTGAATTTTTTTAACAATGATTTTTTTTTCATAACGGCTTTACTCTTTTGCCAAGACACTGTTGATTTTCCTTGATTAACCTAGAAAACCAACAGCCTTAACTATATTATTTAATTCGGAATCGCGTCATAAATGAGCGTTGACATACTGTCATCATTCGAATTTTCAACATAGAGATAATTACTCTTCCAAAGCCACCAGCCAGTCGTTTTAGTATAAGTGTCAAAGTAAATACTTTCTCCTGACAGTAGGTTTTTCTGATTACTTGCTGCCGTCACTTTACCTTGCTGTTGTGGCTCAAGTAACGAACCATGACTATAAGCTTTACCCATAAGCATTGGATAATGGTATGGCATAAAACCATTAACGGCATTACCTTGCTGTTCTATTTTACCATTTAACGCGATACCGTTACTGCAGCTACCGTATCTTGCTTGGCGATTAGCTCCGCAAGAGGAGTGCGTACCAACAACACCGTCGTCATTACCTTGAATAAATGGGCTAGTAACCCCTAAATATTCACTTGCATCACCGACAAAGCGTAGACGAGGGATCCTCGCATCTGGTAATGGTGCAAGTTGTCTAGCGTTATTGACTTTTAAGTCATTAAGTACGCCCATTTCATCGCCAAGATCGCCGCCTAACCAAGCCTCTAATGCTGCCTCAATGACAAAAGACCACGTTTCTGTACCCTCAGCAACACTTACCGCCACATCAGCAAGTTCACTACCACCACCTGCGCCGGCAATGTCAAAAGTTGCAACAATATTCAGTGGTGCTAATCCAGCATTTTCCAACCAAGTTTCTTGGTTATCTATAATATACCGTGCCACTAAATCACCGGTTGAATGTGTTACAAAGATGCAACCCGGTGTACAAAAGTTACTTTCAGAAAATGATTTCAACTTTGGCCAAACATAGTCTGTGGCTATTTTACCTTCTATTCGTTCATATGAAGGCCAGTCAATACGGGCATCACTGAGGTTATTCCAATAGCCTTGCCAGTAATTTTGACCACTCGCCGTAACGTCACCATCAACAATAAGTTGTTGTGGCTGAAAGCCATGGATAAGTACTATTTTATATTCTTTACTGTAAGAAGCTGCTGAGCAGAATGTCAGGCAGATCCCTGCTACAACCGTTATACGTTTGATTATATTCATTATTTCCCCAAATTATTTTAAATTTTATTTTATAATTATATTTTTACGTCTTATTTTTATTGGTACTACAACTCATCGGACGTTCGACCAGTTAAAATTGATAATAGTCCAATGACCATTTATTAGTCAATGGCTAATTATTTATAATTTTGATAGTTTATTGACAATTTATTGATAGTTTATTGATAGTAAAAGCAAGGACACTTTCAGAAGAAATCAACAAATTTTAAAATAATACCATTAAAAAAAGAGGTAAATTAATTCAAGCGCTGAACACTTTTTACTTATTAGCATAAAGAAGCGCCACCATAATATTAAAACCACTTTTAAAAAGCTTGTTTGTTATTCGCCAAGCTATCATTGGGGTTTAACAGCAATTATAATTAAAGAATAAAATAGGTTATTATCAAAAAGAACGATAATTACAGGCTAATAACACACTAACTTAACTAAAAAAGCATTTCTATATTCTTTTTTTGTATATAAGTTAACAAAATATCACTTCTTTTATTTCTATAAAGCGCTAACCTTGTGCTATTAAAGTAAATAAAGCTTTATTAAGGAGCTACCATGACGACAATATTTGAAGATAACTCAACCACTATAGGTAAAACGCCTTTAGTAAAACTTAACCGTGTAACTACCGGTAATGTTTTTGCAAAAATAGAATCAAGAAATCCAAGTGCGAGTATTAAGTGTCGTATTGGCGCAAACATGATCTGGGATGCAGAGAAGAAAGGCTTATTAACACCTGGTAAAGTAATCGTTGAGCCAACAAGTGGTAATACCGGCATAGCCCTTGCATTTGTTGCAGCAGCTCGAGGTTATGGCATTACGTTAACTATGCCACATACCATGAGTTTAGAACGCAGAAAGTTATTAGCGGCTTTAGGGGCTAAACTTGAATTGACCGATGGCGCCAAAGGTATGAACGGTGCTATAGCTAAAGCGCAAGAAATTAAAAATTCAGATCCAGACAAGTATGTTTTATTGGGGCAATTCGACAACCCTGCCAACCCTGAGATCCATGAAAAAACGACTGGTCCAGAGATCTGGGCAGATACCGATGGTAAGATTGATATTTTTGTTGCCGGTGTTGGAACAGGCGGTACCATTACCGGTGTTAGTCGTTATATCAAAAATATTGCCGGCAAAAACATTATGTCTGTAGCTGTTGAGCCTACTGACTCACCGGTTATTAGCCAAAAAATGGCGGGTGAAGCATTAACACCTGGCCCACATAAAATTCAAGGTATTGGTGCTGGTTTTATTCCTGGTAACTTAGACTTAAGCATGATCGATGCTGTTGAAAAAGTGACCAACGATGAAGCCATGGCAATGTGTCACCGCCTAATGAAAGAAGAAGGTATTCTTGCGGGTATTTCTTCAGGTGCCGCGGTTGTTGCCGCTAAACGTTTAGCTGAGAAGCCTGAAAACAAAGATAAAAATATCGTTGTTATTTTAGCAAGTTCCGCTGAACGTTACTTATCAAGTCCATTATTTAGTGATGAGTTCACTGATAAAGAACTTGTACAATAGTATTGACATCATCAAAATAAAAAGACGCTGAGGCGTCTTTTTTTTGTTTTATCAATCAGCAATAAAGCGAGCAATCGCCGGATGAATTAAGCCACTATGGCTTACCGGTCCCATATGTCCGGTTGGAAAACGTTGATGTTCAACATTGGGTAAATTGGCTTTAATTTGATTGGCTAATGATTGGCTCAGTTCAGGGCTGTGTTCCCCTGTCATCATTAACACTTTACAAGTAAGACCACTTAGATCGGTTAAAGTATATTTCTCTGATATTAAACCTTTAAAGTCTAAACTCACCTTAGGCATATCTCTTGCCATTATATCCTGAACTTTTTGTGGTAATGCTTTGAAAAAACCTGTTTTGTTCCAAAAATCAGTGAATATCTCTGCCGCCTGATACCTATCATCGATATTAACTTTATTAGCAAAGTTATCCGCTAACATTCGAGCGTCACTACTTTGTTCAAGTAAATGAAACGCAACCGGCTCATATAAAGAAAGACTTAATATTTTTTCTGGATTCTCTATGGCTAGCTTTAAGGCAATCGCACCGCCACAAGAATGCCCAACCAAGTGAAAAGACTGATGTTGAGCAACATGAGTAATAATTTTTTTAATACGGTTAATTTCAACATCAAAATTAAAATTTAACTCATCAGCGACTTTTTCTGCATTCCCATAACTGAGCAAATCAATATTGATGACTAAGTAGTGAGGTTCAAGCAGTTTGACTAAGGGTTGCCATTGTCTGGCTGAACTTAGCGAACTATGAAGAAGTACAACCGGTGTTCCCTGCCCTGAAATATAGGCACCTTTTAGTAGATTATTTATGGTCATTGCAGCTATTGATTAGCGATAAAACACCATTATCAGCTTAATCTAACAAATGTCAAAGTGAAATAACACTCAGTCTATTGATGAGCAATTACAGAGAATACGGCTATAAAAGTTTACAAAGTAAATAAATAAAACTTCACGCTTTTGCTGACATTAAATTATTTAATGTGATAGAAATTGGTTAACTCAAATTTTCAACGAAGTTAACTTAACGTCGTTTTGAAAAAGTCGTCTGAAAAAATACAATAATAAAGAGTATTCATGGATATAAATCTTCAAGGTAAAAGCGCATTGGTCTGTGGTTCAAGTCAAGGGATCGGTAAAGCCTGTGCAATTGAACTTGCTCAATTAGGCGCTAACGTCACACTATTTTCACGTAATCAAGCAGCCCTTGAATTAGTCAAAGCTGATCTTGATAAATCTCAAGGTCAAAAACATCAAGTATTAGTCGCTGACTTTTCGAATACAGAACAAGTAAAAACCGTGATCAATGCGCATATTAACGCATCGGGTGGTTATGATATTTTAATCAATAATACCGGTGGACCCGCACCTGGACCGGCCAATGAGGCTGGTGTCGATGAATTTATCAACGCCTTCAATTTACACTTAGTGTCCAACCATCACTTGGTTCAAGCGCTTATCCCTGGTATGAAAGAAAAGCAATATGGCCGTATTATCAATGTTATTTCTACGTCTGTTAAGCAGCCGCTCAATGGCCTAGGTGTTTCTAATACCATACGTGGTGCGGTGGCGAGCTGGGCGAAAACCTTAGCAAATGAATTGGGTGAATTTGGTATTACTGTCAATAATGTCTTACCCGGGGCTACTGCAACCGCTCGTTTGGATGCTATTATTTCAGGGAAAGCCAAAAAACAAAACATTTCAATTGAACAGGCTACGCTTAACGAAAAAGCAATTATTCCTATGCGCCGTTTTGCTAAACCCGAAGAATTTGCAGCTGCGGCCGCTTTTTTAGCATCGCCTGCTGCTGGCTATATTACAGGTATTAATTTACCCGTCGATGGTGGCAGAACCTCGTGCTTATAAGGTTTACTTTAATAAACAATAGCTAGAGGAATAATAATGCTCAATGAAAATAATATTATTGAAAACTTTATTGATGGCCAATATCAAGCGCCCGTCAATAATAATTATTTAGATAATATTGAGCCGGCCACGGGGCTAGTTTATGGCCAAATCCCCAATAGTGATATCGCTGATGTTGAACAGGCTGTTGCAGCAGCAGAGCTTGCCCTGCCAACATGGCAAACCTTAGCTTTAGAAGAACGTGCCGACTATTTAATTGCCATAGCACAAGAAATTGAAAACCAACTTGAATCCTTAGCACTTGCCGAAGCCACAGACAATGGTAAACCGGTTTCTTTAGCGAGAATGGTAGATATTCCACGTGCGGCAAGTAACTTTAAATTCTTTGCTCATGCCTGTTCGCAATTCGCTAGTGAATCTCATGCGATTGCTCATACGGCAATCAATTACACCTTGCGCCAACCTGTTGGTATTGTCGGCTGTATTTCCCCTTGGAATTTACCGCTGTATTTATTTACTTGGAAAATAGCACCAGCACTCGCTGCAGGTAATTGCGTGATTGCTAAACCCTCTGAAATAACCCCAAAAACGGCGGCAATGCTCGGCGCTATTTGTCTGAAAGTCGGTTTGCCTAAAGGTGTTTTAAATATATTACACGGAACAGGTGCAAGCGTTGGCGCTGAAATATGTAACCACCCTAAAATTAAAGCGATCTCATTCACTGGTGGCTCAGCAACGGGTGCAGCAATAGCAACTCAGCTTGCACCAAAATTTAAAAAACTATCATTAGAATTAGGCGGGAAAAACCCAGCATTAATTTTTGATGACTGTCATTTTGAAAGTACCGTTGAAGAAGTCTTTCGCGCCAGCTTTGCGAATCAAGGTCAAATTTGCTTATGTGCTTCACGTTTATATATTCAACGGGGCATATATGAAAAATTCAAAAAAGCATTAGTTGCAAAAGCACAAGCGCTTGTGCCACAAGACCCTTTACTTAATGAAACAAAAATGGGCGCGATTGTCTCCAAAGCTCATTTAGAAAAGGTACTTGGCTATATTGATTTAGCTAAAAAAGAAGGGGGTACTATTTTAGTGGGCGGTGAACAAGTGCTATTACCTGGTCGCTGTAAACAAGGTTATTTTTTACAACCAACTATCATTGAAGGCTTAAGTAATGATGCAAGTTGCAACCAGCAAGAGATCTTTGGCCCTGTTATTACCTTACAACTGTTTGATACTGACGAACAAGCACTGGCACTTGCCAACGAAAGTCAATATGGCTTAGCGGCGACTATTTGGACACAAAATATTAATAGAGCGCATCAACTCGCTGAACAAATAAATACCGGAATTGTGTGGATCAATTGTTGGTTACTGCGTGATTTACGAACGCCTTTTGGTGGTATGAATCATTCAGGTGTTGGTCGAGAAGGTGGTTTAGAAGCCATGCGATTTTTTACTGAACCCAAAAATGTATGCATAAAATACTCATAGGCTCAAATTAAAAAATGAATCAAATTTGTCATAAATTTAAATCTTCAGGAGCAATATTTGCCAGCGTATTAGGCTGCAAATGGACGCTCATTTAACCTATTTTCCTCTGGAGTTCCTTAGGGTGTTTTTCGGTGATTTCGAAATCCCCTATTTAGTCGTACTCAAGTCTACACACAATTGAAATAAATAAAGAACAAAGGTCTTTGATTGATTTTTGTCTACACTTATAACCATAAAAATATATTAATTACATCAGGATCCCTTATGAGCGATGTTAAAATTAAAACGTCTTTGAACCCGAAAATAATTAACGCGGAACAAGCACCAAAACCGGTAGGTTTATACCCTCACGCCCGACAAGTAGGCGACTTATTATTTCTTTCTGGTGTTGGCCCAAGAAAAGCGGGTTGCAAAGATATCCCTGGGGTTGTACTTGACGAGCAAGGTAAAATTAAAAGTTACGATATTGAAGCGCAATGTCATAGTGTATTCACCAATATTCGCTTAATTCTTGAAGCGTCAAATGCAAACTGGATGGACTTGGTTGATGTCACCGTATTTTTAACCAATATGGATGACGACTTCACCACCTACAATCGTATTTACGCAGAATACTTTGCCGATAACCAACCTTGTCGAACCACGGTTGAAATTAACAAATTACCAACGCCCATTGCCATTGAACTTAAATGTATCGCTGCGTTGAATCAACATAAAAAGCCTCATACTAAAACGACGGGGGAATAGTCATGTCAACGTTAAAAAACAGCATCGCTATGCCTTTTAATTTACATGCTTGGATTGATGAACATCGCCATTTACTTAAACCTCCCGTTTGTAATAAGCAAATTTTTGAACAAGACAATTTTATTGTGATGATTGTCGGCGGCCCAAATAATCGTAACGATTATCACTATAACGCAACCCCTGAATTATTTTATCAAATTGAAGGCGAAATGGTGCTTTCAGTGATTGATGGTTCGGTTGAAAAGAATGATCATCATGATCCTAAAAATTTTCAGGATATAAAAATTAAAGCTGGCGAGATATTCTTACTTCCACCAAAAATGTTGCATTCCCCACAGCGCTTTGAAAATAGCGTAGGTTTAGTGGTTGAACAAAAGCGAGCAAATAATCAAAAAGATGCACTTTATTGGTTTTGTCCTGACTGCAAAAAACAACTCTACACAGAAGCTTTTTATCTCGACAATATAGAAACAGACTTACCTAAAGTATTCACCCGTTTTTATGACACACCTGACAATTGCACTTGTCAGCAATGTGGCACAACAGTGACGAAGGGGTAAGTTATGTTAAAGATAGATATTCACACGCATATATTACCGAAGACCTGGCCTAATTTACGTGAAAAATACGGTTACGGGGGGTTTGTCAGTTTAGATCATCATAAATGTGGCTGTGCCCGAATGATGGTTGATGAAAAGTTTTTTCGTGAAATAGACCATAATTGTTGGGACCCTAAAGTTCGACTTGACGACTGTAAAAAGCACCATGTAGACGTACAAGTACTTTCAACGGTTCCTGTGATGTTTAACTACTGGGCAAAACCGAAAGATACTCTAGATTTATCGATGTATTTGAATGATCACATTGCCGGGATTGTTAACGACCACCCTAAGCGTTTTGTAGGGTTAGGTACTTTACCTATGCAATCGCCAGACCTTGCAATAAAAGAACTTGAACGTTGCATGAAAATTGGTTTGTCGGGCATTCAAATTGGTTCTCATATTAATGAATGGAATTTAGACCAAAAAGAGTTATTCCCTATTTTTGAAGCCGCACAAGACTTAGGTGCAGCTGTTTTTGTTCACCCATGGGACATGATGGCGAAAGAAAAAATGCCTAAGTATTGGTTGCCATGGCTCGTTGGTATGCCTGCAGAATCAAGCTTAGCGATATGCTCGATGATCTTTGGCGGCGTACTACAACGTTTACCTAAACTAAAAATAGCCTTTGCTCATGGTGGTGGTTCATTTCCATCAACTATTGGTCGTATTGAACACGGGTTTAATGTTCGTCCTGATTTATGTGCGGTTGACTGCCCTATTAACCCACGAGATTTTCTTCCTCAAATTTATTTGGATTCATTAGTACATGATGAATTAGCACTGAAATATTTAGTCGATTTGATGGGGCCAGACAATATTGCCTTGGGTACTGATTACCCATTTCCATTGGGTGAATTAGAACCTGGAAAGCTTATCGAGAATAGTCAGTTTTCTGATGATATTAAAGAAAAGTTACTGCATGGTTCAGCGCTTAAATGGTTAGGATTATCAAAAGAGCAATTTTTATGAGTATCGCGAATACGAAAGTTAACGTTAAAAATAGCACGATAAAAATAACCATAGAACTTAAACATGCTAGTTATCAAGTCAATATAGCAAACTCATGGTCATTGGCTATTCCTGTTAACTTTAATCAACCAACGCAACAGCCTAATCACTTTTCTGCCAATGCGGCTCTAGCCAGTCCAATGCAAGCGGGGGATTTTGTTGGTGATACGAAACAAGGTGGCAGTTGCAATGTAAATGAATTGACGATTAATCCGCATTGTAACGGTACCCATACAGAATCTATCGCACATATTTGTGATTTTTCAATGAACAGTCATGCTGTCAATAATGGTATCAATAATGAAACGCAGGCAAAGACATTAGCAGAGCTTAACTTACCCGCGTTAATGCCCTGCGCTGTAATATCATTAACACCTGAATTAGCTATAGAAAGTTCGGAGAATTACAGCCCTGACTTTTCTAAATATGATGTCATCATCAGTAAATCTGCACTTAAGAAAGCACTTGTTGATTATCACAATGAGCAATTACAAGCGTTGGTTATTCGAAGTTTGCCAAATAACAGTAGCAAAAAACATCAAGCTTATAACAGTGAGAATCAACCTGCTTTTTTCAGCCGTGAAGCCATTTTATATTTGAATGAACGCGGTGTTGAACACCTAATAGTAGATCTGCCATCAATTGACCGCTTACATGATGAGGGATTAATGACTTGTCACCATTTATTTTGGCAAGTTAATGAAGGTAGTCAGCAAGTAAACGAAAATAGCTTAGTGAATAAGACGATTACCGAAATAGCGTTTATTGATAATGAGATCCCTGATGACTTTTATTTTATCAATATTCAAACACCTGCTTTTCATAATGATGCAGCACCAAGTCGCCCTGTCCTATTTTCAACAAAAGAATTTAATGCTAAAGAAATGAGTAAATAACTTATGCCTATTCCCAATAAAACAATAAAAAATAATAAAACGACATTAGCATACGCCCAAACACTAGATCTTAATGATCCGTTAGCGAAAGTACGCGACCAGTTTGCCATTCCTAAACAAGCCAATGGTGACGATGAATATTACTTCACAGGAAATTCCCTTGGTTTACAACCCAAACTTGCTCGAGAATATGTTATTGAGTTACTTGACTCTTGGGGACAACGAGGCGTAAAAGGTCATTTTGAAGGTGACTTCCCTTGGATGCCCTATCACGAACTTTTAACCGAGCAATCAGCATTATTAGTGGGGGGTAAAAATGAAGAAGTGGTGATGATGAATTCATTAACCACAAACTTACATTTAATGATGGTGAGTTTTTATCAACCCCAAGGTAAACGTACTAAAATACTGATTGAAGATCATGCATTCCCTTCTGATCATTACGCCGTAGAATCTCAACTAAAACATCACAAACAAGATGTTGATAAGAATATGCTGCTGTGGACGCCAAGAGCAGGCGAAGAATTATTAAACACTGATGATTTATATCAAATTATTGAACAACAAGGCGATGAAATATCCCTGATATTATTGCCTGGTGTGCAGTACTACACTGGCCAAGTGCTGGATATGAAAACCATCACCGAAAAAGCGCACGCAAAAGGTATCATCGTGGGTTTTGATTTAGCCCACGCCGTTGGCAACATCGAAATGGAACTGCATAACTGGCAAGTCGACTTTGCATGTTGGTGCAGTTACAAATATTTAAACAGTGGTGCAGGCTCTGTTGCTGGTTGTTTTGTTCATGAAACCCATAGCACTAATTCAAACAGTGAAACGCAAGTGAACCGCTTTGCAGGTTGGTGGGGACACGACAAGTCAACTCGATTTAAAATGGAAAACAATTTTAAGCCTATTGCTACAGCTGAAGGCTGGCAATTATCGAACCCTCCCGTATTATCATTAGCGGCTATTCGAGGGTCACTTGATACCATAAAAATGGCAGGCGGGATCAGTGAGCTTCGTAAAAAATCAGTCAAGCTCACCCAATATATGACCGACTTAATCGCCAGTGAACTCGGCGATAAAATTCGTATTATCACCCCCAGTAATCAAGCTGAACGCGGTTGTCAGTTATCGTTAATGATTAATGTTAAAGGTCTTGACGGTAAAGCTATGTTCAACGCGTTAGAAGAAAATGGCGTAACCACAGATTGGCGTGAACCCAATGTTATTCGAGTGGCTCCCGTCCCTCTTTACAATCAGTTCCAAGATATTTATCACTTTGTCCGACTTTTAAAGGAGTGTTTACAATGAGCGTAAATGTTATATCTAAACCTGCCAATGAAACTAACATCACGGTAGCAGGAGCTGGCCCTATTGGCGCACTGCTTGCAATAATACTCGCTCGAAAAGGCTATAATATTAATTTATTTGAATCTCGCCCAGATTCTCGCCAGCATGATATATACCAAGGAAAATCGATTAACATTGCCCTCTCAGACCGTGGTTGGTTAGCACTTGAAGCGGTTGGTATTGCTGAACAAGTCCGTAAAGAAGCGCTCCCTATGAAAAAACGTGTCATGCATGGGGTTGATGGAACGATAACAGAGCAAGCTTATGGAAAAGACGACCAAGCTATTTGGTCGGTATCGCGCGCGGGCATTAATGAACAATTACTTAATTTGGCAGAAAAAGAAGCAAACGTAGCGTTGCACTTTGAAAAAAGACTTACCCATGTTGACTTTACTACGGGTTGTTCATCTTTCAGCTTTGATGTGGCACAAAGTAAAGGTCATATTGAAATTGACGCTGATTATATTTTTGGCGCCGACGGTGCTTTTTCAAAAGTACGCCGTCTTGCCCAAGAAACGCCACGCTTTAGCTATAGCCAATCTTTCATGCCTCAGTCTTATATCGAATTAACGATCCCAGCAAACGAAAACGAAACAGGCGATGCGCGTTTTAAAATGGAAAAAGAAGCCCTGCATATTTGGCCAAGAAAAGATTTTATGCTGATCGCTCTGCCCAACCCTGATGGTTCGTTCACTTGTACATTGTTTATGAATTATGAAAGTAAAAATGACGAAGCGCATTCATTTTGCAACTTAACAGAAAGAAGTCAAGTAGTTAAGTTTTTCAACGAAAATTTTGCCGATGCAATGCCCATACTAGCAGACCCCATCGACGACTTTATGTCCAAGAAAGCTAGCCCACTCTTTTTAGTTAAAGTGGACCCTTGGGTGATCAATAACAAAGTCGCATTAATTGGTGATGCTGCTCATGCAATGGTGCCTTATTACGGTCAAGGCATGAACTGTGGCTTTGAAGATTGCCGAGAGCTTGGTGAAATTATTGATCAATATAAAGGTCAATGGTGCGATATTTTTCCTGCTTATCAAAAACAGCGAAAAACAAATGCTGATGCTATTACTGAATTAGCTCAGCGTAATTTTGTTGAAATGAGTGAGCTCTCTGGTGACAGTAATTTTCTTTTGCAGAAAAAAATTGAAGCTAAATTTCATCAACTTCAACCTGAACTTTGGGTGCCACTTTATTCTATGGTGACCTTTTGCCCACACTTGCCTTATTCGCAAGCATTAGCAATCGGCGATCAGCAAAAATTAATTATGGCGAAAATAATGCAAATACCTGATATAGAAAGCTGTTGGCAAGACGATTTTGTTTACGAAAAACTGCTACAACTCGTTCAAGAAAACACTAAAAACAAGGATAATCTTGATGTCTAATTCTGGCTGTCCTTTTAATGGTGATGCAAACAAACGTGAAGTAGAAGAAGATATTCATACCGACTTTAACGATGATATGTCCTATGGTGATTACTTGCAGCTTGATAAAGTATTATCGGCTCAGCAACCGTTATCGAAAGAGCATGATGAGATGTTGTTTATTGTTATTCATCAGAGCAGCGAACTCTGGCTTAAACTTGCTGGCCATGAATTAACAAAAGCCATGGAGTGTTTACGCGCAGATGATTTTGGTCCCGCCTTTAAAGTTATCGCGCGGGTAAAACAAATATTCATTCAGTTGACTCAGTCATGGAATATTTTATCGACGCTTACCCCCGTTGATTACTTAAAGTTTCGTGATGACTTAGGACGATCCTCTGGGTTTCAGTCACTCGGATATCGAAAACTTGAATTTCTCTTAGGCAATAAAAACAGTGATATGCTTAAAGTCCATAAAAGTGATAATCAAGCCTATCAAGAGTTAGCATTATTACTCAATAGCCCCAGCTTATACGACGAAGTGATTGCCGCATTAGTAAAAGCAGGTTTTAACATTGATGACTGTGTGCTTAATCGCGATGTTAGCCAAGCTTATCAGAGTAATCAGAGTGTGGTAAAAGCATGGCTAATGGTCTATCAGCAACCCGAGAAATATTTTGAGCTATATGAGCTAGCAGAAAAGCTTGTCGACATCGAAGACTCTTTTCAACAATGGCGCTTTAAACACATGTATACCGTGCAACGGATCATTGGGTATAAGACGGGAACCGGTGGTTCTTCTGGGGTAGGCTTTTTGAAGAAAGCACTAGATGTTAGCTTTTTTCCTGAGTTGTTTGAAGTTAGAACACATTTATAATGTTTCTCACATCGTCATTTTAAGTCAACAGCTTACGAATTATGCTGTTGATTGATTTGGGATATTTATAATAAAGCACTCAACAATGTTGAGTGCTTTTTTTTCAATCAGATTAATTTTTTACTGAGTTTATCTCTAAGCTTTTATTACCTTCTTTATCACGGTTTTTACGTGCTTTATCAGATTTCAATTTCATCTGCTGCTTCTGCAAATTAGAAATATCTTTTGGCATCGGCTTACGAGGCATACGTTCGTCAGCCATGGCCGCCTTATATAAAAAACCAGCAAGAATAACAGAAGCTTGTTTTAGATCAGCCTCTACGACATGGTCAATCGAATCAATATGGGTATGATGCAAACGAGAGCCATAATCTAACTTGTCTTGAATAAATTGAAAACCGGGTAACCCTACATCATCAAAAGACTCGTGATCAGTGCCACCGGTACTTTGATTGGTAATAGTACCGGTACTTAAATCCGAATAAGGGCTGAACCAGTTACCGAATATTGATTTAGCAGCAACATTACCTTCAGTATAAATACCTCTGAAACGTCCACTACCATTATCCATATTAAAGTATACCGAAAACTTATCATGATCAGCTTTCGTTTCAATCGGCCAACCTTGATCTTTCCATAAATAAGTGGGTAATGCTTGCTCATTCTTATCAGTAGGTTTAGGACGGGTCGCAAAGTGTTCATCAACATAAGCTGCCGAACCAAATAACCCTTGTTCTTCACCCGACCATAAACCAATACGTATGGTACGTTTAGGTTTAAAGTTTAATGCTTGTAAAATACGAACAGCTTCCATTGAAACCGCCACACCCGCACCGTTATCAACAGCACCATCACTGGCATGCCACGAGTCTAAGTGGCCACCGACCATAACTATTTCAGGGTTTTTATCACTCCCTGGAATTTCTGCAATGGTATTATAAGCATTTCGGTCGTTATCATGAAAACGCGCATCGATATTGAGCGATAATTTAGGTGTCTTGCCATTATCTATCATTCGAGATAATAAGTTGTAATGTTCGGCTTCTATAATAAGTGCTGGTACTGGAAAGGTTTTACCGACACGATGGTCACTACCAAAAACGTTAATTAAGCCACCTTGACGCCAGCTACGATATATAACACCAGCAACTTGCTCTTCTTTTAAGAAATTACTGAGCGTGGCTTGAAAATTATAACGCTGCATTGCGCCATCTCTTCGGTCAGCAGTTACCCATGGAGAGTGACTTGGCGCTCGCATTACGTCAAATTCTGTCAATGTAGAAAGCTCTCCGGAGTCATAGCGTTGGAAGACACTGTTCTCAGGCGCTTCAATATTTTTACCCGCGCCCATCATAATGATCTTACCTTTTAGCTTACCTTTATATTGTGCTAAGTCGGTTATTGAAGCCGCATCAAAGATAACAACATCTCCTGTTACTTCTCCTTCAGTGCCCGGTGTCCAAGCAACAGGAATACCGTGTAAAGAAACTTCACGCGGACTCAATAGGTCAATGGAAGCAGAGTCATGTGACCAGCCTCGCCCAAACTCAAAAGGGTCTAAATAAGCATTTTTTAATCCCCACCCCTTTAACTTCTCTAAAGTCCAATTATTAGCTTTCTTCATCTGAGGAGAGCCAGATAAACGAGGGCCTATTTCATCGGTTAATTGCTCTAATGTGTGCATGACTTCAGAATTATAAAAACCTTCTGCCCTTATTTTATTCGCCATATCTAAGTCATCACTTGCATAAGCAGTCGATAAAGAAAGGCATAATAAAGATAATACGAATTTTTTCATTATTGTTTCCTAATTATTATATTTTTTGTCATGATTAATTTAGTACAAAAAATAATAATTAAAAAGACAGATAAGACGAACTCCATCGAATAAGAGACCGTTGGTATTAACTGAGAAGCAGCAGGTAATAATAAGGTTAAGTAGCAGCGCAGTCTTTATATTCACTTTACATTAACCATTTTAATTTAAAACATTAACAAAACATCTGCTTAGCTTAATTTTGCAAAAAATAACATAACAACTTCCTATAAAGTAAACTATGTTAAAACGTATAAAAATAGATACTTTCTATTTAGAAATGTGTAAATTTCGGCTACCCTAACTGGTATCAAAATAACAATAAAATTTAGTTTACCTAAAAAACATCGCACTCTTGGAGAATATTAATGAATTTGTTCAAAAATTCCACTTTGGCTACAGCGGTTAAACTCGCTGTTTTAACATCAACGGTCGGTTTTTCTGCAGCTACTTTAGCTGAAGAAAACGCCGAAGAAAAAGTAGTTGGTTTAGAAATTATTGAAGTAACCGCGCGTAAAAGAGTAGAAAATGTTCAAGAAGTTCCTGTAGCTATTAGTGCGCTCCAAGGTGAAAAACTGAATGTGTTAAGTTCTGCTGCTATGGACATTCGTTTTTTAAATGCCCGCGTGCCGAGTCTTTCTGTTGAATCTTCTTTTGGTCGTACTTTTCCACGTTTTTATATGCGTGGTTTAGGTAATTCTGATTTTGATTTAAATGCATCACAGCCAGTTTCTTTAGTTGTTGATGAAGTTGTGCAAGAAAACCCAATTTTGAAAGGTTTTCCAGTATTTGATGTTGGCCGCGTAGAAGTATTACGTGGTCCACAAGGGACACTATTTGGTCGTAACACCCCTGCCGGTTTAATTAAATTTGAATCAGTAAAACCATCACAAGATTTTGATGGTTTTGGCTCACTTTCATACGGCAGTAATAACACTACCGATATGCGTGCGGCTGTTGGTGGAGGGTTAACTGATAAATTATCTGCTCGTGTTTCATTACTTAATCAAACCCGAGATGACTACATAGATAACCAAGCACCCGGTTTTGAACAAAAAGAAGTTTTAGGTGGCTACACCGACAAAGCGGCTCGTATTCAATTTCTTTATGAAGATGACGCTTTCACAGCATTATTTAATTACCACATGCGCGACTTGGATGGCAAGCCGGTTGCTTTCTATGCAAATGCGTTTAAACCTGCAAGTAACGAATTAGTCAGTAACTTTGAAAGAGATACTGTTTACCATGACTCGGCATCAAGAGCGACACAACAAGTTGAAACCGAAGGCGGCAGTTTAAAGTTAGAATTTGAATTAGGTGAATTTACCCTAACGTCAATTTCAGGCTATGAAAGCGCTGAGCTTTATTCTCGTGCCGATGTTGATGGTGGTTATGGCGCAGTTTATGCTGAGCCTTCAGGACCTGGTATTATCGCACTTGATTCAGAAACAGCCGATGCTATTCCAGATCACGAGCAACTAACACAAGAAATTCGCTTATCAAGCAACTTTGATGGCCAATTTAATTACCAAGTGGGCGCATTTTATTTTAATGAAGATTTAACCATTGAAAGCTTTGCCTTCGATCCTTTATTTAGCAGTGGCGCACAAACAGGTTACGTTATTCAAGAGCAAGAAACGACTGCATGGGCTGTTTTTGGTTCGTTTGATTATGACTATAACGACAAAACCTCAGTAACCTTTGGCTTACGTTATTCTGATGATGACAAAGACTATAGCAACCAAAGAACGAAGTCTCCATTGGCATGGTTAGGTTTTCCTGATGTAGTATCAGGTGAAGTAAATCCAAGCGATTCACATGTTAGCTGGGATATCAGTGTTACGCATAAATATACCGATGACATAAACTTATATGCACGTATTGCCGACACGTTTAGAGCACCAAGTATTCAAGGGCGTTCGTTATTCGCCTTTGGAAATGGTATTTCTGTTGCCGACTCAGAAACTATTTTATCTTTAGAAACCGGTATTAAATCTGATATTTTAGATGGCTTTGGTCGTATTAATGCTTCGGTATTTTATTTTACCATGGATGATCAACAGCTAACGTCTGTTGGTGGTGGTGGCAATACGGCGAGTTTACTTAACGCTGAAGAAACGACCGGTTACGGTTTTGAAATCGACTCAGAGTTTATGCTAACCGATAATTTTTGGCTAACGGCGAGTGTTAGTTATAATAATACCGAAATCAATGACAGTGACTTAGCTGTTGCTGCTTGTAAATTATGTACTATTACAGATAATTTCTACACTGATGAGATGGGCAATAGATTTGCCGAAGTAGATGGTAATAGTTTACCACATGCACCAGAGTGGATTTTTAACTTTACCTTGCGTTATTCTCGTGAAATTGCAGACGGTGAATTCTATGCCTACACGGATTGGTCTTACCGAGATGACATTAGTTTCTTTTTATATGAATCAAAAGAATTTAATGGAAAATCATTATTTGAAGGTGGCGCACGTACAGGTTATACCTGGGACGGTGATGATAAAGAGTATGAAGTTGCCTTATTTGTTCGTAACATAACTGATGAACAAATCGCTATTGGCGCTGTAGACTTTAGTAACAATACCGCTATTGTTAATGAAGAGCGCTTTTTTGGTGCAGAATTTAAAGTTAATTTCTATTAAGCTAAACGGCTAATTTTAATGATAAAAGGCGACTATAATTAGTCGCCTTTTTTATTTTTAATGCCTATATACGAGACTCATAGCCCTGAATTCTTGGTATTTAATAAGTGAGTTTAAAGAGTAATTCAGCCAAATCGGGTTGCCACTGAAAATCTGTTAACTTAACACGATTACCTATAACAACCACTTGCTCCTCTTGAAGCAGTGCGCTTTGTTTGGCGAAAAGTTCACTTTCAACAGCAAATGATATTTTCCCTTGAGAGTTAATAACTCTGTGCCAAGGAACACTTTTTTCTTTCCAGCCATCATCAGGGATTTTACCTAACGCTTTCCCGACTAACCTCGCTTTACCGGGCAAGCCAGCAAGATCAGCAACCTGTCCATAGCAAGCGACCTTGCCATAAGGTATTAACTGCACTGTTTGCCAGATACGAGGGTAATTAACGTTTACCGGGCGCTTATTATTTTTTAACATCGTGGCGACTCATCTAATGAAACGGCTTAATTACGGTTGTAAAACACAGTGAATATTATCTTAACATCTTGCCAACAGACGATAACACGCTACTTAGCAACTTTTACTAAAATAAGAAAATTTACTGAACATTGAACAACTTGTCATTAATTTATCATCCACCCCAGCCAAATAGACAAATTTTAGCCTATTGAAGTCGATGTTTTTTGTGTATAATCGCGCGCTATTGACTTACCAGCTTAAATGCACAACCAAGGAATCAGCTTATCCTACAAGCAAATAATATTACCCAACAATTCGGCGCAAAACCTCTTTTTGAAAATATTTCACAAAAATTTGGTGGTGGTAATCGTTACGGTTTAATTGGTGCCAACGGTTGTGGTAAATCAACACTCATAAAAATCTTAGGTGGTGACCTAGAGCAGACCTCAGGCAATGTAAGCTTAGACCCTAACGAACGTTTGGGTAAATTAAGCCAGGACCAATTTGCCTTTGAGCACTTCAGTGTTATTGATACCGTTATTATGGGACATACTGAATTATGGGCGGTAAAAGAAGAACGTGACCGTATTTATGCTTTACCAGAAATGAGTGAAGCCGATGGCATGAAAGTAGGCGATTTAGAATCAGAATATGCTGAGATGGACGGTTACAGTGCCGAAGCACGTGCCGGCGAACTATTAATGGGCGTAGGAATTGCTGTTAACCAACATTATGGTTTAATGAGCGAAATAGCCCCAGGTTTTAAACTGCGTATATTGTTAGCACAAGCGCTATTCTCAGATCCTGATATTTTATTACTTGATGAGCCAACCAACAACCTGGATATTCATACTATTCAATGGCTTGAAGAAACCTTGAATGCCCGTGATTCAACCATGATCATCATTTCGCATGATAGACATTTTTTAAACAGTGTTTGTACCCACATGGCCGATTTAGATTACGGAGAACTTAGAGTTTTCTCAGGTAACTATGACGAATACATGCTGGCAGCAACACAAGCACGAGCTAACTTACTTGCTGACAATGCTAAGAAAAAAGCGCAAATAGGTGAGCTACAAGCTTTCGTTGCTCGTTTTTCTGCTAATG
Organism: Colwellia sp. BRX8-5; assembly: GCF_014077325.1. NCBI lineage: Bacteria > Pseudomonadati > Pseudomonadota > Gammaproteobacteria > Alteromonadales > Colwelliaceae > Colwellia > Colwellia sp. BRX8-5. The sequence goes on from NZ_JACGVR010000039.1 coordinate 29,399, forward strand.
CTTCAAAAGCTAAACAAGCGACTTCTCGTGCAAAACGTATCGACAAGATCCAACTAGAAGAAGTTAAACCTTCAAGCCGTACCAACCCCTTTATTCGCTTTGAGCAAGAGAAAAAATTATTTCGTAATGCCTTAGTGATAGAAAAATTAAACAAGAAATTTAATGATGCTCATGTACTAAAAGATATTTCTCTTTTGGCTGAAGTCGGTGAACGTATTGCGGTGATCGGCGAAAACGGCATAGGTAAAACCACCTTTTTACGCACTTTATTAAATGAAGTCGGCTACGAAGCAACTTCTGGTGATTTTACTTGGTCTGAAAATTCAAATATTGGTTATTACGCACAAGACCATGAGTTTGAATTTGAGCATGACATGACCTTGTTTGACTGGATGAGCCAATGGCGTCAGCCTACCGACGACGAACAAGCCGTTCGTGGTTATTTGGGGCGTTTATTATTTTCAGCTGACGATATTCTAAAATCAGTTAAAATATTATCAGGGGGCGAAAAAGGCAGAATGCTTTTTGGTAAACTGATGATGCAACTACCTAATATTCTTGTGATGGACGAACCGACCAACCATATGGATATGGAGTCTATTGAGTCACTTAATATGGCATTAGAGAACTACGAAGGTACCTTAGTGTTTGTTAGCCATGACCGTGAGTTTGTTTCGAGTTTAGCTACGCGTATTATTGAATTAACCAAAGATGGTTACATCGATTTTGCTGGTACTTATGATGAGTACTTAGCAAGCCAAGCATAAATCCCACCCGTTCTATCAATAGATAAAACACCCCTTATTTAGGTGTTTTATCTATTATTTTCACTGCCCTATTTTATATTTTAAGGAAATCCTTTTGCTCAGTTATCGTCATGCTTTTCACGCAGGAAACTTCGCTGATGTTTTAAAACATTCGGTTTTAACGCTCGTACTAGAATATATGGTGCGTAAAGATAAAGGCTTTACCTATATCGATAGCCACTCGGGTGCTGGCATGTATTCACTAAAAGATGAATATGCTCAAAAAACAGCTGAATACAAAGGTGGTATCGCCAAAATTATTGCCGCCCTAACTGATGAGAATTTTCCTGAAGCATTAACACCCTATGTTGAGCTAATTCAGCGCTTAAACACTGAAAATAGTGAGCTAGAAATTTATCCTGGCTCGCCTGGTGTTGCTAAGCAACTGATGCGCCGCCAAGACAGTACTCATCTCTTTGAGTTACACCCTACCGATATTCAACATTTGACAGAATTCTGCACACGCTGGAAAAAATCACATGTAAAACAGTCTGATGGTTATCAAGGTGTATTGGGGTTAGTACCGCCACCAAGTCGCCGGGGTGTCGTGCTTATCGATCCACCCTATGAGTTAAAAGAAGATTACGCTAAAGCGGTTAAGACTATCGTAAAAGCCTATAAAAAATTCAATTCCGGGACTTATATTCTTTGGTATCCTGTGGTTACCCGTGAGCGTATTCATGCTATGGAAAAAGACTTTACCCGTAGTGAGGTGAAAAATTTATTACAAGTTGAATTTTGTTTACAAGCCGACAGTGATGAATATGGTATGACAGGTACCGGCTTATTTATTGTTAATCCTCCTTGGCAGTTAAAAAAGCAGCTCGAAGAGATACTTCCTTTTATGAAGGCAACCTTAGGACAGGCTGAGACTAGCTTTACATTAGCGCAGCTTATTGCTGAATAATTAGCCTTAAACTAAAATTACGGCGTAGCTCAATTAAGCAGCGCCGCTTAGTAAGCTTATCAGCCTTTTATGATCAGTTGATAATTAAAAAGCAATAAGATAACTAAAGTTTTATCGCTACTGCCCTACCTTACAAAGTGCGATATCTATTTGCATTTGAAAATGTACTAACATCATTAAATCTAACACCATTTTCTTTCATCACCTTATGTGCGGTACTTGCTAACATTTGACGCAAATAAAACGGTTGTTGCACAACAAAGTGATGAATGGCATGTGTACCAGCAAAGTTAAAGGTAAAGAGGTTAAGTGGCCAAATAACCAAACCTTTAAAGACTTGCGTTTGCTGCAGTACATTATTAACGCCACCATAGTAGTGCAAATAAGAAGTCACTAAATTTAAACAGGCTGAGCGTAAAAAGTTAGGCGCAATAATAATCACCATCAACAGATTGCTCAACGCTGAAAAGGTTTGTAACCATGGCGGATAGATAAAATCGCTGGCAATAAAAAAATCTACACTGTGAAACAATATAAAGCCGTAACCGAAGATATAATAAAGTATCGTCAATGGGAATCCGCCATTAAAAACACTCAAAAAATTAAAGGCTTTCACTTCTCTATTCAAGTGCTTTCTTTGTAAAATCAGCCCGAATAAACCATCAAACATCACGATATAGCGAACAAGTATATTAGCAATACCATTGCCGACCAATCGTTCTTCTAAATCTTGTTTTGTGCCTGAGGTTTTATGGTGCAGTAAATGAATTTTGCGACGATACCAAGGGTTGATAGTACTTGGGCGCATTAACCAAACAGTGGCCATCATAAGATTATGTATAATAGGTTGCTGACGAAAGTAAAGTTTATGAATTAAGTCATGCTCTAACTCATGAGAGATAGAGGCAAAAATTGCCGCTAACATGATACAAACCCAGGCAGGAATGAAGGCATAGTAATATAATAAGCCACTGGTGATCATGCCAGTAAGTGACAGTAAAAGAATGAGTAAACCAATACTGTCTTGCTTAGCTAAAAACACATATTTTTTGCGTAAGCGCTGTTCTTCGGCTTTAACACCTTGAACAATATTTTTAATTTTTTCAGCGTCTGTTGTTGAACTCATCCTAAGCATTCACTAATTTTTACTCGAAAGGTGATAACTATCGGCATCATTAATCATATTAATTTCTTTCATCACTTCATTGATATCGTGAGACATTGAATATTTTTTTGAAAAGGCAAGAAAAGAAGAGTCAACTTGATCAGACAACGAGAACCCTTCGACTTGTCCATTAACCGCCATATTATCGATGGTAGTATATGCAATTGCACTATCGGCCACCAATAAATCAACGCGACCGTAAATAAGCATATTAAAGGCATCTTCTAGGCGAGTCGCTTCAACAAACGTTATAGAGGCATCTCTAAAGGCTTTTTCTGAATGGCTATCAACATTGGTTGAACGAACTTTGACAAGTATTTTACTTTTATCAATTAATGGAATGCCTTGATAAACAAAATTATCATCTGCTCTTTTGAATATTTCAGAGCCAAAAAAATTAATCAAAGGGTATTTAGGAAAGCTCAAAAACAAGCTGCGTTCTGGTGTATAAACCGTCGGCATTAATGCATCAAACATTCCCTGCTCAACCGCTTTTAATGCTCTTGCCCAAGGCATGATGGTAACTGATATTTTAAATTTCCCACTGGCATTGAGTTTATTCATCGTCTCAATTAACAAGCCCTTGTTTTCACCCTTTTCATTGCTATAAATAAAAGGGCGAATTTCAGGGGCTGCAATAGTTAACGTGATAACTTGTTGCTGTTTGCCATGCTGAGCTTGTGCGTTTAAACAAAGTAAAAAACTACAAATAAAAAAGAAAAATTTCATTTTATTAATACCTTATACTCGAGACGGTTAATCGATTTCAGAATCGCTGTCTATTTCACTAACGGGCGTTACCGTCTTTTTACGCAACACAGGTAACTCACCAACATCTTGAGCAACAAAGACTCTTTTAATGACTTTTTTAGGCTGAGATCTTTGCGGTTTTTCGTTAATTTTCGTTGAAGATTTTGACTTGGCAGCCACTTTTGGCTTTTTAGGTTTTATGCCCTTGAATGTAGCTTTTAAGCTATCAACAACATCAAAGTTAAAGGTTTGCTGTAAAAAACCTTCAACATTTTTAAAACTAATCCAGTCTTTAGGACCAACAAAGGAAATCGCGTCACCGGTGCTACCCGCTCGACCTGTCCGGCCAATACGATGCACAAATTCTTCAGTGTGCTTTGGCATATCAAAGTTAAAGACGTGCGATACGTTAACTAAATCTAAACCTCGAGACGCTAAATCAGTCGTGATCAATATCTTTTGTTGTCCCTTACTAAAGCCATCCATTATTTGATTACGCTGACCTTGATTAAGCTCACCACTTAAGGCGACCGTACTTAAGCTCTGCTCACTGAGCAGCTTTGATAATCTGTCGGTATCACTTCGTGTTGCAGTGAAAATAATCACTTGTTGATAGCTTTCAGTTTTCAAAAAGTGTTCAAGCAAGTCTTGTTTATGGTCTAAGTTATCGCATAGGTAAAAGCGTTTAGTAATATCTTTATGCTCGGTATGTGCAGAGCCTATGGCAATTCGTTTTGGTTTTTTTAATAACGCTAGTGCGAACTCATTGACTTGTGCGTGATCGAGTGTTGCAGAAAACATCAGTGTTTGACGCTTACGATGATCAGCAGCGCTATTAATTTGTTTTAATTGTTTTGAAAAGCCTAAATCTAACATCCGATCGGCTTCATCAAGAATAAGGAGCTCTAAGCCCTTTAAATAGAAATGCCCTTGCGATAAATGGTCAGACAATCGACCCGGTGTCGCAACAATAAAGTGAGGGTCTTTGTGCAGTGTTTTTACTTGATCATTAAAGTTTTCACCACCCAAAATAAGCACAGCTTTAAACTGTGAACCGGTGGTAAATAAACGTAGTTGAGTAAAAACTTGTTTGGCTAATTCTCGTGTTGGCATAAGAATAAGAACACGAGGATCACGTTTAGACAAAGCCCTATTTCGAATTAAGCGTTGCATCGCAGGAATAATAAACGCTAAGGTTTTACCTGAGCCAGTTTTTGATGAGGCAATTAAATCATGCCCGGCCATAGCAGCAGGAATAGCTTGCTGCTGAATTTCTGTCGGCTCTAAAAAACCTAAATGCTCAACCGTTGACATTAAACGACTGTCTAAACCAAAATCTGTAAACTGCAAACTACACTCCAAAAAAGAACCAATAAAAACGTTGTTATTATACCCTGCTAACGACAAGAATGACGTATAGTATTTTATCAGGGTGTTAAAAAAATGAAAAACTTAAAAAAGTACCACAGACTTATTCATCTTATGGCGCTATTAAACATGTTCGTCGCGAAGCCAATCAACATAACCAACAAAAAAGTGTTGCCAAAAATCATTGGTTTGCGAAAATTCAACCAGTTGTTTACCAAAGGTTTCTAATACCTCGAGATCAAAAATACAGCTTTCATCGGGAAGGTACATGGCAGATTTTTGCTGACACTGTTGATATATCGCCGTTAAGCACTGTTCAAAACCAACCAAAGATGCACTCACTAGGGTTGCTTGCCATTGATTTTCTCCTTCAGCAATCGCGGTATAAACCGCTAAATGTTCATCGGCCAAGTCAATAAAATACGGGTCACCTAATTCGGTATCTGTGGCGATAACAAGCCATGAACTTTGCCAATTGCCGATATCGTTATCGTTATCGTTATCGTTATTAACTAAACTAGCGCCTTTTTTATCAACCGCATAGCCAATCTGGGCTTTATTTAATGTCGCCATTTTAGTAATAACGCTAAAACCCTGTGGACCAAAAAAAACCTCTTTATGTTCAAAGGCTTTTAATCTATTTAATAGTTCGCTTTGGTTCATCTTTAATCTCGTCTTTTTCAATACAATAAGGCCGTTGACAGCTAACCATCAACGACCTTATATCTTGTTAACATAAAACTTTATTTAATTAGCTGTTCGCTATTCTTGCTTCAACCACTTCAATAGCGTGATCAATACGAGCAAGTACTTTATCTTTATCCAATAAAGCCAAAGTAACATCTAAAGAAGGTGAATTACCACCACCAGTCGCCGCAACACGCAATGGCATACCCACTTTGCCCATACCGACTTCAAGCTCTGTTGCCGTATCATTAATTGCCGCATGAATAAGTTCAGGTGACCATTCGCTTAATGCTGCAAGTTTAGCTTTAACCAATATAAGAGGCTCTTTAACAACAGGGCGTAAATGTTTCTTAACCGCTGATGCTTCTAGTTCGCTAAAGTCTTCGTAAAAGTAGCGAGAAATTTGTGCCATCTCTTTTAAAGTTTTTACTCGGTCGGCTTGAATTTTAACGATTTCTTCAAGTGCTGGACCATTTTCAATATTGATACCTTGCTCATTCATGTGCCAGGCTAAATGTGTTGCAACATAACTTGGCTCCATAGTTTTCATATAATGTTGGTTGACCCAAATTAATTTATCAGTATTAAAACCTGAAGCAGCACGGTTACAGTCTTTTAAATCAAACAGTTCAATCATTTCTTCACGAGAAAATATTTCTTTATCGCCATGAGACCAACCTAAGCGCACTAAGTAGTTTAATAAGGCTTCAGGTAAATAACCATCATCGCGGTATTGCATAACACCGACAGCACCATGACGTTTTGATAATCGCTTACCGTCATCACCTAAAATCATTGGGATGTGGGCATACTCTGGGAGTGTTGCCCCTAAAGCGAGTAAAATATTAATTTGTTTTGGCGTATTACTAATATGATCATCACCACGTACAACATGGGTAATTTTCATATCCCAATCATCAACAACAACCGTTAAGTTATAAGTGGGTGTGCCATCGCTACGCGCAAGAATTAAATCATCTAACTCTTCATTAGCTATCGTTATATCGCCTTTAACCATATCTTTGATAACAACTTCGCCATCAAGTGGGTTTTTAAAACGAATCACATAAGGCTTATCAGCAGGATAGTCGGTGCGGTCGCGCCACAAACCGTTATATTTTTCTTTCGCGCCAGTTTCACGAGCCTGTTCACGCATTGCTTCAACTTCTTCACTGGTGCTATAACAGCGATAAGCATTGCCAGAGGCAAGTAACTGCTCAATAACTTCTTTATAACGGTCGAAACGTTGGGTTTGGAAATACGGACCATGTGTCCATTCAAGATTCAACCAATTCATACCGTCCATAATGGCATCAACGGATGCTTGGCTTGAACGTTCTAAATCAGTGTCTTCGATACGTAAAACGAAATCACCGCCATTTTTCTTGGCATATAACCAACTATAAAGGGCAGTACGTGCCCCACCAACGTGTAAATAACCGGTCGGACTTGGCGCAAATCGAGTTGTTAAGCTCATAAAAATCTCACTATAAAGTTTAAGACTTAAAGGCTATGTTAAAAGACAAGGCTTAAAGTCTACAATTGGTACGATAAAAATTGTCGATATTTTATCAGGCATAGCTAAGGAAAACATCATTTGCTGAAAGAAACAAAGAAAAGAAAATCTCCAGCGAGGATAAAACAAGCAAGCTGTTTAATTTTACAGCAAGAAAATTAAATATATCAATAAAACTGAAAAAAAAGCAGAAAAATCTTTGTTTTATGTTGACAGCTTTTCTCATCTCCCTATAATACGCCCCACTGAAACGCAGACAGTGTTTAATTAATTAGACCGTTAACGATTCAGGAAATTTAAGATTGGGCGATTAGCTCAGTTGGGAGAGCACCGCCCTTACAAGGCGGGGGTCACTGGTTCAAGCCCAGTATCGCCCACCAATCTTAAGTCTCAAGAATAAAGTAATTATGGGCGATTAGCTCAGTTGGGAGAGCACCGCCCTTACAAGGCGGGGGTCACTGGTTCAAGCCCAGTATCGCCCACCATAATTACACCCTATAGAATTTTCTTTAGATAATCTATATGGACGATTAGCTCAGTTGGGAGAGCACCGCCCTTACAAGGCGGGGGTCACTGGTTCAAGCCCAGTATCGTCCACCATCTTTTTCCTCATTCTTACATCATCTACTTAAAAATTAAATAACTGATAATAATTTTAATTAATATATTAAATTTTAAAT
>NZ_JACGVR010000055.1:0-9265 GCF_014077325.1 Colwellia sp. BRX8-5
TGGTCGAAAGCACTGGTCTTGAAAACCAGCAAGGGTTTATAGCCCTTCTAGAGTTCAAATCTCTATCTCACCGCCAAACAAAGAAAAACCGCTAATCGAAAGATTAGCGGTTTTTTGCTTTTTGAAGTTAAAAATTTTAAATAAGGGTTTATAGCACTAAACCTTCGAGTAGAGTTCTAATCCACTCTCACCGCCAAATAAAGAAAACCGCTAATCGAAAGATTAGCGGTTTTTTGCTTTTTGATAGTTAAATTTTAAATAAGGGTTTATAGCACTAAACCTTCGAGTAGAGTTCAAATCTCTATTTCACCGCCAAATAAAGAAAAACCGCTAATCGAAAGATTAGCGGTTTTTTGCTTTTTAAAAACTAAAAATTTTAAATAAGGGTTTATAGCACTAAACCTTCGAGTAGAGTTCAAATCTCTTTCTCACCGCCAAACAAAGAAAAACCGCTAATCGAAAGATTAGCGGTTTTTTGCTTTTTGAAAGTTAGAAATTTTAAACATGTGTTTATAGCACTGCTATATCCTTTACCTTACACTCAGATAACTAATTAATTTTAATTTTAAAATTGATCTTGTTAAGTTTGTGCGTTCATTTTTATATTAGGCTTATCATTTTTTTATTATGTAGTATGTTATGAGTCTATTTGAGTCTATTTGAGTCTATTTGAGCTGATTGGCTTTTCGGTATTTACCTTGATAGTCAAAAAGTCTGTTTTTGACACGCCAGTAGAATTTTTGTTTTCTACCAATGACAAAGTCAGGACACGGCAATATGTTAGCTAACTTTAATGCTTGTTCAAGTGTAGTCACTTCAAACGATCCAGTAGAGCCCAGCTGAACACTAATTTTAGCGCTAAGGCGTTTAGAAAAGATATCATTGAACGCTTTAACTTGATTTGGCTTAGTGAAGTCAAAAGATTCATTGAGTTCAACGCCTTCCTCGTCATGGTAAGTGATTTTTAACTTATCAGCTCCCTTATCACTAACTTTCGTTAAATTAAGACCTGCGCAACGAATAATTTTTGAATCTTTAAGTTGCAGTGCCTTTTTTAACATATCATCGGGATCAACCAAGACTTCATGACACTGTAAACAGTTACGAGCAGCTATGTCATTTTCACCACCGCAGTGAGGGCATTCTTTAAATACAAAACGATAGTTACATTGGCTCTCTGACCCTTGTTCTTCAATTAGGCCTTGGCATCGTCGGCCGTAGTGTTCCACTAAATAACCATCATCATCACAAATGCCCCAAAATAAATTGGGAAATTCACAACTTGGGCAAATAACTTGCACCGGCTGACTTTTACTATTCGGCTTTTTCTCACCGACTTCGGGATGATAGAGGTCAAAATCATTGCCCGTATAGTCAATGACCAAGCAATCTTTTTTGTTATCACTCAAACGCAGACCACGACCGATGATTTGCTGATAGAGACTAACTGATTGTGTTGGACGTAATATCGCAATCATATCGACATGCGGTGCGTCAAAGCCAGTGGTTAATACTGAAACATTAACCAGGTATTTAATTTCTTTACGCTTGAATGCCTTAATTAACTTATCGCGTTCAGTATTGTCGGTAGCACCGGTAATTAAAGCACTCAATTTGGCGGGTAAATAACTAAAGACTTCCTTTGCATGCTCAACTGTAGCGGCAAATATCATAATACCTTGACGTTTATAGCCTAACTCAATGACCTGCTCAATAATGCCTTGAGTCACCCGGGGATTTTTATTTAATAGATGATTGATATCAGTAGGACTATATTCACCAGAGGCGTTTGCTCGCAGGCGACTAAAATCATAATGCTCTATGGTGGCATCGACTAAATTAGGTTCGGTTAAATACTGGCGTTTAATTAAGTAACGAAGGGGTAGTTCATAAATACAGTGCTCAAAAGGTCGTTTTTCTTCACTTCGCATGAAACCACGGTAATGTTTTTTATAAATCCAGCCCATACCTAAACGATAAGGGGTTGCGGTTAAACCCAATAATTTAACATGGGGATTAACTTGCATCAATTTTTCAATAATTTGTTGATACTGGTTAGTATTGGACAGCTTGCTTGCTTTTTCTTGTGTTTGCTCTTTGGGCTCCCCTTTAGCTTCGTCTTTAACCAGCTCAGTGCTGGCTAAGTTAACTCTATGACATTCATCAATAATAATTAAGGAGTAGGGCTCACTAAAGTCATCTAAATTGCGAGCTGCCGATTGTATGCTGGCGAACGTGACTTGGTGCTGAGTTTCTTTCAGTTTTAATCCAGCCGAATAAATACCGGCGGTAACACCATAGCTTTCATATTTTTGATGATTTTGCTCGACCAATTCTTTGACATGGGTGAGTACCAGTATTTTTCGCTTTGCCAACCGAGCAAGCTCGCCAATTACCAAACTTTTACCTGAGCCTGTAGGTAAAACAATCACCGCAGATTCGTTGGTTTTTCGAAAGTGTTTAAGCACCGCCGAAACAGCTTCTTGTTGATAATCTCTAAGTTGAAAAACTTCCACGCAGTGCTGTTGCCTTAATAGGGAAATGAAAACAGCCATAATAGCAAAGTAGTGGATAAGTCCAAAATTTAAAACCAACTTTAAACCTTGATTAGTTTGTAGCAGTTAATCTAATAGTAGGGTTTAATAAAAGACTAATATGCTGCGCATTACTGGGAACACCACTGAGGTAATTGAGCCCTAATATGATTTTTTTGCAAAAAGTTATACAAAGTAGTACTGATAGGTAACTTTACAGTCTCTTCTTAGTAACTAGGGAGTACTTCATAAAAATCAAACAGACAATTTATCTGTTTAATTTCTTATCTATAATGATCATGAGTTTACTCTAGTGGAAATTTATTGAATAAAACCAGTGCCCATAGACGTCCCATTCTTCACACAAAATATAGAAAAACCGATAATTAAAAGATTATGGTTTTTTGTTTTATAGCGCTCAAATCTCTATAGCAAGGGGTATATAAACAAGAAGTTATGAACGCACGAAGCTTTTGCATTTTAGTAATATATGAAAGTTGAACAAATGAATGTTAGGAAAGGATTTACAATCGATCTTAAACGACTAGGTTACCCTAATGTTTGGTGGTGTATTTATCTATCTCTTAAAATGCTTAAAATTAGGCTAAAAAATTGTGAGAGTTAGAAGTATTACCTCCACAACATATTATTATTGCTAACATAAGAGAAAGGTATAAAAATTGAAAATTAGCATAAATTATTAATTCAGGTATCATGTACCGAAGGTGTTATTAAATTATAATTTTTTTAGTTATGCTTTAGTGTCGTGTTTTTTAACAGTTATCAAAAATGAAGTTTATATTTGAATATTAGCCATTGAATTAAATAGGGTTTTATTTTTGGTGTATATCTTGCATACCACAAGTGTCTTGAAGTAAATGTCGTTATGCGACATCAAATTATTAACCCATTAAGGGCTTAAGGAAGTTGTATGAGTTCTAAAATCATAAATATTGTTGTAGTTTGTGTGTTATCTCTTTTTGTTGCCGATAGAGCAAATGCGGGATTAATTATTGGTGATCTTTATTCTGACGATACTGGAATCCAATGGGAGTATATAGGTTCTTTTGATATAACTGGTGGTGATGATTATAGTCTTAAACCTGCTACTTATAATGGTATTGAGGCCGCAGAATTTATCTTTGGTCAACCTACAATTCCAGTATCATACGCTTTAAGTACAAACGTAATTACTGACTATACTAATATTGAAGATTATATTGTTAATAAAGAAGCTTTTTACCAGCAATATCGAATAGCTGGTGTTACATCATACGATCAAGCCAGAGCAACTAATCTAGCTGGTGGTATTGGTTATGACGCTGAGGGTGATGTTTCAGCATACGTTTATGATAGAGCGTTTGAAGGAATATACTTTAATTATGTATTTAAATCAGTGACTACTTCAGTGCCCGAACCATCAACAATTGCTATTTTCTCACTTGCTTTAATTGGATTAGTCTCTCGTAGGTTCAAAAACTAATAATTTTATTATCATAATCAAGGCGGTGTCACTCGATACCGCCATTGTTACAGAACATTAATATCTATTTTGCATGTATTATCTCTATAAATAACATCTATTTAACTGAGATACAGACCCTATACATTGAATCATTATTGTAAGATTAAGTTTTATAATATTTCTGTATTAAAACTTAATCTTTTTATTTAATTTATCTGTTAATCAATTCATTAGAAGACCACCTAAAATACATTGTCTTTAGTCTAAATACTTGTAATATGTAACCCCATAAGTATGTTTACAGTTATCAATCAGCTGCAGTATTTTTAGATTGTCTAGAGTATGTGGTAAGCCAAATCATTAGGAAGTTGTTTATGGAAAACTATACCAACCCAAAAAGTGCACAAGTCATTAATGTTAAAGGTGAAATTCACACCGATGTGGCTGTAGATACTCTATTACAAGTTGGTGATGTCGTTAAAGCAGGCGCCGTTCTTAATTTAATCAAAGGCAGTGAAATTTTATTAGCTTATGCTGATGGAAGTCAGCATAAAGTCTACAGCTACGAAGCTGAGTCGGTAAATGAAATTCGTGTAGATATAATTTCTCCTGATAACAATACAGAAAGTGTTGATAGTGAAGATATCAATAATATTCAGAATGAAATTTCAGCAATTCAAGATTTAATTGATGCTGATATTGATGCAGAGCTTCCTGAAACAACTGCTGGTCTTACTAGTAATGAAGGTACAAGTTTTGCCACGGTAAACAGAACAGGCGATGAAACGTTAGCGCAGGCTGGATACGATACAACAGAACAAAATAATATTTTTGTTTTACCCGGTGATTTAGATAACGAAAATAATAATGATAACTTTGCCTTATTTGATGCTGATGAAAATGTCACTGTAGCAGAAGATACATCAGCCACAGGTAATGTGCTAGATAATGGTGCCAGCGCAGGCGGCCCATTAAGTGTGATTAACTTTAGCATTGATGGTAATACTTTCGATGCGGGCGAGACAATTAATTTAGTAGAGGGTGAATTTACCTTAAATGCAGACGGTAGCTATACCTTTATACCTGCTGATAATTTTAATGGCACGGTGCCCGTGGTCAATTACACCGTTACCGATGGTGCAGGTAATACGGATAGTTCTACTCTAACGATTTTAGTAACACCCGTATCAGATCTTACTGATGCGGATGAATCTGTTACAACAGCTGAAGACACCTCAGTTTCTGGCAATGTACTTAATAATGCTGAAACTGCAGATGGCCCTCTGACTATAACGAGCTTTACTGTTGATGGTAATACTTTTAATCCAGGTGATACGGTTACTCTCGCTGAAGGTGAACTCACTTTAAATCCAGATGGTAGTTACACCTTTATACCAAATGACAATTTCAACGGCAGTGTACCGGTGGTCAGCTACACCGTTACTGACGGTGCGGGTGATACCGATAGTTCTACGCTAACAATTTCAGTAACACCGTTACCAGATCTTACTGATGACAATGAATCTGTTACAACAGCTGAAGATACCCCAGTCTCTGGTAACGTTTTGGATAATGCAGCAACTGCAGATGGACCATTAACAGTAACCAGCTTTACTGTTAATGGAAATACTTTCAATGCAGGTGATACGGTAAGTCTCACTGAAGGCGAACTCACTTTAAATGCAGATGGTAGTTATACCTTCACACCCAATGATAACTTCAATGGTGCTGTGCCCGTGGTCAGCTACACCGTTACTGATGGTGCAGGGGATACGGATAGTTCTACCTTAACGATTTCAGTAACACCTGTATCAGATCTTACTGATGACAATGAATCTGTTACAACAGCTGAAGATACCCCAGTCTCTGGTAACGTTTTGGATAATGCAGCAACTGCAGATGGACCATTAACCGTAACGAGTTTTACTGTTGATGGAAATACGTATAATGCTGGTGATACCGTTACTCTCGCTGAAGGTGAACTCACTTTAAATGCCGATGGTAGTTACACTTTTACACCAAATGACAATTTCAATGGTGCTGTGCCCGTGGTCAGCTACACCGTTACTGACGGTGCAGGTGATACGGATAGTTCTACCTTAGCGATTTCAGTAACACCCGTATCAGATCTTATTGATGATAATGAGTCTGTTACAACAGCTGAAGATACCCCAGTCTCTGGAAACGTTCTAGATAATGCAGCAACTGCAGATGGACCATTAACCGTAACCAGCTTTACTGTTAATGGAAATACTTTCAATGCAGGTGATACGGTAACTCTCACTGAAGGTGAGTTAACCTTAAATGCCGATGGTAGTTACACCTTTATACCAAATGACAATTTCAACGGCAGTGTACCCGTGGTCAGCTACACCTTTACTGACGGTGCAGGTGATACCGATAATTCTACGCTAACAATTTCAGTAACACCGTTATCAGATCTTACTGATGACAATGAATCTGTTACAACAGCTGAAGATACCGCAGTCTCTGGTAACGTTTTGGATAATGCAGCAACTGCAGATGGACCATTAACCGTAACGAGTTTTACTGTTGATGGGAATACGTATAATGCTGGTGATACCGTTACTCTCGCTGAAGGTGAACTCACTTTAAATGCCGATGGTAGTTACACTTTTACACCCAATGACAATTTCAATGGTGCTGTGCCCGTGGTCAGCTACATCGTAACTGATGGTGCAGGTGATACGGATAGTTCTACCTTAACGATTTCAGTAACACCCGTATCAGATCTTATTGATGATAATGAATCTGTTACAACAGCTGAGGATACAGCAGTCTCTGGTAATGTTCTAGATAATGCAGCAACTGCAGACGGACCATTAACCGTAACCAGCTTTAACGTTGATGGGAATACTTATAATACAGGTGATACGGTTACTCTCACTGAAGGTGAATTAACTTTAAATACCGATGGTAGTTACACTTTTACACCAAATGACAATTTCAATGGTGCTGTTCCTGTAATTACTTATACCGTCACAGATGGTGCCGGTGATACCGAAAGTTCTACTCTAACAATTTCAGTAACACCCGTATCAGATCTTAATGATGACAATGAATCTGTTACAACAGCTGAAGATACCCCAGTATCTGGTAATGTGCTTAATAACGCCGACAGCGTAGATGGACCACTCACGGTAACGAGCTTTACTGTTGATGGTGATACTTATAATGCAGGTGAAACGGTAAGTCTTGCTGAAGGCGAGTTAACTTTAAATACTGATGGTAGTTACACTTTTACACCGAACGATAACTTTAACGGTGCCGTGCCAGTGATCAGCTACACCGTTATTGATGGTGCTGGTGACACAGAAGTTTCTACCTTAACAATTTCAGTGACACCAGTTTCAGATTTAAGTGATGATAGTGAAACGGTCACGATAGCAGAAGATACAACAGCCACAGGCAATGTGTTAGATAATGCTGAAACTGCAGATGGTCCACTAACTGTCACCAGCTTTACTGTTGGTGGGAATACGTACAATGCAGGTGACACGGTTACCCTCACGGAAGGTGAGTTAACTTTAAATGCAGACGGTAGCTACACTTTTACTCCGAATGATAACTTCAATGGTAGTGTGCCCGTTATTACTTATACCGTTACTGATGGTGCTGGTGACACACAGAGCTCTACCTTAACAATTTCAGTGACACCAGTTTCAGATTTAAGTGATGATAGTGAAACGGTCACGATAGCAGAAGATACAACCGCCACAGGCAATGTGTTAGATAATGCTGAAACTGCAGACGGTCCACTAACTGTCACCAGCTTTACTGTTGATGGTAATACTTATAATGCAGGTGACACGGTTACTCTTGCTGAGGGTGAACTCACTTTAAATGCAGATGGTAGTTACACTTTTACACCGAACGATAACTTCAATGGCAGTGTGCCTGTAGTCAGCTACACCGTTACTGATGGTGCCGGTGATACACAGAGTTCTAGTTTAACAATTTTAGTAACACCGGTTTCAGATCTTAATGATGACAATGAATCTGTCACAACAGCTGAAGATACAGGAGTTTCTGGCAATGTGCTTAATAACGCTGACAGCCTTGATGGACCATTAACTGTCACCAGCTTTACTGTTGATGGTAATACTTATAATGCAGGTGAAACGGTAAGTCTTGCTGAAGGCGAGTTAACTTTAAATACTGATGGTAGTTACACTTTTACACCCAATGACAATTTCAACGGTGCTGTGCCAGTGATAAGCTACACCGTTATTGATGGTGCTGGTGACACAGAAATTTCTACCTTAACAATTTCAGTAACACCGATTTCAGATTTAAGTGATGATAGTGAAACTGTCACGATAGCAGAAGATACAATCGCTACAGGTAATGTCCTGGATAACGCAGAAACAGCAGATGGACCATTAACAGTAACGAGTTTTACGGTTGAGGGTAATACGTATAATGCAGGTGATACGGTTACTCTCACTGAAGGTGAGTTAACTTTAAATACCGATGGTAGCTATACTTTTACTCCGAATGATAACTTTAATGGTGCTGTACCCGTTATTACTTATACCGTCACAGATGGTGCCGGTGATACTCAGAGTTCTACCCTAACTATTTCAGTGACACCGGTTTCAGATCTAAGTGATGATAATGAAACTGTCACTGTTGCAGAAGATACAACCGCAACAGGTAATGTGCTTGATAATGCTGAAACAGCCGATGGTCCACTCACGGTAACGAGTTTTACTGTTGGTGGGAATACATACAATGCAGGTGATACGGTTACCCTTACGGAAGGTGAGTTAACTTTAAATACCGATGGTAGTTATACCTTCACACCTAATGATAATTTCAACGGTGCTGTGCCTGTTATTACATATACAGTTACCGATGGTGCTGGTGACACTCAGAGTTCTACCCTAACTATTTCAGTGACACCGGTTTCAGATCTGAATGATGATAGTGAAACTGTCACAATAGCTGAAGACACAACAGCAACAGGCAATGTCCTTGATAATGCTGAAACAGCCGATGGTCCTTTAACTGTTACAAGCTTTACGGTTGGTGGGAATACCTACAATGCAGGTGATACCGTTACTCTCACTGAAGGTGAGTTAACTTTAAATACTGATGGTAGTTACACTTTTACACCCAATGATGATTTCAACGGTGCTGTACCCGTTATTACTTATACCGTTACAGATGGTGCTGGTGATACCGAAAGTTCTACGCTAACAATTTCAGTAACTCCAGTTTCAGATTTAAGTGATGATAATGA
>NZ_JACGVR010000016.1:0-90793 GCF_014077325.1 Colwellia sp. BRX8-5
GTCTTACTTGTTCTTTTGAACCCCAATTTTAGTCACGTTGTTATTACAACTATTTACACTCTACTTGATAATTTAACAAAAATAATTAGCACTATAGTACCACAACCAAGTCGTTGTTTATTAAGGATTATATTCAAGGTGCGTTGTTTTTTGTTGAAGCCAAGTGCCAAAAGTCAACAATGTGTTTAGCGGTACTAATAGGAGATTCAAGTAAGTAGTTGGCTGTTTCTCCACCATTAACTTCTTTCGGATTAACCATAATGCCATGACCTACATTAGCGATAGTCATTAACTCTACCTGAACTTTTTCTTGCTTATCTCCCCAGGATTTACGGGTGTAACCTGCTTTAGTTTTTACTTGGGGCATTAACGTTATTCCTGATAACGTAGCCCAATGTTCAGCTAAGGTAATCGCATTCAACGGATTAACAATCGCATCATTATCTCCTGTCCATATAGATAATTTTGGCCATACTTTTTGATTTGGATTTAATTTTTGAACTAATAATGTAAGTTCATCTGCCGTTTGTGATGGGCCGTTTTTCATACAAGAAATAGCGGTAATTAAACCATCGGCACAAGGAAATGGAATGCCTGCAACGATCGCCCCTGCAGTAAACAGTTCAGGATAATTAACTAACAAACTGCTTGCCATAGCGCCACCAGCAGATAAGCCTAAAATATAGATATTTTGCCCAACCAGCTGTTTCTTTAAGGCCAATATCATATTTTTTATTGATAAATTTTCACCGGTTTCTGTAGCGTAATCACTAGCAGAATACCAATTAAAACAACCCTTAATATTATTTTCTAGGCTTTGCTGAGGAATTAACAAGGCAAAATTATGCTGTTGTGCTAAACCAAGCAAACCACTTTGCCTCGCCAATTCTTTGCCCTCTTGCGCGCAGCCATGAAGTAATACAACGATATTAGGTTTAGCGGTTACCGGTGAAAAATAACTTGCCGTTAGGTTGCCTGGATTATCACTGAAATCTTTTAACTCAGTTAATTGAGCATAAGAATTTTGACTAAACAAGCTAAATACTAGCGTCAGTGATATCGATAATGAAGTTAAACATTTGAGAGTAGACATAATATTAACCAAAATAAATAGTGGGTTAGATAATGAATGAAAGTACCTTAAACAAGCAATAGCACTTTAGTGCACAGCCGACTCAAGGTCTGTGGCAGAGGTATATCAGTATCATAAAGACACTTACTGATGCGTAAACTAACACCCATGACGATAAGCAAATAAATGGGAAATAATAACTTAAATTCAATAGAATATTGTGTACATAGATAAATAAAAACAGCTAACTAGTGATGCTAAAAATCGACAAGTAATAGTGTTATTGTGAAGACCATTTTTCAATACGATAAAAAGCCAATATTTAAATATCGGCGCTATAAAAGCGATGATGATGGCTGTTTATCAGCAGCTATATTAAACAGGCTTATGCAAATAGTGTGGTATCAATTAGTAATAACAATCTATTGCTCGCCTATCACTGCTTCTTAAAAAAACGTGTCGATGCAATCGTTGAAACTGATTTGATAGTCCAATACGAAATTGAAAAATCAGGTAAAACAACCAATGTAGACACACCGGCTACCCTATTAATTATCGAGATTTTTGTCTTTAGGGTTTAAAAAAAGGGGCGTTAGGTAAAGTTTCTGTATATTTAGCTTCTTTCACTAAAGCCTCTAAATCTTTAATAATCAATTGATTACGTTTTTTATCAAGCGTACCTTCTTTTTTCCAGTGTTGTAACTGCTTATTAATCACTTGCCTAACTGAGCCAGTCATCCGCGCTAAGGTTTCATCGTTTAAACCGTTAACTAAATGATGTTGATGCTCTGCTTCTATTGTGCCGTTATAAAACTTAATTTTATTAATATGTTCTAAAATAATACGGCTTAAACGCGTGGTAACATCGTGTAAAACTAGGCTACTGGCTTGTTGTTCTTTTTCACGCATTTTTTTCGCTAAGTAAGGCATAAATTGCTGGTTAAACTCTGGATACGTCCACAACCAATGCCGCATGGTGGAAAGTTTCACTGACAATAACTTTACCGTTGTTAAAGGTGAAACAATAACCTCATGTGGTTGATCGTCTAACAGCACCATTAAGTCAAAACAGTCGCCCGCATAAAGCATATCTAACGTGGCTTCTCTGCCCGTTTCTGGATTACTTTGTTTAATTTCTAAACTACCGCTAATCACCACAAAAAATCGCTGAGTAAGTAAGGCCGGATTAAAGTAATCGCCTTTGTACCATTCATCAAGCTGAAACTCTTGTTGAAAATCTTCAATTAACTTCGCCGGTAAATCTGCAAAAATATTAGCTTGCTTTACTAAAACTGGGCTGGCTTTTTGAGGTAGATGAGTAGCGTCTTTATTCATAAGAGTAGTATTAAAGCCATAGCGGGCACGAATAGTTTTATTCTACCCTTTGTATCTATAGAGCAAAAGACAATGTTGCTTTTTAAATTTCAATACTATTTCTCACGTTAATCTGCTGACTTTTAACTTATAAAGCCGAGATAATATAAAAATTATAAAATGATCGATACTGTCATATTTGTGACAGAAGCATTTTATGACCTTAGGTATTATAGCGCCACTAACCAAACGCCTAACGTTAAAACATCACGTTAGTTTGTTTATACGGTCAAACTGCTTGCTGGATAATGACCATAAAGCATTAGACCTTTTTTAATAAATAATAGGTAATTATTATGTCTAAGATTATTGGTATAGATTTAGGTACAACAAATTCATGTGTAGCAGTTATGGAAGGTGGCGTTGCTAAAATTATTGAAAATGCTGAGGGTAGCCGCACCACTCCGTCAATTGTTGCTTATGCAAACGAGGAAACATTAGCGGGCCAACCGGCAAAAAGACAAGCCGTTACCAACTCTAAAAATACATTATTTGCGATTAAACGTTTAATCGGTCGTAAATTTGATGATAAAGAAGTACAAAAAGATATTAAGTTAGCCCCTTATAAAATTGTCAAAGCAGACAATGGTGATGCTTGGGTTGAAGTTAATGGTAAAAAATTATCACCACAAGAAGTATCAGCGCAAATTTTACGTAAATTGAAAAAAGATGCTGAAGCCTATTTAGGTGAAACGGTTACCGAAGCGGTTATTACTGTCCCCGCTTATTTTAATGATTCACAACGCCAAGCAACCAAAGATGCCGGTAAAATTGCTGGACTTAATGTCAAGCGTATTATTAATGAACCAACAGCTGCGGCATTAGCCTACGGCGTTGATAAAAATAACAAAGCTGACCAGAAAGTGGTGGTTTATGATTTAGGTGGCGGTACCTTCGATATTTCAATTATTGAAATTTCTAATGTAGACGGCGAAAAACAATTCGAAGTATTAGCAACCAACGGTGATACCTTTTTAGGTGGCGAAGACTTTGATTTACGCCTGATTAACTACCTTGCTGATGAATTTAAAAAAGAAAGTGGTATTGATATTCACCAAGACCCATTGGCGTTACAGCGTATTAAAGAAGCGGCTGAAAAAGCAAAAATAGAGTTGTCATCAGCATTACAAACTGACGTAAACTTACCGTATGTTACTGCTGATGCTAGTGGTCCTAAACATTTAAACGTACAAATTACCCGAGCAAAATTAGAGTCTTTGGTTGATGACTTAGTGAAAAAGACTATCGCTCCATGTGACCAAGCACTTAAAGATGCTGGCTTAAGTAAAGGTGATATTGATGAAATTATTTTGGTAGGTGGTCAATCACGTATGCCAAAAGTACAAGAAGCAGTTAAAACCTTCTTTGGTAAAGAGCCGCGTAAAGATGTTAACCCCGATGAAGCAGTGGCTATTGGTGCAGCGATTCAAGCAGGTGTGTTATCAGGAACGGTCGGTGATGTGTTATTACTTGATGTAACGCCATTATCACTAGGTATTGAAACTTTAGGCGGTGTAATGACTAAGCTTATCGATAAAAATACTACGATACCAACACGTGCTTCTGAAACATTCTCTACAGCCGAAGATAATCAAGCGGCGGTAACTGTGCATGTATTGCAAGGTCAGCGTGAAATGGCAACAGATAATAAATCGTTAGGTCAATTTAACTTAACAGATATTAACCCCGGCCCTCGTGGCTCGGTGCAAGTTGAAGTCACTTTTGATATTGATGCAGATGGTATTTTAAATGTCTCAGCAAAAGATAAAGCAACCGGTAAAGAGCAAAGTATTAAAATTACGGCATCAAGTGGTTTAACTGAAGATGAAGTTAATCGCATGGTCGACGATGCCCAGAAGCACGCTACTGAAGATAAGCAAAAACGTGAGTTAGTTGAACAACGCAACCAAGCCGATCAATTGATTCATACGGTACAAACGTCAATGACTAGCTTGAATGAAGATCAACAAGCCGAGCTTAAAACATTAATTGAGCAATTAAAAATGGCCGTTAATGGTAATGATAAAGCGGCGATAGAAATGCGACAAAAAGCATTACAAGAAGCGCACAGTAAAATAATGCAAGCTTCACAATCACAAGCAGAGCAGCCTCAAGGTGATGCGGCTAATGATAGTGCTAAAAACGAAGATGTTATTGACGCAGACTTTGAAGAAGTGAGTAATGGTTAATCAATGAGTGGTGGCTGATAAGGTAAGTTAACCGCTTATTTATCATAATACTGTATAAAAACAAAACCCCTAATATTAATTATTAGGGGTTTTTTATTATGATAAAATAAACAGTTAACTATTTTAAGAGGTATAGAGCTTTTCTGTTCTTTCGTCGATACATTCGTATGAACCCATCTCAAATTCTCGACAAACCCAAGGTCTATTTTCGTAAATAGAACACAATAATGTATCTCTGTTTAACGCTGAGCACAGACCATCATCAAGTCGTAACATTGATTCGTGTCCATGGTCATCAATATAGATATGCCGATGAGGCACACCAGTATCTGAAATAATTCTAACTTCTAAACTACAGCAACATGCCTGGCAATTTGCACAGGTGACTTCGGGAACGGGAATATTTTTTACTTCAATGTTCATAATAAATAATAAATAACAATAAACTTAATGGTGAGTAGGATACGCTAAACCGCTCAGCTTCTCGAGCAAATAGAAGCTGATGGGGAAAATAGCAGACATAAAAAGAACTGATTAAAGCACTGCACTGCAAAACAGCCACAATATTTTGTACAACTTGGAGACGCTATTGCCTCTCAATACTAACGTTAGAAATCAAAATGTTTAAAGAAAACATCATAAATGACCTTTTCTACTTCAGTTCCATAACAACGCGTATGCTTAAATTCGCCATCTTCTTCGTAAACACTAGAGTTGTAGATAATATATTTAATTTCATCTTTGCCTTGAACTCTTGCAGGATAATTTTTCAATATATCAAAATCGCTCAAACGTGTCATCATGTCCGCTAAACAGCTTTCATCTATCTGAAACTCTGAGATGTGATGCCCTATATATTCATTTTTTGTATAACCTAACACTTCAAGCTCACACTCATTGGCATAAACAATAATACCTTCTGGCGATACAGCATGAATACCAATCGATGAATTATAGATAAAGTCTTCTGGATTCTCTGTAAACATAAAATCACCTAACGCCTTACTCGCGTCAAAATAGATAGTTAAAAAATAGACGATAGACAACAGTAAACTATTTCTGCCAGCTTAAGTCACTCATAAAAAATAATTGGTCGCTAAACATTAGTCGATAAACGCAGAAACACAACAAGTGCTCATTTTAACTTAGCCGCAAACTAATAAGTTTAAGAGTAGTTCAGTTCAGCTCAAATAAATATCCAGAAAAGTATATATTCAAGAGAACACTAAAATAACAATACTTTGGCTTTCAAAATGCGCAAAAAACGCTTTAATAGCACACTATTTTTAAAAACAATTATAAGGAAACTAATTCTTTCTCTAACCATTGTTTAGCCGTTGGTGTGTCACTAAAAAATTTATTTTTAATGCCAGCCTTCTTATACACAGCCTCAAATTCAAGTTGAGTGGTTAATGCAAATGAACTATGTATCATATTAATGGCAATTGCATTAGCGGTTCCGTGCTTCACTTTATACAAGTGATAATCTAAACCTTCCTGTGTTGCTAATGTTTCTCCTTTAAGTATCACGATGATCCCGTAATTTATATTGATAAAATTTTCTAGGACGACTTGTTGTAGATTAGCGTGCATTTGTTTGAAAAACTCGACATTCCATGGACCCTCTGCATCGATAATAATAATATTATTATCGAGTGTGAATTGGCATTGGCCATGCGAAGCAAATTTTTGAATCAATGAAATCTACCTATGTTATCTAATGTTAATTAATCGAGAAGCTCGTTTTATAATCATTTATCATTAAGCATAATCTATAAAATTAATGTAATAAAGTTAATGTAATAAAGTTAATGTAATAAAATATTGATTAGCTGTTATTACCCCATTGAAATCATCAGCTGTTTTTTTTATAAAAAATTTAGTCTATTCAAATAGCTCAATTTAAAAATTAATACCAATAATAAGTGTTGCTTTACTCTTTTAGCTTTATTGCCTTTAAGTCGAGGGTATTGGTAAATAACCTTGGGTTTTCAATCTTATCTAGCATCGAAAATTCGGGTAAACAATCGTCATCAACGTAGTCAGCAAAATCGCCAGCGGGATCAAAAACTAAAATATCTAATGCTAATCGATCAAGTCCATACAAACCACGGTGGATCATATCCGCCGAAAAAACTAATAAATCACCGGCCGTTAACTTTATTTCTTTACCGGTAGAAAGGTTTTCGCTGCTCACTCTGCCCTTTTCTTCTTGTCGAACATTAAATTCTTCTTCGTTATCCCAGCGTTTATGTGTTCCTGGCACTAATTCCATACCGCGCTCATCAAATAATGGCACACGTAAGTGAACAACTTGTGTCTCTTGAATAGCTTTTTTCTGTTCTTCAACCTCGTGATCATATTGACAATCTCGATGCCAAAAATCTTTTTGTGCTGGATTAACCGGGTTAAAAAACAATTGAGTATTCATAAAG
This sequence comes from Colwellia sp. BRX8-5, assembly GCF_014077325.1. Lineage (NCBI taxonomy): Bacteria > Pseudomonadati > Pseudomonadota > Gammaproteobacteria > Alteromonadales > Colwelliaceae > Colwellia > Colwellia sp. BRX8-5. Next base: position 7,071 of record NZ_JACGVR010000016.1, read on the forward strand.
GCTGGTTTTGCCGCTATAACAGACTCGACAACAGCCATTATTTTTTTTGAACTAATAAAATTGAAAAGCTTAACGCGATCGTCAAATGCTAAGTACTGACTGCCGGTGATCAAAGAAGAGTTGAACGCTTCTTCTTGATAAAATTTTGCGTGATCTTTTTTCCAAAGATCGTGAAATTTCAATACCACTTGTCTTAGGGCTGAAATTTCAGTGTCATTAAAATAATTTCTAATAACAAAGTAACCTTGGGCATCATAATGCCCCTGCAACTGACTTTGATTTTCTAACATTAACGGCTTTTACCTTGGCTTGACTGTTTAGGATTATATTTTGACGATTGATTAACGCTCATATCTCATCCACAGTTTGTAATAAACCGCATTACACTTAGCATTATCATCCATAATGCCGTCTCTATCACAATCGGAACCCGTCAAAGATTTAACAACATCAGTGCCATATTCGGCGATATCTTCTGGCTCAGGTTTAACTTCAATGGTGACTTTAGGGGAATGTTCGATGAATTCGCCAACGTCTTTGTATCGTGAGAATTGTTCTTTTGAAATAATATCACCGACATCAACTTTTTTCGCTTCGAAAGCGTAGACATCTGTTGCACTAAACAACAAGAATACAACAATAAAGACAGCTATAAATTTCATCAAATATGCCTAAAAGTTATTAAAATTAACATGCTGATTCACCTGAAAAGGCCACGCTATTATTTCACGCAAGTATTATAAAACACAATGTCACCGTTGTACCTTAGTGAAATTTATTAATCGTTAATAATTTCACTAATAGTTGGTTTAATTGAACATTTATTTTCAAAAAAATAAAAACCAAAAACAATAAACCATTGAATTAAAACAACTTATTCTTGGCGTAAACTTTGCTAAATAGATAACATCTTAATGTCGAAGGGAAATACAATGTTATTGGATATTCAATCACTTAGCCATCAATACCAAAGTGGCAAGCACACACAACTAGCAATCAAATCATTATCACTACAAGTTAGACCAGGGATTTTAGGCTTACTAGGCGCTAATGGCGCAGGAAAATCTAGCTTAATGCGTATTCTTGCTACGATAACAAAACCTAGCCAAGGAAAAATTTTATGGCAAGGACAAAACATTGTTAAATCACCACAATTATTGCGTAACGAACTCGGTTACCTGCCTCAATATTTTGGCGTCTATGACCAATTGTCGGCTATTGAATTTTTACAATACATGGCTGGCTTAAAAGGGTTAAATCAATCTTTAGCGACTCAAAGAATCGAGGATTTACTTGCTAAGCTCAACCTTACCCATGCTGCTCATATGCCATTGAAAGGTTATTCGGGGGGGATGAAACAGCGCATTGGCATTGCACAGGCTTTACTTAATGACCCTAAATTATTGATTATTGATGAACCAACTGTGGGTCTAGATCCACAAGAACGTGCCAATTTTCGCCAGTTATTAACTGAATTAGCCGATGATCGTTGCATTATTTTATCAACTCACATAGTCGCAGATGTTGAATCTATTGCTGACCAAATTGCGATTATGCAAACTGGGCAATTAATTCAATCAGCAACTCCAAAGGCACTACAAGAAAAAGTTGCCGATAAATGCTGGCAACTCACCACTAACTTGAATGAATTAAAACAAATTCAGCACGACTTTATTGTCAGCCACAGTGTGCGAAAAGACAACAAGGTCGAGTTAAATATTGTCGCTGAACACTGCCCTGATGCACGAGCAATACCAAGAGCGCCAACATTAGAAGATGCGTATCTCTACTTTACCAGTAATAAGCGTGCTCGAACTGTTCTTGCGAGGGCATGTTAATGAATCAATTATGGCAATGTACGGTCGCTGATTTTAAACAACGAACACGCCAGCAAAGCTTTGTGGTTACTTTACTGGCGATGTCGGTATTAACCTTACTTTTTTTCCCTTCACTCGATGCTCAATATCAAACACTTATTATCAATGGTTATAGAGGTCTTTATAACAGTGCCTGGTTAGGTGTTTGTTTAGCGATGTTAAATGTTTTATTTTTACCTATTATTTGTTTTTATCTCATTAAGAATGGTCTTGAATTAGATCGAAAATCGATGACCTGTGAACTTATTGCTGCCACTCCTATGAGTAAGTTAACTTTTATATTCGCCAAATGGTGCACCAATGTTTTAATTTTGTTTACTATCGTATTGGTTATGCTGATCAGTTGTATTTTACTGCAACTTTATTATGGGGAAAATTATCAGATAGACCTTTGGGCGTTAGCTTGGCCCCAATTAGTCTTTGTTCTACCTGTGTTATTAGTTGTTGCTTCACTGGCGATAATGTTTGAATCAATAAAGTGGCTTAAGGGGGGCTTTGGCAATGTTGTTTATTTTTTCTTGTGGACCGGCTCTATTGTTCAAACCATTGAAAGCGTTTCAGGGGTTGGCGCAATACTTTCTGCTATAGAAACCGAGGTTGCAGAACGTTTTCCGTCACAAGCAGGCTCAACACATATTGGCGTAACGGTTGTTGATGAAGAAAATGCAGTAAACACTTTTCTTTGGCAAGGAATAGAGCCAACAGCACAGTATTTATCGAGTATTCTGCCGTTACTGATCATTTGCTTAAGCTGTTTTATTATTGCAGTAATCTTTTTTGATCGCTTTAGTCGAAACCCCGTACCTGAAACCAAACAAACCTCATGGCTAATAAACACCTTAACCCGTCAAGTGTTCAATCGACTCGATGCACTATTTACCATGCTAACCAAGCACTTTGCTTTTACTCGCTTATTACGTTTAGAACTAAAATTATTATTAAAAAGCCATTCGATTTACTGGCTGTTAGGTCTTTTAACGTTAAATATTATTCAACTATTTATTAGTCAGCAATTACTGGTTAGCATATTTTTACCGCTGTCATGGTTATGGTGTGTTTTAGTGCTTTCACAGCTCGGCCAAGTAGAAAAACAAGCAAATACGGTTGAGTTAATCACCTACAGTAAAAAGTCAGCGCTATTGCAAAGTTTAGCGAGCTACTCTGCTGCATGGATATTATTAGCATTGGCAAGTTTGGGTAGTGTACTTAGATTTGCGGCGATAGCCGAGTGGCTGTTAATCATACAATTAATTATAGCCATTTCATTTACCGTATCCCTAGCTTATTTTTGTGGGGTATTGACCGGCACAAAGCGAATGTTTGAAGTGCTATACCCGGCAATTTGGTATATGGGACCGATTCAAACAGCACTATATCTAGACTTTTTTGGCGTTAATAGCACCATGAGTTGGCAAGCAGGCATGCCTTATTATTATGCTGCTCTCGCAATTGGCTTAATGTTGTTAACAGTACGCGCTAAAAGTAGCCGTTAATTTATTAACGGTTGTTTACACTAAGATATCGATTTAAAAAGGATAACGATTGAACTCATCAGCCGTTAGCCTTAACATTCGATTATTGTTTCCCGGTCTATTTAAATAAAGGCCGATTGAACCATGCTTATTTAAGCTAATTTTCCTCAAAAATATCGACTTAATAATCCAGGGAGCCTTTTGTGCCATCTTCTTTTACCAGTAAACTGCCCAATCTAGATACCAGTATTTTCACAGAAATGTCGATGATGGCAAATCAATATCAGGCAATTAATTTGTCGCAAGGTTTTCCTGAATTTGATACTCCAGAATTTTTAAAAGATAAAATAAACTTAGCCATTAGTGAAGGTAAAAATCAATACTCACCCTCAAACGGTTTACCTGAGTTATTAACGCAAGTTGCCGCTATGGTGCATCGACAGTATCAAACAGATTTAACCACTGCACAAAAACTTAATGGCTTAAAAAACGTTACAATAACCTCCGGGGCTACCGAAGCACTATGGGTTGCAATACAAACGCTGGTTCGCCCAAATGATGAAGTTATTATTTTTGATCCCGCTTATGATTCTTATGAGACAGCCATTGAACTTGCTGGTGGAGTTTGTCGCCATGTCGCACTAGATGCGCCTAACTATGCAATAAACTGGTCCTTAGTTGAGCAAACAATTAATGAAAATACACGTGCCATTATTATCAACAGCCCACACAACCCAACGGGTTCAATACTGAGTGCTGCAGATCTTACTAGCTTACAAGTTTTGCTTGAGAAATATGATTTATATGTAATAAGCGATGAAGTATACGAACACATGACGTTTGACGGCTTACGTCATGAAAGTATTTTACGTTACCCTGATTTGTTTAAACGCGCCTTTGTCGTCTCTAGTTTTGGTAAAACCTTTCATTGCACCGGCTGGAAAATGGGTTATTGCGCCGCACCTGATGCGCTTACGGTCGAGTTTAGAAAAATTCATCAGTACGTTACCTTTTGTTCATTTACCCCGGCACAAATAGCTATAGCGCAAATGCTAAAACAGCACCCCGAGCATATCACCGAGTTATCAAATTTCTATCAGCAAAAAAGAGACTTACTGATCAATGCACTAAAAGACTCTCGCTTTAAAATGCTACCGTCAAAAGGTACTTATTTTTTATTGCTTGATTACTCTGCAATCTCAGCACTTAATGATCGTGAATTTTGTCATTGGTTAACCCAAGAAGTTGGTGTTGCCGCCATTCCATTGAGCCCCCTGTATCCCGCTGACAAAAGGGAGTCTTATCATCAAAACAATAAAGTAATCAGACTTTGTTTCGCAAAAAACGACGATACCCTACTTAAGGCCGCAGGAATATTATGTCAACTTTAACCATAGCCGCAGTGCAGTTCGATATTAGTTGGTTAGACAAACAAAGCAATTTTGATCGTTTAGAGCAACTTTTCAAAGATCACTTTACTGACCATGCGGCTGCCGATTTATTATTGCTACCAGAAACATTTTCAACCGGTTTTTGTATTAATAGAAAAGATGTGCAAGAGCCAGAAGATGGTGGCTCTGCTCTACATTGGTTAAAAAAAATAGCAAAGCAATATAACTGTGTAGTGGCTGGCACGGTTTTAGTGAGCCAAAATGATAAAAAAGTGAATCGTTTTTATTGGGTCTTTGCTGATGGTAGGGTTGAACATTATGACAAGCGCCATTTGTTTCGTTTAGGTAAAGAGCAAGACTTTGTTGAGCAAGGCCAGCACAGAAAAACAATCAACATTAGGGGTATAAAAATACTGCCTTTGGTTTGTTATGATTTGCGCTTTCCTGTTTGGTCGAGAAACCGCCAAGATTATGATCTTATGGTCAACGTTGCTAATTGGCCTGCTCCACGTCGTCATATATGGGATACCTTATTAAAAGCCAGGGCAATGGAAAATCAAAGTTTTGTCGTTGGAGTTAATCGTATCGGACCAGATGGTAACGATATGCCTCACTCTGGTGGCACAACTTTCATTAATTTTGATGGTGAAAACATACTTTCTGCCACTGATCACCAACAACAAATCATCACAACCCAACTCGACTTCAGCAAACTTGATAAATTTAAAAATCAATTCCCCGCCTTTTTAGATGCAGATAAATTTGAGTTGTATTAAAAACCAGTCGATTTATTCTCGTAACCCAAAGCCGTTTATTGTTATAAACAAGACAAACCTAAAACAACATTATAAGTGGTTAAGTTGTTTTAGGTTTTTATACATTTTGATCATCTAACCTGAATTACTAGCAAACCAGCTCATTTAATTCACTTTTCTTTGAATTAACTGAATAAAATATATACTCTTTATGGCTAATTAAAGTTCACCTATAAAACAAATTATAATAATTAAGCGTTTTTATAACTGGAGCATATAAGTAAATGAAGCGACTACTCGCGTTATTCCTCATCTCTGGCAGTTGTCTTGGTCAAGACTATATTAACCAATACACCAGCCATGCAGAAATGTTAAAACAATTAAAACAACTGGGTGTTCAAACTCAGCAAATTGGTACTTCACGATCAGGAAAGTCAATAATCGTGGCTCAATTTGGTGATAAAAGCTCACCAGCAATTTTGGTTACTGGCAACGTTGATGGCGATTATTTAGTCGGTACTGAACTTGCGATGCGCCTAATCGAGGATCTAAAGTCAGGTAAAGTCACCCGAAATGGTAAAAGTATATTTATCGTACCTATGCCAAACCCTGATGCAACAAGTTTTATACTGGGTAAAAATGGTTATTCAACGACCTTTAATCACTTAAAAACAGATGACGATAACGACCTAAAAATAAATGAAGACGGTCCTAATGATCTCAACAACGATGGTTTTATTTCTCAGTTAAGGATCTCAGACAGTTCTGGCCCATACAAAGCTAGTGAACAAGATGCCAGTTTATTAGTAAAAGTTGATCGCCTCAAAAACGAAGCAGGTCAATACCGTTTACTCAATGAAGGAAAAGATGACGACGGTGATGGTAAATTAGATGAAGATGGCTATGGCGGAACAGCAATAAATAAAAACTTTACCTATAACTATGACTATTTTGGTATTGGCTCTGGTGTTAATCAAGCATCTGAACCTGAAACGCGTGCCTTAATAGATTTTGTTATCGATCATCAAAATATTTTAATGACCGTTAATTTTTCTAAATACGACAACCTCCATGAAAACTGGTCGGCTAATAAAGTACTGGTAAGTGAATATAAACGTCCACTGGAAGCCTTTGATAAAATGCCTAAAGAAGATGTTGACGGTTATAAATTATTTACTCACCTATGGCAGCAAGCCCATAAAGACTGGCAGGTAAAAGCAGAAAACCGTGGTCGAGGTACTTTTCACGACTGGGCCTATTTTCACGGTGGTCGTTGGTCAATAGCCACCAATGGCTGGAATTTTAAGCAAATAACCATTGCCCAATCAGCTGACGTAGAAAAAAACAAAGAGGCTGATGTTGAAAAAAACAAAAACACATCAGCAAGCGAAGATACCAAAGAAGCTCGTTTGGTTACTAACGCCAAGGAAAAAAATCTACAAGGGGCGATTATACCGTGGACAAATATTTCACACCCAGACTTTGTAAATGAAAAGGTGGAAGTGGGTGGTTTTCGACTTGCCTATTTAAATAATCCTGATATTAGCGTATTTGCTGAAACTAAAAGTTCGGAATATATTACTTCCTTAACCACACTTTTTCCTGAGCTTAACGTGAGCCAGAGCGTAAAAAAAATAGGTAAAGATCTTTATCGAGTGACCTTAAAAATAAAAAACATCGGTAAACTTCCAACACAAAGCGCCATGGGTAAACTCACCCGTTGGATGCTTCCCGTAAGAGTTCAGTGGAATTTACCCAAAGAACAATTTATTGGTGGTAGCAAGCGGACATTATTAGCGCCTATCGCCGCTCATGGCGGTCAACAAGAAATCAAGTGGCTGATCAATACCAAAGGCTTCAATGATGCCTCATTTGAAGTATCTTCACCTGTCATCGATGCGGTGACACAAACCGTTAATTTTGGAGCTTAATCATGAAAAAAATATTGCTCACCTGCATTTTAACGGCCACAGCTTTGTTAACTATAACGGCACAAGCCGCAGACAAACTCACTGGATTACAGGCATTAGGTGCGCCTTTAGACCCAAAAGTAGATATTCGCTGGAATCGTTTTTATGACTCAGAAAGTACTATAACGATACTCAAAAAAATAAATAAAGCTTACCCTAAACTTACTCGACTGGAATCTATTGGTCAGTCTTACGAAGGTCGTGATATTTTTGTTATTAAAATTACCAATTATAACAACGGTGATGATACGACAAAACCGGCGATGTATATTGATGGCAATATTCACTCTAATGAGATTCAAGGTACAGAGGTTTCTCTTTATACCGCTTGGTATTTAACTGAAAGCTACGGAAAAGTGAAGTGGATCACCGAGCTACTTAACGATAAAGCTTTCTATATTGTCCCTACAATTAATCCTGACGGGCGTGACTGGTTTATGAAGCAGGCTAATACTGCGCACTCTCCTCGTTCGGGCATGGTACCTACTGACAACGATCTTGACGGTGAAATCGATGAAGATGGTCCAGAAGATCTCAATAATGATGGCCATATTACTCGCATGCGCATTAAAGATAAGGTACGTGGTACTCATAAAGAAGACGAGAAATACCCAGGTTTAATGGTACCTGTTGCAGAAGGTCAAACTGGCGATTACCGCATGTTAGGAGCTGAAGGATACGACAACGATGGTGACGGTCTTGTCAACGAAGATGGTAAAGGGGTTTACGAATATGATCCTAATCGTGATTGGGCCCATGAATGGGAGCCAGCTTATATTCAAAGAGGTGCACGCCGTTACCCTTTTTCATTAAAAGAAACCAGTGCAGTGGCTAAATTTGTTAAAGCTCATCGTAATATTGCTGCCGCGCAAAGTTACCATAATACCGGTGGTATGATTTTACGTGGTCCGGGTAAAGCCAATAACAAATATACCCGTTCTGATATTAGCGTCTATGATTTTATCGCCAACCAAGGTGAGCAAATACTACCCAATTATCGCTACCTCGTCGCTTGGAAAGATCTTTATCAAGTCTACGGTGGTGAATTTGATTGGTTTTATGGCAACAACGGTATTATGGCATTTACGAATGAACTTTGGACATCGGCTAATATGTTTCGCCCAAACGATAAAACAAGCGATAAATTAGGCAATCAAAATCACAATTTCAACAAGCATATTTTATTTGGTGATGCTTTTGTTCCTTGGACTAAAGTAAAGCATCCAATTTATGGCGATATAGAAGTTGGCGGTTTTAAGAAGAATTTTGGTAGAACGCCCCCTTCTTTCCTATTAGAAGAAGAAGCACACCGAAATATGGCCTTTACCTTATTTCACGCCTACCATATGCCACAGTTAGAAGTAACTCGTTCATCAACGCGCAAGCTCAGTAATGGTTTGTATGAAATAACGGTTAATATTGCTAATGAGCGAGCAATTCCGACAAGATTATCACAAGACATTAATAATAATTTGTCGTTTGAAGACCGCATATCGATTCTCTCGGATGACTTTTCAATATTAAGTGGGTTAACCGTTATTAGCGAAGGTGCCAACACACATACTGACCACGACTTAAACCCAGCAACGATTAAGGTCGCCACGCTTGCGGGTCACTCAACAACCATAGTGAAATGGATTGTCGATGGCAAAGGGACTTATAAAGTGACAGTAGACTCAGAAAAAGGCGGCAAGCACAGTAAAACGTTTAAGTTTTAACAAAGAATATAAAGGTAATATTCTGCTAATAACATAGTAATGTAAAACCGGCCTCTGTCGGTTTTTTATTAGCCGTTATTTAACACTTCTCCCCTCTAGTGAAGTGCTAAAAATATTATAATACGCCTTACATACGAAACAGCATTGTTGGCATCAAAGCTTAGTCATCTTAAGCTGCTGACTTAATGATTGATCAGTTAATAAAAATTATTATTTCTTAGTCGTTAATACCTGATAATATTTGATAACTTAGTCTATTTTCAAAAAATTAAAATAAAATAAGAAGTCTTTTATGAATAATATGAAAAACATCATCACCAGTCTTTTGTTAATAATGATACTGGCCGCATGTTGCGGAATAGATCCCGCATTAAACACTATTGATAGATTTATTACTAAACAAGCGGTTGATAAAACAAACCCTGCTTGGAAAACGACGTTAAGTAAACCGCCATTACTGACCTTCACCCAAGGGAAAGATTACTTTTGGGAGCTGCAAACAAACCAAGGTAATCTGACCATCAAGCTATTCACTGACTCTGCGCCTATGCATGCTTCTAGTACTATTTACTTAACTAAATTGGGTTTCTATGATGAGCTAAATTTTCATCGTGTTATTCCTGGCTTTATGGCACAAGGTGGCGATCCATTGGGTAATGGCACGGGCAACCCAGGTTATAAATACGATGGCGAATTTAATAGTGACATAGGCCACAGTGAACCGGGTATGTTAAGTATGGCAAATTCAGGTCCAAGCACTGATGGCAGTCAATTTTTCATTACTTTTAACGCGACACCTCATTTAGACGGTAATCATACTGTTTTTGGTAAAGTAGTGACTGATGTAGAAGATAGCTTAACTAAAATTGAAGCCTTAGGTAGCCGAAGAGGTAAAACTAGAGAAGCGGTCAACATCATTAAAGCGTCAATCCGTATCGCCGACAAAGAATAACTTAATATTAATTCTTGCTGATCACATCAGATTGACCGGTGAGTAATAATCGCTTATTGGTGTTATCGGCAGATCAAAAAATTAATGTTCAAGATATGCATTCACGCTTAAAAGCCATGAATAAAACAGTCTTCACCTTGATATAAGTAAACATTATTATGTCTCAAGAAAAATAACTCACCTTTACTAAATGGCTATTATTTATTAACAAATTAAGATAGCCATTAACGTTTCTTTCTGACCATTTATTGTTCTACATCATATTTTTATTAAAGTTGAGTACTATAATATTTTTTACAATGTATTAACGTAAAGAAAGGTCACTAATGAAAGCAGCTGTTATTCATCAATTCAAAGACAAGCTCGAGATTAAACAACTTGATAAGCCTACAATTTCGAGTCATGAAGTTTTAGTAAAGGTTCATGCTTGTGGTGTATGTCATACCGACTTACATGCGTGTCATGGTGACTGGCCAGTAAAACCTAAGATGCCACTTGTTCCAGGCCATGAAGGTGTTGGAGAAATCGTTGAAGTAGGCGAGCAAGTTAAGCACCTTAATCTTGGTGACCGTGTAGGTATTCCATGGTTATATAGTGCTTGTGGATATTGTGATTACTGCTTATCTGGTAATGAAAACCTCTGTTTGTTACAGCAAAATGCAGGGTACTCTGTTGACGGGAGTTATGCTGAATACTGTAAAGCAGATGGCAACTATGTTGTAAAAATACCAGACGAGATTAGCTATGTAGATGCTGCCCCCTTGTTTTGCGCAGGTGTTACAACTTATAAAGCATTAAAAGTATCTACGGCTAAACCAGGTGAATGGGTAGCTATTTTTGGTATTGGTGGCTTAGGGCATTTAGCTGTGCAATATGCTGTAGCAATGGGCTTAAATGTCATCGCTATTGATACTGGCACTGAAAAATTGAAATTGGCTAAAGATTTGGGTGCCTCTTTTTGTTTAGACTTCAAGTGTGATGATGTTGTAGCAAGAGTTTTAGCTGAAACAGGCGGCGTTCATGCCAGTATTTGTACCGCTGTTAGTAAAAGTGGCTTTGAACAAAGTTACCAAGTTATTCGTCGTGGGGGTAAGTGTGTACTAGTTGGCTTACCCGCCGAAGATATGCCGTTACCTATATTTGATACTGTTTTAAATGGTGTTAGCGTTGTCGGCTCTATTGTGGGTACGCGTAAAGATTTAGTTGAATGCTTAGATTTTGCCGCTAGAGGAAAAGTTAAAGCGATCACCATTGAAAAGTCACTAGAAGATATTAATGATATCTTTGAAGATATGATCAACGGCGAAATTACCGGTCGAGTGGTTATGAAGTTTTAATCATTTCTATCTAGCTATTGGCATTTGCAACTAACGCAGCAATATCTTTGGTAATTTGAGTTGGAAAATTACAATCACCGTTTATTAGCCCAATAACCGATATATCTAAACTCGATGCATAAAGCACAATTAATCGTTATTAATAAATAAAAAAACCGGCAGATGCCGGTTTTTTATTTTTAACTACATGCGTTATTCTTATTAAGTTATTTGTAATATTCAATAAGATAATAACGAATATTTATTAAAGTGAGCTTAAACGCAATTTATTGAAAAACCTCATCTATTGCAATCACTTCAACATTTTTAGACGGCAGTGTTAGCTTGTAACTTTCAATGATTTTATCTGTCGCTAAAAGCTCTGCTGGCTTATCACTGTTATATGTTAACGGTGATACTTGTTCAGACAACAAACGTTGCTTCATGTCTTTACCATCGTCTGAAATGAAAACATAATGAATATCATCTGTTTGTAAGTTTTCTTTGATAACACGATTAACATCATCTAATGATAGTTTTGCAAATTGATCGCGAACGTACTTAACAAACTCTTCTGTTTGATAAAACTCACTATCAAGTGCATAACCTAACTGTTGATCTTGGCTGGCCACTAATTGCGGTGCATAGTTCGTTAAGTAATTACGTGTTGCTTGAAAGTCTTTTTCGCTCATGCCCTTTTCAATCAAGTTGTCCAATTCATACAAAGCGGCACGCGTTGCGAAATGAGCATCATTATTTGAACGTAAAGGACGTAACCACACTTGAAAAATTTGACTAGAACGACCTAAATTTGCATCAGGTTTAGTTTGGTACATCCCTCGTGGAAAATATTCAATATAAGAATAATCTCCATAGTTCATACCACGCGCTTGACGAATTTGTTGATACAAGTAGCTGTTAGAACTACGATGTTCACCAAAGTATGAACGCACTAACCAAAGTGCCGCCCAGTCTTTATCACTGCGTATAGTATCAATGGGAAAACCAAAAGATACCGCTGTAGATTGCGCACTTTTTTCTATAATTGTCGCATGATGACCTTTTAAAACGGGTGCTTTAGCAATTGTTAAGCGCTTTTCATCTCCGACGGGTAAAGTCGCTAAATCTGTCATTAATTGTGCTTTTAAAGCACTAGGCATAGCGCCAGTTATACCTAAGTTTAATTTTGCTTGGGTAAGTTGGGTGTTGTAGAATGCTTTAACATCTTCAAGAGTAATTGCGGCTAAGTCAGACAAATCACCACTATTGTAGTTTTCGTAAACATGCCCTTGATAAAGTTCGCTATAAAGCACCTCTTTACCTAATTCTTCATCATTAGAAGATTTAAGACCTGATTTAATACCGTCAACAAGCTCTTTTTTCAGACGCTTAAAATCGTCTTCACGCCATCCTGGATTCAATAATTGATCGCTAATAAGTTCGTACCACTGAGTAGCATTATCTTTATGCACCCGGCCAGTAAATGACATCATTTCTTTATCAAGCTGCGACGAAAAACGTCCAGCTAAAGGGTATAAACCTTTCTTAATATCTTGATAGCTTTTTGTTGCCGAGCCGCCTTGAGTTAACATACGAGCGGTTAAAGCCGCTACCCCTTTTTTACCGGCTGGATCTGCTGCAGCACCGGTATAAAATAAGAAGTTAACATCAATCAACGGTGAGTCATTGGTCTTATCTAATACCGCAAACTGTGGAGTACTCGGCTGCGAATTTTTCATGACTATTTTTGCAACGGCGCCATTTAAGTCAACTTCTTGTTCGAAGTCGGCAATCTCATCTAATGCTGATAAAGTCACTGTTGTGCGGTTTTCATCAATAAAGTATTCATTAGCAATACGTTGAATATCTTCAGCTGTAATATTGTCAAAGCTATTATAGAGGTGATTAATCGTTTCGGGATCGCGGTCAAAATGCATATAACTCGCCAATGTTGAAGCGATAGACTCTGATGAATCTAAACTATTAACAAAACTATATTTTAAGTTAGACTTTAAGTTATCAAGTTTTTCTGAAGAAACGAGCTCAGTTCTTACTTGTGCGTAAGTACGGTTTACTGCATCACGAACCGTTGCTAGGTCTTTTTCATCATTCACTTTGATAAATACGTGACGTAAGCCAGCATCTTTTGTTTCAGGGTTGTAGTTAAACATTTGGCTAGCCAACTGCTTATCAACAACGAGTTCTTGATACAATGCTGAGTTATTGGAAAAATACAATTCAGAAATTAAATCTAAAGCCGCGCGATCTTTTTTCTTGGGTTGCCAATCAGCACCTTTATAAGAAACGAGTAACCAGTGACCCGGTAAGCCATCGAATTTTTCATGAACATATTTCGCAGCTTCCTGTTTTGGCTCAGGTGCTATAGTGCTAACAAAATCACCTTTTTGCCAATTTCCCCAATGCTTCTCGACCATGGCCATTGTTGCTTCTGGTTCAACATCACCGACAATTACTAAAGAAACGTATTCTGGCTTATAGAATTGTTTAAAGAACTGTTCACCATATGCAACTTGATCAGGCATTGCTTCTACATCTTCAAAGAAGCCCATAGTGGTATGCTTATAAGTATGCGTATCGAATGCTTCTTTTCGCACCGCCGCTAACAACTTTCGAGTTGGACTAGCATTATTTTTTAAATACTCACCTTTTACCGTTAAGGCTTCTGTTTTAAATTGTGCTTCGGTGTACTTTAGGTTTTTAAAGTGATCCGCTTGAATCTCTAATACTTTATCTAAATGATCTTTAGAAAAATCTAAATGATAGTTAGTATAATCGTTGGTGGTGTAAGCACCGTTATCAACACCGGCATTTTTAAATAAATCGGCATAAACAGCTTGTGGAAATTTTTCTGAACCTTTAAACATCATATGTTCAAAGAAGTGGGCAAAACCTGTTTTACCTACTTCATTTTCATCACGAGAACCTACAGAAACGGGGATTTGTACTGAAACAAGATCTGGATAGTCTGTTTTTACCACTAAGACACGTAAACCATTAGCCAACTCTTTGAACAAGTAATTTTGGCTAAAGACTTTGTTTGCACTCTCTTGGCTTGATTGCTGTGACATACTATTGCCAGAGTCGTTGCTGGTTGCCATACAGGCGGATAACGTTAAACTTGCAGCTATGACAGCCGCTAAATATTTCTTTTTCATCATAGTTCCCTTTATTTTTATTGCTGTATTTTATGTAACTCTGAGAAATTTTTCATTAAATTTTTGAGGATAAGCCACGACATCATGTAACAAAATAAGTACGGGTCATAAATAAAGAAATAAAATGGGAAGGCAATTATTTTATAACCAATTAACGTTTCTAAAATATCTTCTCAAGTCGGCTCAAATAACAAACCCAATAATATTATCGGGTTTGTCTTCATAAATAGGTATGGAGTAAAACATTTTTTCTTGTGCTTATGAAAAAACTCTCTGATTCGACGTTCACGCATACTATAGATATATGAGCGATAGTGTCATTAGTAGATATTAGCTCTCACCTCCATGACGAGAATGTAAATACAGATTAATCGTTAATAAAGATAAAAGAACCAACCAAATATGGGAATAGCTATAGGTAAAACAATCAAGATGCCCACACTTCGATAGACTTTAGCTTTAAAAAACACACGGCTCACCGATGGCATATCTTTCCTTGAAATAGTTAAGCCAAAAAATGGCTTTAACAATGGTACCCGACGAATAACTTCATAACTAATAACACATATAGATAATGTTCCCACCAAAACCAGCACTGCTTCTAAAGCTCCGCCAAGCTCGAATGGACTGAGTAATGAACCAATACAGATAATCAACGTTTGATGTAGAATATATACAGGATATACTGCAGGATTAAGGTATTGAATTACCTTGTTTTCTTTATTTAGGTAAGTATAGGCATAGCCAAATATACTCACTAACCACAACCACTTATTCGCAGCTGACGCTAAACTAAAAATAATTTCCATTTGGCTATTTATAGCAACACTTTCATCCAAATAAATAGTTTGATAGCGATAAATAAGAAGCACATAACTAATAGCAGCAAGCCCTAATGCTAGCTTTCTTACTTTCTGCATTGCTAACCACCAGCCTTTCTGATTTGCAATTAAGAAACCCGTAATAAAGAAGGTAAAGCCTGTGGCCTGGCGTAATCTATCACCTTCGAGTTGTTTAAAAACAAAATAGTCAAGTGCAAACAGTATAAGCAAAGGGACAATTAACACACTGTACTGGCCAACTGCATCGCTATACTTTTTAACCGCTTTTGATATTACAGGTAAATACAGTAAGGGTTGAAGAACTATCAGCACCAAAGTAAAAGCCCATAACTCTCTTAAATACCATAAATGATTAACATCGATATGTGGCAATATTCCCGATTTATATTTATCAAAAATGGGGTTGTCTAAATCGAAAAAGATTTGCCAAAATTGCCAGAAAGTTAATTCCATATCGCCATTAAATTTCATTTCAAAATACAGTTGTGGCGGTACTATAAATAGAATACCAAAGGTTAAAGGTAGTAATAAGCGTATGGTTCTACTTGTTAAGAAATTACCTATGGATAGTTTTTGCAGGAGAAAACAAGATGCAATACCTGAAATCATCCATATTAATGCCATACGCCATGGTTGAACCATTAGCATAAGGTTTGCCAAAAAATTGCTTTGGTAATTACTTTTGATATGCCACTCCCACCCAGCAACATAAAGCATGCATGTGTGATATAAAATTAATAGTCCAAACGCAAAAACTCTAAGGTGATCTATATCGAATCGTCGGTTATTATTGCTCTCTAAATTTATGTTCATAAGTCAGCCTTTGCGATTTCAAGAAGACTATTTAATCAATTCACAGTAAACTCATCAACACCTAAGTGATTGAATCTACTGTTTTTGTGATAAGAGGCAAGCTGATGTGATAAGATTTTACGCATCACTTTTAAGGAATTTTTAATTTGCTACACCCGTTATATGAAAAGTATCAAAAACAGCTTGAAGTATCATATTGGTTACTTATTGGTACGATTACAGCACTGGTCAATAGCTTCTCAGTGCTTGACGATTATAAGCGCCGAGGGTTGTCTATTGAGCGATGGCAGCCATTTGTTTGGGAGTTTTCTAGCCAAATTTCAATATTTATTTTGATTCCTATACTGTTTTATATAGACAAAAAACATCCAATTAATATTAGTAAAATTAAACAAAGTCTTTTATTACACCTTCCGCTTTCTATAGCCTTCTCTGTATTACATGTTTATCTAATGATAGCTTTACGACACTTTTATTATTATTTCAGTCAAAGCAATTATGATTTTGGAAACTGGTCTGTAGAACTGATTTATGAATATCGCAAGGATTTAGGCAGCTATATTTCAATCTTAGCTACATTTTATATCTATAGATTCATTATCAGCCGACTACGTAATGAAGCAAGAGAAATAGAGGTTGGTGAAGGTCCACAAGGCTCAATTTATGTAGAAAGATTAATTGTAAAAAAAATAGGTAAAGAATTTATTATTAGGGTGAGCGATATTGCTTGGGTCGAAGCATCAGGCAACTATATGAATTTGCATATTGGTGAGAGTTGTTATCCAATTAGAACGACAATGGCTGATTTGGAAAAAAGGTTAGATCCACATCAATTTGTAAGAATTCATCGTTCTACAATGGTAAATCTGGACTTAGTTAAAGAAATTATTGCGTTAGAAACAGGTGATTTTTTATTAACGCTAAATAATGGGCGTCAACTGAAGTTATCACGGCGTTATCGTGATGAGGTAAATACTCGGCTCGCTGGGTAGTGGGATTAACTATGCCACCCATGATAATAATTGAATTTAACTATGCCACCCATAATAATGGCCAAGTTCTTTGCACACTTAAATAGGTATAATGTTTATTTTGTGGAGTAAAACTAATCGGAGTTAATCAATTTATCTATTTCAATCATATTGTCTAATATGAGGTCAACGACCTAAAGGCTCACGCTGTGCGTAAAATAACTTAATGCGTTATTTTTTCTAGTACCTACTTGTATCTAGATTAACTCCTTTGGTCACTTTGTAAGAACTTTGAAATGGTTCGATATAATAGATTCATATCTACAGGCTTAGGGATAAAGTCATTCATTCCGTTTGCTAGGTAGTGTTCTACATCACCTTTCATTACGTTTGCGGTGAATGCAATTATGGGCTTATTAAATTGCTTATTCCTGAGTTCATTACTTGCTGTAACGCCATCCATCTCTGGCATTTGAATATCCATCAACACGATATCAGGGGAAAAATTAAAGGCTAAGTCTACGGCTTCTCTACCATTATTTACACAGTGTAATAATGCATGAGTCGGCTTTAACATGGCACAAATAATTTTTTGATTAATTCTATTATCTTCTGCAATTAATATTCTTTTATTTGACCAGTCTGGTGCTAAGTCGTTACTGATAATTTTTGGATTTTTAGCTGCCACTAAAGGTGAGATAATAGATCTAGATTTAGATTTAATTGTAAAAATGAATGTTGACCCTTCCCCTTTTTTACTGGTGACCGTTAAGTTACCCTCCATTAATGTTGCTAAGCGTTTTGCAATTGATAGACCTAGCCCAGTTCCACCAAACTTCCTAGTGATCGATGCATCTGCTTGGCTAAAGTTTTGGAAAAGATTGTTGATTTCTTCTGTGCTCATACCTATACCTGTATCAACCACTTCTGAAGTTAGGTATGACACTCCATTGATGCTCTTTTGAGTAATATAAACATTAATGGCGCCAGTATCAGTAAACTTAGTTGCATTGGTTACAAGATTAAGTAATACCTGATAAAAACGAGTAGGGTCACCTGTCCACAACGTATTTTTACTGGTTTTATTGATGAAATTGAGCGATATACCTTTCATATCTATATCTAACTCTACGTTTGAGTAGATTGAATCTAGAATAGGCTGTAGTTCAAATTCGATATTTTCAATATCTAATTTATTTGCTTCGATTTTTGAAAAATCTAAAATATCATTCAAAATTCTTAATAAATTTTTGGCTGAAAAAATGGCGGTGTCGATCAGGGTGTTTTGTTTTTCGTTGGGATGTTCTAAACGCAATAACTGCATCACCCCCAAAACACCATTCATAGGGGTTCTTATTTCATGAGACATATTAGCTAGAAACTGCGATTTTATTTCACTAGCTTCTTCTGCTTTAATTTTTTCAGCTTCGTAAGCCTTTGTTCTTAATTTAACTTGTTTATCTAACTCAGTTAATGATTGTTGATACTGAGAAGACATGAATGTCAGCACAATATATAAATTTGTCGCGACAAAAATAGTGGTACCCAACATGAGTAACCATGCATTAACAGAAGTGTGATACTCATCAGCATTGACTATATAAGTAAGATGGCCGGTAATATAAGCAATACCAATAGACGTAATAATGATAAATCCAACGGCAATACTAATTAATGCCGAAATACGATCAAAAAGTAGACTGCATAAAGCAGTGTACATAATCATCAGTAATATCCCCGCACCAAATAAGCCAAATTGAATCATGCCGCCAATTGCTAATAATAGAAAACAACTAGTAATGAAATAAGCTTTAAATTTGTAGAAGACTTGCTTACGAAAAAAAAATATAGCTGCTGAAATAAAGTACATACTAATTTGAATGCCCATTATGGGCTGGAAACCAATATTAGAAATTCTAAGAAGAGAGCTAATTAAGGCCGGAGTAGAAAATATTATAAACACTAATAGTAATCGATTAGCCAGATGACTATTAATTTCCATGCTCGGTGTGTTTAACATTAATTGACGGCCTTAATAAAGAATCTTTTATATATGTGAACAATATTAACTTAATTGTATTTGTGTATAGCCATTTAAGCAAAATTTGAAGTAATGTTTAAATTACTATGCCACCCATAATAACAATAAATAATGATGATAAGCCATTTCTTGTCTTTTTAGCTTATAACAATACCTATTGATACAAATTACTATGCCACCCATAATAACCTCAAATAATAATGATAAGCCATTTCTTGTCTTTTTAGCTTATAACAATACCTATTGATAAGGTAAAGCGAGTTTCTATAGTCCTTTATCGCAACTACTTTCTTCAAACATCAAATGATAGCTGAGTTAAACCCACCACTCTAAAATAGTAGTAAGGTTACGTCTTATTCATAAAGAGCGTTATGCGCTATTCAAGCAAGCCTGAGCATTCGCTATACCATGTGTTCGCTGCAAACCAACATGCTCACTAAATTCACATAAATGCTCAGCAGTACCGACAGCACCTGTGAAGATAGTTTCAAAATCCGTCGTAAGTTTTAGCCAACTTTCATCATTGATGTGTAACCTCGCGAGAATATTTACCGTGGTCGTGTC
The DNA here is from genome assembly GCF_014077325.1 of Colwellia sp. BRX8-5. Lineage (NCBI taxonomy): Bacteria > Pseudomonadati > Pseudomonadota > Gammaproteobacteria > Alteromonadales > Colwelliaceae > Colwellia > Colwellia sp. BRX8-5. The sequence goes on from NZ_JACGVR010000016.1 coordinate 26,929, forward strand.
GATGGCGCCACGTTTATCACGCAGGAGGCGTCCTGTTTCATCAACCAGAGTTAAGTAATCTTGTAAGCTAAAATAAATACCCGCGCCAGTTGATTCTTGATGGGGTTCATTACCCATAAAAGGTAATAAACAGGTCGGTTGCTCACCGGTTATAGCCGCTTTAATGCGTCGTTGAATACTGGTGAAGTCAGAATGCTCTGGGGTAACTGAAATACCTGCTCGTATAGGGTTTAAATCAACATATGCCATACACGACAGTAACGCCCCTTCATCAAGCAGTGCTTGTGATTTAAAGCGCCCTTCCCAAAAGTGTCCGGTACATTGGTCTTCTCGGTTAGCTTGTCGGGCTATCGGCTCGTTCAATGAGCGCATAAACCAACTGATATCAATTAAACGCTGCTTATATATCTCAGCCGTACTTTCAACCGTCGCTAATTGAAACTTATCAAGCGGTTGTTTGTTCGAATATTTTTGAGTTAATAAGGTCCCTTTGAATAATTGATGCCAACGTTGCAATACCTCATCGGTTGACCAGCGCTCTATTAGCTCACTATCGACATGCAAGACAATATGTAAATGATTATGCATGACACCATAAGCACAGATATCTATCGAAAATACCTCAGATAATGTAAATAATCGCTTTTCAATCCATCTGCGTCGATGCTCAAAACTGACACCCGTCTCCTTATCTACGCCACACAAAAAAGCCTTGCGTACCGTTCGACTGCAAATGTGATAATAAGGTGTATCCAATAAACTAATTTGTTGTGAACGAGGCTTAGGCATAACAATCACCCGACTGAATAAAGGTAACTTAAGTCTAGTTTATTGAACGAAACCTGCATAAGTTATTATGGGTGGCCTATTAAGAAGGAAGAAGCGTCTCGAACGAAACCTGCATAAGTTATTATGGGTGGCCTATTAGGAAGGAATAAGCGTCTCGAACAAAAACTGCATAAGTTATTATGGGGGTCTATTAAGAGATTTTGTGACTATTTTGTCAGTGAACGCTATTCGAAAAAGCAAACATTTAAATGTTTCGTCTTGCACAACAGCAAGCCAGTCAGAGGAAAAACAGATACCCTAACTGGCATTTACAGCAACCAATAGTAATGCATTTTGGGCTATTTCACTTCAATTAACACTTCGTTGTGGCGAAGCCATGGGATAGTGAAAGGACCATTGTAGGCTGCGTTAATAGGCTCGCTAACTGCGGTATAGCCGTTTTTCGCAATCCAGTTATTAAGGATTTGGGTTTGTGTTTCAACATTACTATCACTGAGTAGCCCGCTGAACTTTATCACCACGACTTTGTAATCCTTTACTTCTGTTATCCAGACGTCTGGATTGGTTGGCTTAGGGGTGCTTTGTATCGTAAAGTCGGCAGGCATTACAAATGACATTACTTGTTGTTCTGATCGCTCTTTCATAAACACCGGAGCGGTCATAGTGATTTTGGTCCCCTTAGATAATGCCTCTGATTCATCCATCAGTACAGGTGCTGTCATGGCTATTTCTGTGGCGCCTTCATTCTCACCAGTAATGTATCTGAACAGATTCCTGAAAGCACCGTTCATTCCGTCGGCTGACATGTCGGAGGACACTAGCACTATCGATTCATAGTTACGCACTTCAATTTTCTGTACCTGATCAGATTTCAATAGTGTATAAGGCGCGTTTTCAACTCCACTTTCTCCAAACACGGAGCAACCGGCCAAAATCAGTGGAACAAGAAGTGCGAAAAGTAATTTCATAGAGTTTCCTTGAGGTCTTATAAAACAGTGTTTATCACTGTTTTCATTTTTTATTAAGACTAAATACGTAAAACTGGGAAATTAGTTCAATTTTATCTTCAATAAAACCTGTTGGTTGCGGTTGACTAGTGCTGAATTACAAGAAAGCCGATATCGGCTCACTTTTCTAACCGTAATAAATAAAAAGGCGAATCATTTCTGATTCGCCTTTTTAAATTTCACAAACTTAATTAATTTTTCAAACTTAATTAAACTTTCACAAACTTAATTAACAGATGACAGCAAAAAACTAGTCTTGATAACTTTCAATTGGAGGACATGAACAAATTAAGTTACGGTCTCCGTAGACATCATCGATGCGATTAACTGTTGGCCAAAATTTATTTTTGGCTGCAGCAGGAACTGGGAATACCGCTTCTTTAATAGAATAACCACGTTCCCAAGTATCTGTAATATCCGCTAACGTATGAGGAGCATTATGTAATGGATTGTCGTCACTTGACCATTCACCCGATTCAACTTTACGTACTTCGTCGCGAATAGAAACCATCGCTTCAACAAAACGGTCAAGTTCAACTTTTGACTCAGATTCTGTAGGTTCAATCATGAAAGTACCCGCTACTGGGAACGACATCGTAGGTGCATGGAAACCATAATCAATTAAGCGTTTTGCTATATCAACTTCACTAATACCTGATGTGGCTTTAAGTGGACGTAAATCGATAATACATTCATGAGCAACACGACCATTTTTTCCTGCGTATAAAAGTGGGTAATGTTGGCTTAACTTTTTAGCTAAATAATTGGCATTAGTAATAGCATATTTAGTCGCATCTGTTACGCCCTGCTTACCTAGCATTGCACAGTAAAGGTAAGAGATACATAAAATACCCGCACTACCAAATGGTGCTGCTGCAACGGCTCCATTACCTTTAGTACTTTCATCAATGTTAATTAATGCATGATCAGGCAAGAATGGTGCAAGGTGTGCTTTAACGCCGATAGGTCCCATACCTGGGCCGCCACCACCGTGTGGAATAGCAAACGTTTTATGCAAGTTTAGGTGAGAAACGTCAGCGCCAATATAGCCTGGCGACGTTACGCCTACTTGTGCGTTCATGTTTGCACCGTCAAGATAAACTTGACCGCCATGTTCGTGAACGATGTTACAAATTTCTGCTACTGTTGTTTCATATACTCCGTGCGTTGACGGGTATGTGATCATAATACAGGCAAGATTGTCGGCCATTTCGCTTGCTTTAGTACGCAGGTCGTTCATGTCAACGTTACCTTCTTTATCACAAGCAACAACAACAACTTTCATACCAACCATTTGCGCAGACGCAGGGTTTGTACCGTGGGCAGAAGATGGAATTAAACAAATATTACGATGTGCATCGCCACGACTTTCATGATATTTAACAATCGCGATTAAACCCGCATACTCGCCTTGAGCACCAGAGTTAGGTTGCATTGAAATGTTGTCGTAACCCGTTAGTTCAACTAACCAATCGCCTAACTCGTCAATCATTTGCTTATAACCTTGAGCTTGGTCAATGGGTGCAAATGGGTGCATGTTAGCGAATTCAGGCCATGATACTGGGATCATTTGTGCTGTTGCATTTAACTTCATCGTACAAGAACCCAAAGAAATCATTGAATGGTTCAATGCTAAATCTTTGTTTTCTAATCTTTTGATATAACGAAGCATTTCTGTTTCGCTGTGGTATGAATTGAATACCGGGTGAGTCAATATTTCAGATTCACGTACTAATGCTGCAGGAATTGAAGAATGACCGCTACTGACTATTTTGTCGTCAAGGTCGCTAACGTCTAAACCATGGCCTGCGCCTAATAATATATCGAATAAACCAGCAATATCAGTACGAGTCGTTGTTTCATCTAGAGAAATACTAATTTGACCCGCAACATCAGTGCGGAAGTTAACACCTGCAGCTAGTGCGCGTGCAACGATTTCTTCTTTATTATCTAAATTGAACGTTAAGGTATCAAAGTAGTTAGCATGAATAGCTGTTAAGCCTTTTGTGGCTGTACCTAAGCATAAAATATCTGCGAAACGATGAATACGATTAGCAATGATTTTCAAGCCCTTTGGACCATGATAGACCGCGTAAAACGCCGCCATGTTAGCTAAGAGTACTTGGGCAGTACAAATGTTTGAGTTAGCTTTTTCTCGGCGAATATGTTGTTCGCGAGTTTGCATTGCCATACGCAATGCAGCGTTACCACGGGTATCTTTAGAAACACCAATAATACGACCAGGCAATGAACGTTTGTATTTCTCAGAGGTAGTAAAAAATGCAGCGTGTGGTCCGCCGTAGCCCATTGGAACACCAAAACGTTGGCTTGAACCAATAACGGCATCGGCACCTAATTCACCCGGTGCTTTTAACATCACTAAACTCATGATATCGGCGGCAACCGCAACAATACCTTTGTTTGCGTGAATTTTTTCAATTAACTCACTAATATCTGTAATTTCACCCGATGCACTTGGATACTGTAGCAAAGCACCAAAAACATCATGGTCAGCGGCTTCGTGAGCAGGAGCAACGATAACGTCAAAATCAAACATTTCTGCACGCTGTTTAACAACGTCGATAGTTTGTGGATAAACATCACTTGAGATAAAGAACAAGTTTGATTTTTTGTTTTTAGAAACACGTTTTGCTAATGCCATGGCTTCAGCAGCCGCAGTTCCTTCATCTAATAATGAAGCAGAAGCTAGTTCAAGACCAGTAAGGTCGATACACATTTGCTGGTAGTTTAATAATGATTCTAAACGACCTTGAGCAATTTCTGGTTGGTAAGGCGTGTAAGCCGTGTACCAGCCTGGATTTTCTAACACGTTACGCAAAATTACGTTCGGTGTTAATGTGCCGTAGTAACCTAAACCAATGTAGGTGTCGTTTACTTTGTTCAAGCTTGCAACGGCTTTTAAATCACTTAAGGCTTGCGCTTCTGTTTTACTTTCTTCAATCGCAGGCAATGCTGATAAACGAATATCACTTGGTACGATTTCATTGATAAGTGCGTCAACCGACTCTGCGCCAATGTCTTTTAACATCGCTTGAGTTTGTTCGGCATTAGGGCCAATGTGACGACGAATAAAGTCTTGAGTTTGCTCTAAATAAGCAAGTGATTTTGATTGAGTAGTCATAAAACAGCTTCTCTTAAGTGGGTAATTAATTTACTGGGTCTTTAGTTACGGCGTAACTAAAATAAAGCCCCAAACAAGCAGTTGGAGGCTTAATAACAGATTTCGTAAACAGCTAGCTTTTTGGTAAGGCGCTAAAATTATCAGTCTTATAAGCTTAATAAGCCTTTAGCTAAAGGCTATTAAGCAAGTGAGATTAGACGAGTATCAAAAGCAACGCAGCATAAAAGCTAAATGTGCCCGAAATTAGTCTTCGTCAATAGAGTTCGCGTAACCTTCAGCATCTAATAAAGCATCTAACTCTGCTTCATCAGCTAACTGAACCTTGAATAACCAACCAGCGCCAAAAGCGTCTGAGTTAACTAATTCAGGAGAATCTTCTAAGTCTTCATTTACTTCAATAACTTTACCTGAAACGGGTGCGTAGATGTCTGAAGCTGCTTTTACAGATTCTGCAACTGCAACGTCGTCACCCGTACTGATTTCGTCATCAACATCAGGTAACTCAACAAATACCATGTCACCTAATAAGTCTTGTGCATGTTCAGTGATACCAACTGTAACTACGCCGTTACCTTCTTGACGTACCCATTCGTGTGATGTTGCATATTTTAGTTCTGAAGGAATGTTGCTCATTTTTTATTTTCCTGAGGTTAATTATTGTTTATCGTAAACTCAATTTCAATTGTCGCTATTGGCTAACAATTAAATACTATAGCTTAATTATTCTTCTATATTGGACAAGCGTAAATAGATTTACCCTCGACCAATCTTGTCATTCTACTTGCTTTTATAACAAATCTTTATGATTAAAAATTAATTAAAAAACTTTTTTGCCATTGCGAACAAAGCCAGCTTTGATCACTTTAACGTTAACTAATTTTTTACGCATTTCTACTTCAACAGTGTCGCCTAAGCTTACGCTGCGAGGAACACGAGCCATAGCAATACTATGACCTAATGTTGGCGAGAATGTACCTGAGGTAATAATACCTTCACCAAATGGCGTAATCACTTTTAAGCCAGTGCGTAATACGCCTTTTTCTTCAAAGACTAAACCAACAAGTTTAGGTTGGTCGCCAGCCGCTTTTTGGGCAGTTAATACTTCACGGCCAATAAAGTTACGATCTGTTGGTTCCCAGCTAATGGTCCATGCCATGTTAGCCGCTAATGGCGAAACAGTTTCGTCCATATCTAAACCATAAAGATTCATGCCTGCTTCTAAGCGCAAGGTATCACGAGCGCCTAAACCACAAGGTGCAACACCTGCGTCGAGTAGTTTTTGCCATAAATCTGCTGCTTGGTCTTCTGGAACCACTATTTCATAACCATCTTCACCGGTATAACCCGTGGTGGCAATGAATAAATCGCCGGCTTGAACACCAAAGAATGGCTTCATACCTTCAACAGCTTGAGTTTGCTCTGGTGTTAATAGTGAAGCTACTTTAGCTTTAGCTTGAGGACCTTGCACGGCAATCATGCCAAATTCAGGACGTTCGGTAATTGTAATGTCGAAACCAGCCGATTGTTCATTCATCCACGCTAAATCTTTTACGCGCGTTGCTGAATTAACAACCAAACGATAATAAGTTTCAGTGAAGAAATAAATGATCAAATCATCAATAACACCACCTTCGTGATTGAGCATACCGGTATAAAGGGCTTTACCTTCAACGGTTAATTTTGCAACATCGTTGATCACTAAACGGCGTAAATATGCTTTGGCATCAACACCTTTAATATCAACAATGGTCATGTGTGAAACATCAAACATGCCGGCATCAGTTCGAACAGCATTATGCTCTTCTATTTGCGAGCCGTAGTTAATTGGCATTTCCCAGCCGTGAAAATCAACTAGTTTTGCGCCAGCTTCAATATGCTTAGCATGTAATACGGTTTTATTAGTCATCGTATGTATTCCACTTTAATTGTTGAATTCACCATTAAGCCAAGCTTAAAGGTAGTATATTTACAAAATAATTGGCCAGATTATAGCCGCGCAAAGCAACCTATTCAACTAAAAACAAAGAAAACAGTCAATAATACAAATTTTAAACCAGATAAATATTTTAATCCAAATTTAATTTTCAAAACCTCGTGTTTTGAAAATTATAATCAGTTTTACTTCGTTAAAAAATAGAATCTTGGGTTTTTATTTTGTGTTTTTTACTGACATTTTTTTTCAGGAAAACTTATTAATTTAAAAGCTAATAATATCAAAAGGAAGGAGGAATATTAGGACGTTTATAAAATTATTTTTCATCGATTAACCATACACTTAAAAGACAATCATTAGATAAGTTTTATAAAACAGAGCAAACGTTATTACAAGCTCTTACTGTCATGTCAAAAGCGTTTGCTTAAATGCTCAAAGCAACGTTAATTTTAAAATAACTTGTCTTTGAGTTTTGCAAGTTTAGGTAAATCACTTTTCAAACCCAATGCTTGTTTAATTAAGACTTGCTTAACGGGCTTTAAGTTATTAATTAAAGACAAACCTAGACCTCTCAACAATTTTATAGCGCCTTGTTGAGGCGTAAACACTTGTTTAATTGACTCCATTGCTGCAACCATTTCGGTTGCTTCGGCTTTACGCCAACGCGAATATTCATTTAACAAACGAGTGGTTAACCAAGCATCATTAGGGGATTTTTGTTGGGTTATCTTGTCATTAATAATTTGCGCCAATGATACCGCGTCAAGTAAACCTAAATTAACGCCCTGGCCTGCTAATGGATGAATGGTATGAGCAGCGTCACCAACCAAAGCAATACGCTCTTGAACAAAGCTTTGGGCGATACGCATAGTTAGCGGATGAGTAAAACGTTTACTCTGTAGTTCAATATTCCCTAATTTTCCATCACTTGCTGCCGTTAACGCTTTTGAAAACTCTGCTGGGGTTAAGCCATTTAAACGAATTGCATCTTCGGGGGATGTAGACCAAACAATCGAGCATAAGTCTTGCGTTCCAAGAGCGTCGTTAAGTGGTAGTAGCGCTAGAGGGCCAGTTTCTAGAAAAACTTGCCATGCGGTATTTTGGTGTCCTTGTGAACATTTTACCGTAGCAACAATAGCGTGATGATCATAATCACGAAAAGTTAAAGGGAACGCCATTTGACGTCTAACCCAAGAATTTGCGCCATCAGCACCAACCACTAATTTAGCGGTTATTGGCATAGGGTTGCCGTTAGTTGATGTAAAACTAACAAAAGCCTCACTTTCACCAATACTTATATTACTTAAGGTATTCTCAGTATAAAAAATTATACCTTGATCTGCTTTTGCTTTTTGCCAAAGGCTCTGACGTATAACGCTATTTTCAACGATCCAACCTAGCTGTTCATTGGCTGAGGTATCGGCTAAATCGTCACAAGAAAAAAGTAACTTGCCAAAGCCAGCTTTATCCCAAACATGCATATCAGTATAAGCTTGAATACGTTTTTGTTGAATTAATGGCCAAACATCAAGATTATCAAAAATTTGTTTACTGGCGACATTAAGCGCACTAACTCGAACATCAGGCTGTTCTGATAATTCATCCGGAGGAGAAGTGTCAACAATAGCAACGGTTAACTGTGTTTGCTGACGTAGCGCTAAAGCTAAGGTCAAGCCCACCATGCCGCCGCCAACAATTAATACATCAAATTTTTGCATGTTATTCTTCTTAATTTTAAAATGGCTTTACGTTAGGTTAACTGGGTGTTTTTAGTTACCTTGGTTTCACCCTTAATAACCCATCGTTTTTCTAACGAGGCGACTTTTTAAAGGTGATAAATAATTCATAACTTTCAAACCAACATTACGACCTATAACTAAAGGGGGCAATTTATTTGAAAAAAGTGTCACTAACGAATCGGTTAAACCAATGACTTGCTGATGATCTAACTTTCGTTGCGAGGCATAATGACTTAACAGAGAAAATTGTCCAATGTCTTGATTGTTATTTAAGGCTACTTTGATCAGCTCCACCATTTGCTTAACATCTCTTACACCCAAATTAAAACCTTGTCCGGCAATAGGATGAATAGTGTGAGAAGCATTACCAATAAGTGCCATCCGATGAAAAACCTGTTCATCTGCCATTAATAATTTAAGCGAATATACATCGCGCTTACCCACTTGGGTTATTGCGCCAAGCCAACTACCAAAAGCATTTTCAAGTTCATCTTGGAATTGTTTATCGCTAAGTGCTAGCATTTTATCTGCTTGTTCAGGCGGTAATGTCCATACCAAAGAACAACGACTATCACTTGTTGCGCTCCCCTGTTTTGACAGCGGTAACATCGCAATAGGACCAGTATCAGTAAAGCGTTCAAAAGCCAAATTGTTGTGGGGAATCGCCGTACTTACATTGGTAATAAGTGCCGATTGATCGTAGTGAGACTCTTGAACAGCAATGTTAGCAAATTTTCGACAGGCTGAATGAACACCATCACAGGCTAATAGTAATTTCGCGCTAAGCTTTGCTGTTGAATTAAGCGTCAGTTCAACCTGCTCTTTTTGCCAAGTAATATCGGTTATTTTATCGGGAGTGAACCAAGTGATATTACCTGTTATTTTGTTTTTCTCTTTTAAACTGCTTAATAATGCTTGCCCAAGCAATGACATTTCAACAACAAAGCCGAGTGCATTAACTTGATGATGCTCAGCATAAAGTCGAGCTTTACCGTAGAAGCCTCGATCAGAGATATGAATATTTTTAATGGGCTCGGCTAGGTGCTTTAATTGTTGCCAAACGCCTAAACGTTCTAAATAGGTTGCTGTGCCATGTGAAAGCGCTAACACACGATCGTCAAAAGTTAATCTTGGATCTTCTAATACCGGATTAGCTTCAACAATGGCAATAGACAGTGGCTGACCCTGTTGTTTTTTGCAGTCGATCAAACTCAGTGCCATTAATGCACCAGATAAACCACCACCAGAAATTACGATATCGAATTCTTTTTTCATAGTTACTTTTTTTAGCTATTTAATACAGTCGCTTAAGATAAAGCGTTAAAGTGAAATGCTAAGTTCATTGCCAATTCATCATTGAACTGTGAAATAAAACATTGATTAATGATTGCTGCCTGAATGTAAATACGTAAATCTATGATGACAAGTTCATATGGCAATGTGAATTGACGATAAAAAAGTCAGTTAATTATTCGCAGTCATTAGTTGTTCAATTTCAGCAATTGATTTTGGCGCATTTACCGTTAAGTTTTCATGACCTTGATCAGTTACTGCTATATTATCTTCAATTCTTATTGCTATACCGCGCCACTTTTTATCAACACTATAATCATCAAGTGGAATATAAATGCCCGGCTCTATGGTCATCACCATACCTTGTTCAAACGCTCGACATTGCTCGCGTTTATCATTTGACTGATAATCACCAACGTCATGAACATCTAAACCCAACCAGTGCCCTAAACCATGAATAAAATACTTTTTACAGGCTTTATCCTCGATTAACAGAGCTAAATTCCCAGACAATATACCTAAACGATGTAAACCTGAAGTTAGGAAGTTATTCACTAAAACATTAAGCTCGGCAAAGGTTGCGTGTGGCTTTATTGCATCAATCGCTAAGTTCTGTGCATCTAGCACGAGTTGATAGACTTCTCGTTGTGCTAATGTGAACTTGCCATTTGCAGGAAAGGTGCGAGTAATGTCAGCCGCATAGCCGCTAAGTTCACCACCGGCGTCAATCAACACCAATTCATTATTTTTCAGTACGTCATCATTGTTAGTGTAATGTAAAATATTGCCATTATCACCACAGGCAACGATACTGCCATAAGCGGGGTGCCTTGCACCATTACTGGCAAATTCATGCAATATTTCCGCTTCTAATTGGTATTCAAATTTACCAATCGCTGACTGTTTCATCGCTCTGGCATGAGCCGCACCGCTAATAATATTTACTTGACGCATAATATCGAGTTCGCCGGCACTTTTGATTAAACGCATTTCTTCAATAATATTTCGACAATCAACCAATAGTGTCGGTGCTTTTACGCCAAGGCGGCTTTGCGCTTTAACCGCTGACAACCATGCATATATTTGGCTATCTAAGCGGGTACTTTTTCCTTGGCAAAACAACAAGTGACTTTTATCCGCAATATAATCAGGGAGGTATTGATCTATTTCGGTTAGTGGAAAACATTCATCTACACCATAATGCTCTACCGCTAACGTTTGTCCTACTCGCCTACCGTGCCAGACTTCTTGAAGGGCATTTTTCTCAAGATTAAATAAAATACTTTGTTGATTTTCTTCTCCCTTATCAGCAGATTTAATCAGCACTAAAACAGCATCAGGTTCGTTATATCCCGTTAGATAATAAAAACTTTTATCTTGGCAAAAAGCATATTCGGTATCGTTACTACGCGTGACTTCTTGTGCAGCGGAAAATATCGCAATAGAATTTTCTGGCATCGAAGCAAAAAATTGAGCACGACGTTGGATGAATTCTGCCAAAGGTAATAAAGTATTTTTAACTAAAGTTGATGTATTCATGACTTGATCTTTTTTTAGTGGACAGTATCTTCTGCGCTTTTACTTTCTGGCGGTGAGCCTAGCTCGGTAAAACACAATAAAGCAGAAATTCTGACATATTCAGCTATTTCAAAATAGGCTTGCTCGGTATCTTCGTCTTCTTCCATTTCGTCAGACAAATTAGAGATTTCAGCAAAATCAATAAGGACTTCTTTAACGTCTTCTGATAATACCGCTTTGTTTTTTTGTTGTAGGCCGAATCCTAAATTGAAGCCTTGTACCCAAACACTTAAGGCATGGCCACGTTCAACTATACTATCGTCATCATCGGGTAACGTTAATTGAAAACCATAAGAGTCATCAATAATGTCATGCCAAACTTTTGCAAACATTGATTTCACCAACGACTTAACGGCACGAGGTAAACCTTCGCCGTTGTTAAACAAGTCATTAATCATCACGATATAGTCCTCACTTTCAAAGGTAAAACCGGCACAAACTAAGCCAGTTAATACCCCATGTAATTCAGCGCCATGGACGGTAATACTTTCTGTTGTAAGAATTGCTTGCACTGAGGCAAAGTCTAAAGAGGTTTCGTTGGACATGTTTTAATCATCAATAAAATGCGTGAGTTAATGCAAGGTATCGTAACATTCACGCTTTTATGATGCTAGAGATTAAAAGGAGAAAACCCTAGAGAACGCTTGCATAGTGTACTGCTCATCGCTATAGTGCTCAGATATGTATATATTACTATTAATTAAGATGTTTTTGTGAGAATAAGCCTGTTATGAGTCAACACTCGGTTACCATTGAAGTTGCTAATAGAAGACTGAAGATTTCATGTCCTAGCGGGCAAGAGTCGTCTTTATTATTAGCCGCGGAAGAGTTAAACCAACGTTTGCTAACAGACAGTAAAACTTGTTCTATAAAGACACCTGAACAATCACTAGTAATGACTGCACTTAACTTATCTAATGATTTATTAGCTGCTCGTAAAGAAATTATCGATGAACGTGCTGCGATGCAAAGTAAAATTGATTTACTACAAGCGACTATCAAACAAGCTGTAATTTCCGAATACCTCAAGAAAGCCTGATTTTTCAGCAACCTCTGTTCACTAAAAAAACAAACAAACTTAAGTTACAAAAAAACACTTAAATCGCTTTGAAAAATTAGCTATACTAATTTCGTCTTCTGGGGTGTTTGTATGTTAACTATGTCCCTGAGCCGATAAGTTTTAACTAAGGAAGTTGATTATTAACTATTGTGCAAGCCCGGCTCGTATCGGGAAGCCTACGGTTGAAATGATACCTCCGCCCTGAACACCCGGTGTTCAGGACTAAAGTGGACTGCGGCACCTTGGAAGCATCCTTTTTAAAACCATCGCAGGTTTAAACATATTAGGCTTAGACCTGATACCTCCGCGCAGCACCTAACAACATCTTATTTATCAAATATTATTTATAATGTTACAGCTGAAATAAAGAATAAAAGGCTAACTTACTATATACTTAATACACTTATTGTTATTAATTAGCTTACTTGTTTATATGCCTATAAAATACCTTTGTGTAATGCTGTTGCTAATGCTGAATACTTCATCAAGTATCGCTAAGCAACTTGTTGTTACTGAGATATTACCGCCCTACCAATTCTATCAAGAGAATACTGCGCTAAGTGGATTCTCCGTAGAAGTCATGCAGGAAATATTCAAAATTACCGGTGATGAAATTGATTTACAAGTATTCCCTTGGGCTCGAGCTTATAAAACCGCACTTAACCAACCCAATACTCTTATCTTTTCACTATCTCGCACCAAAGTTCGAGAAAATCTATTTATTTGGGGCGGTAAATTAATGAGAGAAGATATTTATGCTTGGTGTTTACAAGAAAAATTTAAAACACCCGTCACTGATATAGAGCAACTTAAAAAATATAAATTGGCGGTCACTAATTCGTCAAGTACCGCTCAATATTTTCAGCAACAAGACTACCCCTTTATTTATACTGTCGTTTCACCAGAGCAAAGCTTACAGATGCTCTACCTCAATAGAGTTGATTTTATAACGGGAACAAAGAGCACCTTAGTGGCGCGAGCGAGTAAATTAAATTTAGAGGTAAGTAGACTAAAAAAAATTATACCTCTCTCAGTCGTTAATCATGACTTATATTTTGCTTTTAGTCTAAATAGCGATAAAAAGATTGTCACTAAATATACCAACGCTTATAAAATAATAGAGAAAAATGGCACTTTAGACAAACTGAGAAATAAGTGGCAAGTGCAGTAAACGCTACATACTTAGTAAATAATGGCTAGTGCGCTTTACTTTTATCTAAAAAATCAATATAACAAAGACGAATTTTATCAGTTAGTTAATAACAATAGACAACATGACCCAAAATCATCTAGCCAACAAATCAAAAAAACCACAAGGGCAAGTTTATGCTGACACACCAGCGATCGGTATTTTTGACTCTGGCATTGGTGGTTTGTCGATTGCTAAGTGTATCCATCAGCATTTACCCAATGAAAATCTTATTTATGTGGCTGATAGTCAATTTGCACCTTATGGCGATAAGTCGTCAGCAGAAATTATTGAACGGGTAAATAAAATTGCTGACTGGTTGATTAGCCAACAGGTAAAAGCCATTGTTGTTGCCTGTAATACCGCAACAGTTAGCGCTATCGATCAACTGCGTTTGAGGGTTTCAATTCCAATTATTGGCGTTGAACCAGCGATAAAACCCGCTGCGTTGCACAGTAAAACAAAGAAGGTAGCCTTGTTAGTAACAGGGGCAACCGCAATAAATACTCGGTTTCTGTCTTTAGTGAATAAGCATAAAAATGGCGCTGAAATTTATATTCAGCCATGCCCTGGCTTAGTAGAACTTATCGAGCAAGGCCTTCATGAAAGTGAACAGTGCCTTGAAATACTGCATACTTTTTTGCAACCTCTTGTGCAAAGTAATATAGATACCTTAGTCTTAGGTTGTACACATTACCCCTTTGTTCGTTCGCTTATACAAAGAATTGTTGGTGATAAAATTACCATCATGGAAACCGCTCAGCCCGTAACGGATCAACTTACTCGGCAACTGGCAAACCAAGGATTATTGGCAAGTACTCTATCTAGTTCGAAACAACACTTTTTTAGCTCTAAGGTATCTCAGCAACAAGCCAAATTGATGTCAGTACTTTTTGGTCAGAATGTTACCCTTCAGCAATTTCCTGCTCTATAAATGAACAATTAATAATTATTTTTAGCCGTTTAGCCATCTAGGCGTAAAAAAACTAGAAAATAGTTAATCTTGCAGTTAGAATAACTCCAATTCGAAAATATTTTAAACTATTACATTTTTCTGAGGTTATATGTCTACTCAATTTTTCACTTCTGAATCAGTTTCTGAAGGTCATCCGGATAAAATCGCCGATCAAATTTCTGATGCGGTACTTGATGCTATTATCGCTAAAGATAAGAATGCTCGTGTCGCTTGTGAAACTATGGTGAAAACTGGTGTAGCTATTATTTCAGGTGAAGTTTCTACCACGGCATGGGTTGATCTAGAAGCGATTACCCGTAATGTTATCAGTAATATTGGCTATACTTCGTCTGACGTTGGTTTTGATGGTGAAACTTGTGGCATTATGAATTTAATTGGTCAGCAATCACCTGAGATTGCCCAAGGTGTTGACCGAGCAAACCCTGAAGATCAAGGTGCTGGTGACCAGGGATTAATGTTTGGTTATGCGACCAATGAAACTGAAACGTTAATGCCTGCGCCAATATTTTATTCTCATCGTTTAGTAGAGCGTCAAGCTGAAGTCCGTAAATCAGGGGTCTTACCTTGGTTGCGTCCTGATGCTAAATCTCAAGTCACTTTTATTTATGAAGATAATAAGCCAGTAGCGATTGACGCGGTTGTTTTATCAACTCAACATAATCCAGAGATTTCTCAAGAAGATTTGCACGAAGCGGTGATGGAAAATATTATCAAAGCTGTGTTACCTGCCGAGTTATTAACTAAAGATACTAAATACTTTATTAATCCTACTGGCCGTTTTGTTATTGGTGGTCCGGTAGGTGATTGTGGTTTAACGGGTCGTAAAATTATTGTTGATACCTATGGCGGCATGGCTCGTCATGGTGGCGGGGCTTTCTCAGGAAAAGATCCATCAAAAGTTGATCGCAGTGCTGCTTATGCTGGTCGTTATGTAGCAAAAAACATCGTTGCGGCTGGTTTAGCTGACCGTTGTGAAATTCAAATTTCTTATGCCATTGGTATTGCTGAGCCAACGTCAATTTCAATTGAAACTTTTGGTACCGGTAAAGTCTCTGAAGCAAAATTAATTGAATTGGTAAGAGCACATTTTGATTTACGACCATACGGCATTACTAAGATGCTTGATTTGTTACACCCTATGTATCAGATGACAGCAGCTTACGGACATTTTGGTCGTGAACCTGTTGAAGTCACTGTTGGTGATGATACTTTTACTGCATTTACGTGGGAAAGAACTGATAAAGCTGACGCACTTAGAAAAGCTGCTGGTTTTTAGTTTAACGACTAAACATCAAGGCTCCTAATAAAAAAGCGACTGAATAAGTCGCTTTTTTTGTTCAAAGGGTAAATAGCAACCTAGCTCATCACGACTTAGTCGACTGTGCTTTTTTGCTGGCAACTTTATCTTTTCGTCGTTGTTCGATAACATCTTGAACATTGCCACCAATATGCTTTTCGCCTCGTTGGTTCGCTAAATTTATTTGACGCTCACGCTCAGCGAAACCACTGCGCTGCTCGTCGGTATACTTGTCATAACAACGATGACAACTCACACCTTTAACATAGTGTTCGCTTTGCATTTCTTCGCTTGTTATCGGGTAACGACAAGCAAAACATTGGTCGTACTGGCCTTGCTCTAAACCATGTCCAACGGCAACACGGCCATCAAAAACAAAACATTCGCCTTCCCACATTGAATTCTCTTGTTCAACTTCTTCTAAATATTTAAGCACACCTCCTTCAAGGTGGTAAACGTCTTCGAAGCCTTGCTCTTTCAAGTAAGCTGTTGATTTTTCGCAACGAATACCACCAGTACAATACATAGCCACTTTTTTGTGCTTATTTTTATCTAAATGTTGGGCAACATATTCTGGAAATTCACGGAACGTTTCAGTCTTAGGGTTAACGGCGTTTTTAAAGGTACCAATTTCAATTTCATAATCGTTACGCGTATCAATCAATAAAACTTCTGGATCTGAAATAAGCGCATTCCAGTCTTTTGGTTTCACATAAGTACCAACGGTTAATAATGGGTCAATGCCTTCAACACCCATAGTAACAATTTCTTTTTTTAATTTTACTTTGCTACGTTGAAAAGGGTTTTCATCAGCATATGAATATTTATGAGAAACATTAATTAAACGTTCATCCGTCTCTAAATGAGCTAAAAGCAGATCGATACTGGCTTTTGTACCTGCAACCGTACCGTTAATACCTTCGTTAGCGAGTAATAACGTACCTTTGATCTCGTTTTCTAACATAACGCTTAATAAAGGTGATTTAAGTTGTTCGAAGTTTTCTAAGCGCACAAATTTATAAAGTGCACAGACAGTAATATTTTGCATAGTAATAATACCCATTGAGCCAGCCAGAACGTAAATCCGGAGCTGTAGATTAATATAAAACCAACACCTGCTACTAGCGATGTTAGTCGAAAGATGCGCATTCTATCAAAAGCGCTTATTTAGATAAAGTACCTCGTCGCTCGCCTTAATTATAAAGTTGTTGTCTATCGTATTATTTAGAGCTAAAAAAAGACTTAACACCACAGTGAAAAGTCTTTTAAAAGGCAAAGTATTTCAATAAAAACTCGTTAACTCGGTGAGCCTTTAAGTTTTTCGCGCAACCTTTGAATAATCATATAGAAATATGGCACAAGTAAAGTACCCAATATAGTAGCAGCTAACATACCTGATAGTACGGTAACGCCCAAGAATATCCGGCTACTAGCGCCTGCCCCCGAAGACATAACCAAAGGAATTACACCTAACACAAAAGAGAGTGCAGTCATTAATACGGCTCTAAATCTTAATTTTGCGGCATCAAGCGCGGCTTCCATAATACTTTTACCTGCGGCTCTAAGTTCCATGGCAAATTCAACAATAAGAATCGCGGTTTTAGTCGATAAGCCGATGAGTAGCACTAACCCCACCTGAGCATAAATGTTATTCTCCATGCCCAAGATATACAGCGTTAACATTGAACCAAACAATGCCAAGGGAACCGCTGCGATAACCGAGAATGGTATGGTCCAGCTTTCATATTGCGCCACTAAAAATAAGTAAACAAACAACAATGCTAAGCCAAATAGAACAGGTGCTAAATTACCTGCCTCAATTTCTTGTTTAGACTGCCCGGCCCATTCGAAAATATAGCCCTGAGGTAAGTTTCCAGCTAATTCTTCCATAATAGCTATTGCCTCACCTGATGAATGACCACTCGCTGCTTGCCCAGTAATGTTAGCACTACGATATAAATTAAAGTGTCCGATACTTGTTGGTCCTAAAATAGGTTCTAACTTAGCCAGTGTCGTTAATGGCACCATTTCACCCTCTTGATTACGGACAAAATAGTGACGTAAGTCAGACGGGTCTTTGCGGAACTCTTTTTCTGCTTGAACAGTTACTCTATAAGTACGGCCAAACTGGCTAAAATCGTTAATATACATTGAGCCAAGTTGGGCTTGTAAAGTAATAAAAATATCAGACAAAGCGACACCTTGGGCTTTGGCTTTATTTCGATCGACCTCTAAAAAATATTGCGGAACATTAGCGCGGTAAGTACTAAAAACTTGATTTAATTCAGGACGCTGATTAGCTTCATAAATAAGACCATTCATCACTTGCGCCAAATCACTTGGGCTTCTGCCTTCACTATCTTGTAATTTAAATTCAAACCCCGAACTTGACCCTAGCCCAGGAATAGGCGGCGGATTAAATATCATGATTTGCGCGTCTGGTATGGTCCAAAGTTGCCCCATTAAACGTTGAATAACAGCACGTAACGCTAATTCTGGTTCAGTTCTGTCCTCCCAATCTTTTAGCATAATAATGCCTAAACCATTATTAGAACCCGCTCCTCCTAATAATGAAAAACCAGCAACAGTAATCACATCAGTCACCGCAGGATCAGCTTTTATTATCGGCGTTATTTTATCAATAAGTGCTTGTGTTCTATTACTCGATGCAGCATCTGGTAATTGAATATTAAGAAAAACATAACCTTGGTCTTCACTTGGCACAAACCCCGAAGGTACCGACGTTGTTAACCAACCAGTTGCCATAAATAAAATACCAACAATAAAACCAACACGAGCTGCGCGTTTTAATAAAAAATTTACCGCTGTGGTATAGCCTCCAGTCATCTTCTTAATACCCCGTTCAAAGGGGATTAACCATTTTATTGGCTTCATATTATCTTTACTTAATAACACCGTACAAAGCGCAGGGCTTAGTGTTAAGGCATTAACAGAAGAAATGATAACGGCAAATGAAATAGTAACCGAGAATTGTTTGTACAGTTCTCCGGTAATACCTGGCATAAAGGCCACAGGAATAAATACTGCTAGTAACACCAAAGTAGTCGCTATAATAGGACCTGAGACTTGTTCCATTGCCTTAGTGACAGCGGCTTTTATTTCAAGTTGCTCTTCTTTAAGGATTCGTTCTACGTTTTCAATAACGATAATCGCATCGTCAACGACTATACCTATCGCCAGCACTAAGCCAAAAAGAGTGATAGTGTTAATCGAATAGTCCATGGCCAACATAAAGGCAAAAGTACCTATTAATGACACAGGTATCGCGATGGTCGGAATAAGTGTTGCTCGCCAATTTTGTAAAAATAAGAACACTACTAAAACTACTAAGACTATCGCCTGAAATAAAGTCACTTTCACTTCGTCAATAGAGCGTAAGATAAACTCAGTGGTATCGTAAGGGATAGCGTATTCAAGTCCTGCAGGAAAACGTGTTGATAGTTTTTCCATTTCCAGTTTAACCAAACGAGCAACTTCTGTTGCATTTGCACCAGGTAATTGATAAATAACTAAGAATGCAGTTTCGTTGCCATTTAAGCGTGCTTGAACACCATAGTTTTGCGATCCTAGTTCTAAGCGTGCAATATCGGACAAACGGACAAAATTACCGTTTGTGCGAGCACGAACAATGGTTTGCCCGAACTCTTCAACCGTTTTTAAGCGCCCTCTTGCTTGAATGGAGTACTCAAATTGTTGGTTAGGCAATGCCGGGCTTGCACCTAACTTGCCAGCAGCAACAATTAAATTTTGTTCTTGAAGGGCTTGTTTTACCTCGGTAACGGTAACCCCTAATGATGCCATACGGTCGGGTCTTAACCATGCACGCATGCTGTAAGTCATTTCACCCATCACACTGGCTTCAGCAACGCCAGGGATACGTCCTAACGGTTCAGTTAGTGAATTAGTCGCATAGTTACTTAAAAACAATTGGTCGATTTCAGCTTGTTTTGAAAATAAATTGATCGCCATTAACATCGAGCTAGACTTTTTCTTAACCGTAACCCCCAAGCGTGTTACTTCTGAAGGCAATGCACTTTGAGCCAATGCGACACGATTTTGCACATTGACCTGTGCCATATTGTCATCGATACCGACTTTAAAAAACACGGTAATGGTTGCTGAGCCATTATTTGAAGCGGTTGATTCGATGTACATCATATCTTCGACACCATTGATTTTTTCTTCAATGGGACGAATAACTGACTCTTCGACAACTTGAGCACTCGCACCTGGATACACCGCAGTAATTTGCACTTGTGGTGGTGTTATTTGTGGGTACATATTAACGGGTAATAAGCCCATAGCAATGAGGCCTGCTAAGGTGATAACAATTGAAATAACAAAGGCAAACTTGGGGCGATGAATAAACGTTTTACTGATCATAGCAGTCCCCTTATTGGGCTAAAAAGTCAGAAATAATACCGGTAAATGGATCAATACTTTTAGCTACGGGTTTAACTTCAACACCATTTCTGACTTTTTGTAAACCTTCGACAATAACCCACTCGTTGGCGTTAATACCTGATTCAACCACCCACATTGCATTAATTCTTCGCCCTAAAGTAACCAGACGCTGTGAAACTTTATTATCTTCGCCAACAACAAGGACAAATTTTCCTTGTTGGCTTTCCTGTACAGCGACCTGAGGCACTAAGGCCATTTGTTCTTTTTTCTTACCTTCTATAATTAAAGTAAGAAATAAACCGGGCACAATAATACCATCAGGGTTATTAAATATTGCGCGTAATTCAACCGTTCCCATGCCTTGATCTATTTTTGTTCCGGCAAACGTTAACAGGCCCTTTTCACTATATTGAGTGTTATTAGGTAAAAGTAAGGAAATATCAATCGATAAATCTTCAGGCTTTTGAGTGTTTTTATGTTTTTGTAAATAAGAAACATATTCGCTTTCTTCTACTTGAAAACTGACATACATAGGATCTGTTGCTGTTAATGTCGCCAGTGTGTTACTACTTGGGCTGATAATCGTGCCAATACTATAATTTACTTTGCCAATACGTCCTGAAAATGGCGCTTTAATAACGGTGTAACTTAAATTCAACTCAGCGTTTTCTAATGTTGATTGGGCGACCTGCACTGATGCCCTTGCTTGTGAATCATTAGTTATTAATTTATCGAGATCAGATTGAGAAATATAACCTTGCCCTGCGACTTCACGCCCACGTTTTAAGTCTCTTGCAGCACCATTAGCACCAGCGACTTTACTGGCTAAATCGGCTTTTGCTGACTCTAAAGAAACTTGGTAAGCCGCGGGATCAATATTAAGTAACACTTGAGATTTTTCAACAATAGAGCCTTCACTAAAGTTACGATCGATTAACTCACCTTCAACCCTAGCGCGTAAGTCAACTTCTTTTGACGCAACTGAACGAGCAACAAATTCACGGTAACTACCAATTTCATTGACCTTTATTTGATAAACAGAAACAGCGGGAGCAGGAGCTGCTATTTTAACTTGTTCTACTTGTCCACAACTTATCACTGTAAAAGTTATCACTGATAAAAGACTAACGCGAAATAAAATAGGTTGAAAAGCTTGCTGATATTTTGTGAACATCTATGTTCTCCGTTTAGTGCTAACAGCACGTGACAAAACCACTATTAAGAATAAATTGCTAAAGAATATATTATTACATGTGATGATAGTTAATTCAGTCTGAAAATGTATTTAAACATTGAAAACACCTTATGCTTTTTTTAAATAGCCGTTTTTACGCTATTTTATAAAATCATAATTGAAATATGAGCAAGTCGCCCTTATATTTCTTGATAAGATAATAAAAAATATTAATAAAAATGAGCAATCCTAGAATTTTTCAGCAACAATCATTTTCTGTTGGCGACACTATTACTTTAAGTGAAGATGCCTTTGGCCATACCATAAGAGTTCTGCGTTTAAAAAGTGGTGATGATTTAACCCTTTTTAATGGCGAATTAAACCAAGGTGTACTTGGCGATTATCAAGCTGAAATAACTGACGTTAGTAAAAAAAATGCCCAAGTCATTATAAAATCGTTCAGCGAAAAAAATGTTGAATCACCATTAAATATTCATTTAGGGCAAGGTATTTCACGTGGCGACCGAATGGACTTTACCTTACAAAAATCGGTTGAGCTGGGTGTTAACACCATTACCCCGCTATTTACCGAACGTTGCGGAGTAAAGCTAAACGGCGATCGCTTACAGAAAAAAATAGACCAATGGCAAAAAATAGTGGTCAGTGCTTGTGAACAAAGTGGCCGTTGTTCGGTCCCTATTGTTATGCCTGCTGTTTATTTAGATGAATGGCTAACTCAACAAACTGCTTCATTAAAACTAAATTTACACCCAAAAGCGCAATACTCAATAATGAATTTGCCTGAAAAAAACATCAATGATTCAAATCAGCGAGTGCGTTTACTTATTGGTCCAGAAGGCGGTTTAAGTGATGATGAAATTAAACGAGCCAATCAAGCCTCTTTTGTTGATGTTTTATTAGGACCAAGAATATTAAGAACAGAAACGGCAGCATTAACGGCAATTACCGCATTGCAATGCCGCTTTGGCGATATTAATTAGTAACGAACACATTAGGAAATAAAGATGACAATTAAACTTGGCGTAGTAATGGACCCTATTTCACAGGTCAATGTAAAGAAAGATTCATCTATGGCGATGATGTTCGAAGCTCAAAAGCGCGGTTACGAAATTTATTACATGGAAATGAAAGATTTATACCTTGATCAAGGACAATGCCGTGCCACAGCACAAAAATTAAAGGTTTTTGACGATCCTCAACATTGGTATGAACTAGACGAAGTAAACGACATAGCTGTTTCAGAACTTGACGCGGTTTTAATGCGTAAAGATCCTCCTTTTGATACCGAATTTATCTACGCGACCTACATGCTTGAGCGTGCAGAAGTTGAAGGCACATTAATTGTAAACAAACCACAAAGCTTGCGTGACTGTAACGAAAAACTTTTCACCGCTTGGTTTGCAGAGTTGACACCACGTACCTTAGTGACACGTAACAATGATAAAATTCGTGAATTTCATCAAAAAGAAAAAGACATTATTATTAAGCCACTTGATGGCATGGGCGGTGCGTCAATTTTTCGTATAAAAGAAAATGATGCTAATGTCGGTGTTATATTAGAAACACTCACCAACCACGGTAATCAATACGCCATGGTGCAAGAATTCATGCCTGAAATTAAAGATGGTGATAAACGTATTCTTATTGTTAACGGTGAACCTATGCCTTATTGCCTTGCACGTATCCCTGCACAAGGTGAAACGCGTGGTAATCTAGCTGCCGGTGGCCGTGGTGAAGCAAGACCCCTTAGTGCTACCGATAGGTTAATTGCTGAAACTATTGCACCAGAATTGAAGAAACGTGGTCTATACTTTGTTGGGTTAGATGTTATTGGTGACAAAGTTACCGAAATTAACGTTACCAGTCCCACCTGTATCCGAGAAATTGAAGCTGCATATCCTATTAATATCAGTGGAAAATTAATGGATGCAATAGAAGAAAATATTCGTCCTAGAGTATAAATATTTTAGTTATATTTTTTACCATTTAAAGTTATGAGTCTCTACTAGCGGTGATCCTTTGAAATAAACGATCACCATACCTCTATAAAAACAATGATACATAGAGTTTGTTTAAAACTTAAAGTGTAAAAGGTGATGGTATGGAAAGCTTAGAAAATCAACTATTAATTGCAATGCCTGCATTAGACGATGCCTATTTTAATAAAACCGTAACTTATATTTGTGAGCACAATGAAGAAGGCGCTATGGGTCTTATTATTAACTTACCCGTTAACGTCACTTTAAACGAATTGCTCATCCAGATAGATGCTAAAAAAGAACAAGCACCTGAGTTAGGTCAACAAGTGCTAACCGGAGGTCCTGTTTCTCAAGACCGAGGTTTTGTTCTACATAGCCCACAAGATTGCTGGAAACAATCGTTATCGCTAAGTAAAGAGGTCATGATCACCACCTCTAAAGATATTTTAATGGCGTTAGGAACAGAAGGTGCGCCTGAAAAATATATGGTTACCTTAGGTTATGCTGGTTGGGGGCCTGGTCAATTAGAAGAAGAAATAAAAACTAACGCCTGGCTTTTAACCCCTGCCGATGGTGATATTGTTTTTAATACACCGATTGAGCAGCGCTGGAAAAAAGCCACAGAAAAACTAGGTATTGATATGGCTCATTTATCTACGGATATTGGCCATGCTTAACAACATTGAGGAATAATAAGTGTCAAAAGATGTCGGCCAACGCACCGTTTTAGGTTTTGATTTTGGTAAAAAATATATTGGCGTTGCTGTTGGCCAAGAAATGACCGGAAGTGCCTCTCCTTTAGGCTCGATTAGAGCTAAAGAAGGTATTCCTAATGAGATGGAATTAACAAAATTTATTAAAGAATGGCAACCTGACTATTTAGTAGTGGGATTACCCTTAAATATGGATGGTAGTGAGCAACAATTAACCCTTGATGCCAAAAAATTTGGTAACCGCTTATCGAATAAATTCGCCCTGAAGGTAGAATTTCAAGATGAACGTTTAACCACAGCAGATGCCAAAGAACGTTTATTTGCCGCAGGAGGCTATCGTAATTTAAAAAAGGATAATATTGATGCTGAGTCAGCAAGATTAATTATTGAAAGCTATTTTGAAACGCTTTACGACTAGAAAATAGCAATATAGTCAAACCACATAAAGCTCATGCGTCAAGTAGTTTGACTATCTATTGTTACACTGTTCAAGAAACTTAGCTTAACACCTAGCAATGTTTCATAAGTATCTGTTAACTAAATATCTTTAGGGCCAAAACCGTCAATGGTCACGCCACTTAATGCACCGGTGCCTCCTTGCTCATTACTGCGCAACTTAATCATCAAGCGTAAATCATTAGGTGAATCAGCATGATGCAATGCATCAGCATAGTTTATTGAGCCTTTTTGATACAACTCAAACAAAGCACCATCAAAGGTCTGCATGCCAAGTTCTTTAGACTTTTCCATCACTTCTTTAATACTACCAATATCACCTTTTTTAATAAGTTCAGCGATATAAGGCGAGTTAAGTAAGATCTCAATCGCCGCAACACGCCCGTTACCGTCGCAGGTAGGGATCAGTTGCTGAGCGATAATACCGCGTAAATTTAACGCTAAATCAAACAATAACTTGCCATGTTGATCCGCAGGCACTAAATGCATAATACGGTCAATCGCTTGGTTAGCATTATTTGCATGCAAGGTTGCGATACATAAGTGCCCGGTTTCAGCAAAGCTTAACGCATGTTCCATGGTTTCTTGGTTACGGATCTCACCAATTAAGATAACATCGGGTGCTTGGCGTAATGAGCTTTTTAAGGCCGCATCGAAACTTTCAGTGTCTAAGCCAACCTCTCGTTGCGTTACCATACAACGCGCATGTTCATGAACAAATTCAACAGGGTCTTCAATGGTAAGAATATGGCCACGCGAATTTTTATTACGATAACCAATCAATGAAGCCATTGATGTTGATTTACCCGTACCCGTGCCACCAACAAAAAGTACTAAACCGCGCTTTGACATGACTACATCTTTTAAGATTGGCGGTAAACCGAGTTCGTCAGCATCAGGAATTTCTGTGACGATACGTCGGACAACCATACCTGCCATATCGCGTTGCCAAAAGGCTGAAATACGGAAGCGGCCAATGTCGTCAATTGAAATGGCAAAGTTACATTCTTTCTCTTCAGTAAATTGCTTTTTCTGTTTATCGTTCATTGCGTTATGAACAAGCGCTAACGATTCATCGCTTGTTAAAAGGTGATCATCGATTGCTTGTAACTCGCCATTTACTTTCGCGCTTACCGCAAGCTTAGCGGTAACAAACATATCAGAGGCACCTTCTTTTACCATCTTTTGTAATAAGTCATGAAAATTCATTGATCTTTCTCTTATCTTTTAAACCGTAATGTGAAGTAATAGACACCTAGGGTTTGAGCTAGTTTTAAAAACCTCTAAAGTGATTTTAGCGTGCTTTAAAAAGTCTCTAAATTGATTTTTATCCACTGCTTTTTCCATCGCATCTTACTTAGTTATTAAGCCTCTATTCACTAGACCTTGTAGACAATAGATACCCATGGTTTGAGCTGGCTTTAGAAACCTCTAAATTAGAAACCTCTAAACTGATTTTTATCAACTGCTTTTTCCATCGCATCTTGTTTAGTTATCAGGCCTCTATTCACTAGACCTTGCAAGCACTGATCCATGGTTTGCATACCATGAGACATACCGGTTTGAATGGCACTGTACATCTGCGCTATTTTGTCTTCACGAATTAAATTTCTTATTGCAGGAACACCTAACATTATCTCATGAGCGGCAACACGACCCCCACCCACTTTTTTAATCAAGGTTTGTGAAATAACCGCACGAAGTGATTCTGACAACATTGAACGCACCATAGATTTCTCTTCACCGGGGAAAACATCAATGATACGGTCGATGGTTTTTGGTGCAGAGGTTGTATGTAAAGTACCAAAAACTAAGTGGCCGGTTTCCGCCGCTGTCATCGCTAAACGAATGGTTTCTAAGTCGCGCATTTCACCAACAAGAATAACATCAGGGTCTTCACGTAAAGCACTGCGCAGAGCAGCTTCAAAACTTAGTGTATCGCGATGAACCTCACGTTGGTTTATTAAACATTTTTTGTTTTCGTGAACAAACTCAATAGGATCTTCAATGGTAAGAATATGATCGTGTTTGTTGTTATTAATATAATCGACCATAGCCGCTAAAGTGGTTGATTTACCTGAGCCTGTTGGGCCCGTGACTAAAACTAAGCCGCGAGGTATATCAGAAATTTCACGAAAGATATCAGGACAGCCTAAATCATCTAAGGATAATATTTTGCTTGGAATAGTACGAAATACCGCTGCAGGGCCACGATTTTGATTAAAAGCATTGACACGAAAACGTGCTAAATTTGGCACTTCAAAAGAAAAATCGACTTCTAAATTTTCTTCATACTCTTTGCGTTGACGATCATTCATAATATCATAGACCAGAGCATTAACATCTTTCTCGTCAAATGCTGGGATATTGAGTTTACGTACGTCACCGTCAACACGAATTGAAGGCGGAGTGCCTGCAGATAAATGTAGATCAGATGCATTATTTTCCACACTAAAGGCAAGTAATTCGGTAATATCCATAAAAAGACCTCTTAATAATTATTTTTTATAATATAAAGTAAGTTGAAACTAAATTGACACAAAACAATATGACACCCATTAAAGATAATCTTGCTAAGATAAATCTGCAAATTTTTAATGCTTGCGAGCTAGCAAAACGTCCATCTTCACAGGTGACCTTACTCGCGGTAAGTAAAACCAAAACCAGTGCCATGATCGAACAAGCTTATTTAGCGGGCCAACGAGAATTTGGTGAAAACTATATTCAAGAAGCCGTTGAAAAAATAGCAGAATTACAAAGTTTGTCCGACATTACTTGGCATTTTATTGGTCCTATACAGTCAAACAAAACACGATTAATTGCCGATAACTTTGCTTGGGTACATAGTGTTGACCGCATTAAAGTAGCAAAACGCCTTAATGATCATAGGTCTAGCCAAGATACTCCCCTCAACGTTTGTTTACAAGTCAATATTAGTGGCGAAGAAAGCAAGTCTGGCATAGCCGTTAAAGATATTAAAGCGTTAGTTGATTGTATTGAGCATTGCCCACATTTAACCCTGCGCGGCTTAATGGCTATCCCTGAGAAAAATGCCTCGGAACAAAGTTTTGAAAAAATGCAGCAACTATATACGCAATTAAAAAAAGAACATCCTAGTATGGATACTTTATCGATGGGCATGTCAGGTGACTTGAGTGACGCTATTGCCAAAGGTTCGACTATGGTCAGAGTTGGCTCAGCCATTTTTGGCGCTAGAGAAGATAAATAGTTATATTCGGATACAATCTATTTCACTTTCTTTAAGTATAATTCGTTACAATAGTTAAAATATTCACATTCTTATTTATCATAGGTATTTCATGACAAAAATTGCTTTTATTGGCGCTGGTAACATGAATGGCGCAATTATTTCTGGCTTAGTAAACACAGGCTTTGCCGCTCAAGATATTATCGTATCAAATCCTTCACCTGAAAAGCGACTGGCTTTACAAGAGCAACTTGGTATTAAAGAAACAGCAGACAATATCGTTGCGGCTAATTTTGCAGATTTTATTGTACTTGGTGTTAAACCTCACTTTATTGCTGAGGTTTGCCAAAAAATCAGCCAAGAAATTGATATTAGCAACAAGTGCTTTATTTCCGTTGCTGCTGGCTGCACTGTTGCACAAATGCAAAAAGCCTTAGCCAAACCTTGTGGCATTATTCGTACTATGCCCAATACCCCCTCACAGATTGGTTTAGGTGTTACTGGTTTATATGCCGACGAAAATGTTAATACTCAACAAAAACAGGTTGCCGAAGAACTAATGAGTTCGGTAGGTATTATCAAGTGGTTAGCCACTGAAGATGAAATTGACAATATTATCGCGGTTTCTGGCTCAGCGCCTGCCTATTTCTTTTTGTTTATGGAAGCAATGGAAAAACAAGCGATAGCGTTAGGTTTTTCAGCAAAAGAAAGCCGTGAATTAGTACAGCAAACGGCTTTAGGTGCTGCGCAAATGGTGGTCAACAACGATATTCCAATCAGCGAATTACGTGCTAAGGTCACCTCAAAAGGTGGTACAACCAATGCTGCTATTAATTCTTTTATAGATGATGGTTTGGATAAAATAGTAACAAATGCAATGAACAGTGCATTGCATCGCGCTAAAGAAATGGCGCAAAATAACGTTTAATACCGTTTGAATTTTATTAATTATTAAGTTTTGGAGAAGTAGATGGAAGCCATTAATTATTTGCTGAGCTTTGCCTTTGACGCATTATTAATGTTGTTAGTTTTACGTGTATGGTTACAATTGGTCCGTGCTGATTTTTATAACCCGTTAAGCCAGTTTATTGTAAAAGTAACCAACCCAGCCGTTATTCCGCTTCGCCGCGTTATACCTGGTTTTGGTGGTATTGATGTATCAACATTGTTGTTAGCTTTTGCCGTAGCAGCGTTAAAGTTTATTCTTATCCCATTACTTAATGGTGGAGATATCAATATTATTTCGGCGCTATACTTAGGTCTTATCTATTTAATTAAACAAACCGGTGTATTGCTATTTATGTTAATGCTCGTTATGGCATTAATGAGTTGGGTAGTTCAGGGTTATAATCCTACGCAAGCTATTTTCCAGCAGTTAACTGAACCGTTTTTAAAACCGATAAAACGTATTGTACCCAGCATTGGCGGTTTAGACTTATCTATACTTATTGCTTTCTTATTACTAAACGTAATTAATATTTTCCTATCTGGCGCCATTCCAGGTTGGGCAATGCTATAATAACGTAGAAACAATAAAACAGGTTTTGTAATAATTTGGCTATAAAACCTGTCTTATTAAATGTATGGATCATTAAAACAAAAAGGAACACATTATGAAAAATATCTTTCAAACCTGTTTATTTATTATTTTAGTTTCATTGACCCTAGCCAGTAACGTTTTTGCTGAAAACATGAAAAAATTGGGTTCGATGCAAGTTCATTATATGGCAATAAATGCCACATTTTTAACTCCAAAAGTAGCAAAAGCTTATGATATTGAACGTAGTCGTTTTAACGGTTTAATTAATATTTCGGTTTTAGACGATACTAAACCGTCGACGCCAGCTAAAGCAGTAACCATACAAGGAACAGCTCGAAATGATATTGGTCAAATCAAAACCCTTGAATTTGACGAAGTAAAAGAAGGTGATGCTATTTATTATTTAGCACAAGTTAATTACACCAACGAAGAAACCTTTTACTTTGATATCACCATTAGTGACGGCAAAGAAACCCACCAGCTTAAATTCAAACAGAAATTTTATGTTGATTAATCACTAATTGCATACAAATAATTAATATATAAAATCAGGTTTTACCTGATTTTACTTTTTCATTTCTACACGCTCAAGGTACAAAATGTCAACCATCGTATTAGCCACAGGCAACCCAGGTAAAGTTAAAGAGCTTAGCCATTTATTAGCCGCACATAACATTGAAATAAAACCCCAAAGTGAATTTAATGTCAGTGAAGTGGCAGAAACAGGCACTACTTTTGTTGAAAATGCCATCATTAAAGCGCGTCATGCAGCTAAAATAACGGGCTTACCGGCAATCGCTGACGACTCAGGTTTAGAGGTTGATGCATTAAATGGCGCACCGGGGGTTTATTCGGCGCGTTACGCGGGTGAAAACGCTAGTGATAGTGACAATACTGAAAAACTGTTAAAAGCATTAGAGAATATACCTAATGAACTACGTACCGCTCGTTTTCATTGTGTGCTGGTTTATATGAAACACGAGCACGATCCAACGCCGATAATTTGTCATGGCGTTTGGGAAGGCACAATTACCCATGAAAAATTGGGCGAGCAAGGTTTTGGTTATGATCCTATTTTTTGGCAAGAGCTGCAGCAACAAACTTCAGCACAATTGCCTCGCGATTTAAAAAATAGTTTAAGTCACCGCGGCCAAGCACTTGCTAAGCTTGTACAACATTTTGGTGTTAAATAATAATGCTACAAGCGCCCCCGCTTTCTTTATATATCCATATCCCTTGGTGTGTTGAAAAATGCCCATATTGTGATTTTAACTCACATGCTTTGAAATCAGCGGTTCCAGAAGAAGAGTATGTAAAACATCTTATTGATGATTTAGATGCAGATATCGCCAAGTTCTCTCTAAGTGATCGCCCATTACACACTATTTTTATTGGTGGTGGTACACCGAGCTTATTTTCTGCACAGGCGATTGAAAGTTTATTAACCCAAGTCCTTGCGCGCTTCTCACATAAAGATGACATTGAAATAACGTTAGAAGCGAACCCAGGCACCGTTGAAGCTGAAAAGTTTATTGGCTTCTTTAATGGTGGTGTTTCAAGACTATCGATTGGTGTACAAAGTTTTGAATCTGACAAACTAATAAAATTAGGTCGAATTCATGACAGTAACCAAGCAAAAAAAGCAGCCGAGTTGGCTTATTCTTGTGGTATAAAAACCTTTAATCTTGACTTGATGCATGGCTTACCACAGCAAAACATTGCTAACGCCCTTGATGATTTAACCACCGCTATTTCACTGAATCCAACCCATTTATCTTGGTATCAGTTAACAATAGAACCCAATACCGCTTTTCATTCTCGCCCGCCTAAGTTGCCTGAAGACGAAGTACTTTGGGATATTCAAGATCAAGGTATCGCCTTATTAGCTGCCGCGGGTTATCAGCAATACGAAATATCGGCTTACAGTAAACCCGGCTTTGAATGTCAGCATAATATCAATTACTGGCAGTTTGGTGATTATCTGGGCATTGGCTGTGGCTCACATGGCAAAATAACAGATCCACTTAATGGTAAAATTTTCCGTACCATCAAAGTAAAACACCCTAAAGGTTACTTAGACGAGAGTCGTCCACACTTAGATCATTTAGTTGAAGTCAGTGCACAAGAATTACCTTTTGAATATATGATGAACAGACTGCGCTTACATGAACGTTTTAGCTTAACGGAATATCAACAAAGAACAGGCTTATCAATTGAAACTGTCTTACCGACATTGCAAGTCGCTAAACAAAAACAATTGATGCAAGAAAACAATGATGGCACTTGGCAAGTCAGTAAATTAGGTCATCGCTATTTAAATGACTTACTCGAGATGTTTTTATAGTGATGGATAGTGAAGCACAACAAGCATTAGACCAAGTGTTTATGCAACGAGCTTTTGAGCTTGCCCAACAAGCAGAAGCGATTAACGAAATCCCCGTTGGTGCTGTGGTTGTCGCTAATAATCAAGTGATAAGTGAAGGCTACAATCAGTCGATTACACTTAACGACCCATCAGCCCACGCTGAAATGGTTGCGATACGCCGAGCTGGCTTAGCTTTACAAAACTACCGTCTGCTCGACTGTACGCTCTATGTAACATTGGAGCCTTGCCCAATGTGTGCTGGTTTATTGGTACATAGCCGAATTAAACGCGTGGTGTACGCGACGCCAGACTTAAAAACAGGCGCTGCAGGTAGTGCCTTTAATTTATTGTCTGATGAAAAGCATAATCATCAAATTGTGCTGTCTTGTGGCATAATGGCAGAAGAATGTAGCCAATTACTGTCTGCTTTTTTTAAACGCCGCAGAGCTGAGAAAAAAGCGCTAAAACAGCAAGCGAAGTTAGTACAAAAATAAGCGCTATACTCAGTATTATTGTTACTTCAATCTAGAGCGTTTTATTGAAATTATCTTGTGGCTTATTGTTCCTATTTATGTGCTTCACTCATCATGTCATTGCAGAAGATAGTGTGAGAGTTTACCAATATCAATCAGAAAAAGGCATCAGCTCTTTTTCTGATATTCCCCCTAGTACCTCAAGTTATCAACAGGTCAGCATAGGTTGCTTTGCCTGTAAACTTAACGCTATGGTTAACTGGCATAACACGCGTTTATTTATCGATCATTTCAGATCAACCATTAATCAACAGGCAAAGCTTTATAAAATTGACCCTGCCCTTATTCTTGCGGTCATTCATGCCGAATCACACTTTGACCCACAAGCTTTGTCTAAAACTGGCGCACAAGGGCTCATGCAGTTAATGCCGGCAACAGCTAAAGCGTTAGGCGTTAGGAATTCATTCGATGCTAAACAAAATATTAGCGCAGGCAGTAAACATTTAGCACGTTTGATAAGAAAGTACGGTGGTAATATTACGTTAGTTTCAGCGGCCTATAACGCAGGCGAAGGTGCTGTTAAAAGGTATAACGGCGTGCCCCCTTTCCCTGAAACTGAAATTTATGTTGAACGGGTAAAAATTTTACATCAGCGCTATTTAACCCACATCACCACTTCGCCCTTTTTTGTACCAACGAATTAATTCTTTTTGATCGCCAGGAGCATCTTCACCTCGCGCTATTTTAGTGAGCGCTTGTTTCGCTAGTAATTGTTCGACTTTATCTTCAATTTTACTGAGCGTATTATAAAAAGCACTAGTTTCATCAGCGGTTAAAACACTTTCAAGCTCTTTTGAACGCAACTCCATCGCGGTAGTAAGCTGTTGATATAACGCCTTACCTTGGTCATTTAGGGCTAAAATTTTAATGTTTTTACTTTTTTCATCTCGACGAATGTCGATTAAACCTTTTTTATCTAATGCTTTTACTGCACGACTAACATTATAAGAATCAATACGAGATTGATAAGCAATGTCCGCTGATTTAATCGGCATGTATGAGCCAATATTTAATAGAACGCGCATTTCTCTGGGTTCTAGATCACAGAGATCACGAATTTTCCAGTCACGATTTAAAGCGAGTAAATTGCTAACAACCGCGACTCTAAACGGTAAGTGCTTGGTTAAATCTAAGGGTTCAGCTATTTCTTTCGTTAGTCTAAACGCTTTATTTCTGGCAGATATAGTAATGAGAGTACCTCGGGGTTTTAAAATAAGGACTACAAAAAAGTCGCAATTTCATTCAGTGGTTTTTTAACTAAAGCATGCTGAGGCACAGTAGCATCTTCGCTTGGATAGCCGGTAATAAGTAACATATAAGCGCGATCATTTTCTGGACGTCCACACACTTTACTTAAAAAAGACATAGGTTTTGGTGTATGGGTTAGCGTCACTAAACCAGAGGTATGCAAGGCATTAATTAAAAAGCCCGTCGCGATCCCAACAGATTCATGAACATAATAGTTAGTGTTTTTCTCTGTTGAACTTATGCCACCTTTCTTTTGGCTGAATATGGCGATAAGCCATGGTGCATTTTCTAAGTAAGGTTTATTAGCATCTGTGCCGAGCGCTTTTAAAGCACCTAGCCACTCTTCACCTGCTCGGCCTTCATAAAAGCCTCGTTCATGAAATTCAGCCTGTTCTCTAATTTTCTTTTTTATATCGCTACTATGCACAGCGACAAAGTGCCAAGGTTGATGATTAGCACCACTTGGCGCCGTTGCAGCCGCTTTTATACAGTTTTCTATAATCTCTTTAGGCACAGGGCGATCGCTAAAATTGCGAATGCTATGGCGACGCTTTATATCCAAGTAGAAGTTTTCAGAACGCAAGCGCATTTCTTCAACAGGGTATTCAATGTAATCGGTGAGCGGGCTTGAGTCATGATCTTGCATCGAGATTTATCCATTTTATTTAATACCAATAGCTAGCAGGATATAACACTGTACAGATATTGCAAGTGCAACAACAATCATAGTCAGCATGCTATTTTCCGTACCTATATTTTTACACTATTGTCGATAAGTTAAATAAATTGAAATCAAAGCAGTTAAGTAAAATTACGCTTTATAATTAATTTTACAATTAACGCTAATATTTTCAATAAACTAAAATCAACAATTAAAATCTGTATATATGTTCTACTTTTTATGATTATTTTATTATAAATCCTTCCTTTTTAAGTTTAAATAAGTCTTGTGGCTACATAACCTATTTTCATAAATAAACTATATTTAATTATTTGCTTTTAAAGTAACTGGAGACACTTCCATGGATAGCTTCTCAAATATATTAACGCTAGTTAAACCTAGAACGAGCGATTTAATTTCACTAAAAAAATCGATACTTTTGGCTAAAAATAATCACGCTCGCGTCACTGTTTTAGCAACAAAAGAAAAACCTTCTCGCTATCAACGCTGGCTTAATCATAAAACAACGACTGAGTTAGATAATGAAGAAAAAATTAATAGCTTAATTCATCTTGCCAAACAAGAAGGTATTTCTATTAACTATAAAATACGCGAGGATCGCGATCAATTTATCACGCTAAAAAAGCAACTAAAGGAAAATCAGTATGACTTGGTGGTAGCAGAAAACCTAAAAAAAGCACCACACCTTTGGACATTTGAACAAGCAGAGTATACGCATTTATTACGTGTTTCAGATACGTCAGTTTTATTCGTTGGTGACCATCAATGGTTAAATAATGGCAATGTACTAGCGGCTATTGAAACAGAGGAAAATACCGTAACGCATAAAACATTTAATAATGAAATTATTGAAAAATCATCTGATTTAGCAAAACTATTAATGAGTGATATTCATTTGTTTAATTGTTATTTAGAAAGTTGCAGTGTTTCCTTTCAGCCAATGAAGTCAATGAAACAATCTAAAAATCATTTAGATCATCTAACATCATTCGTTAAACCCTATCATTTTAAAGGTGAAAATTTACACGTTGAGGAAGGATTAGCCGATGATATTATTCCATCTTTAGCAAATAAATATAATGCGAATGTTGTGGTTATGGGATATGGGGAACACCAAGGATGGTTATCTAGAATTAAAGGTCACACGCTTGATTATGTTTTAAATAACTTACATTGTGACTTGTTAGCATTAAAGCAATCTAATAACCATGCAAATAAACCACACCACTGAGCAAAAATTATTTTCTTATTAAAACAACCCTATAAATAATTTTCTGATTAAAATAATTTTAGACAAAAAAAATACCGTTCACCTTAAGTGAACGGCATTAAATGGTTAAGTGCTTTATTTTTAACTAGACACACTCAAAAAAATTAACCAATAAAAGCACGCGCATTACGGAACATGCGTACCCAAGGTGAGTCTTCTTGCCATTCATCTGGGTGCCATGAGTTTGCAACCGTTCTAAAAACACGCTCAGGGTGTGGCATCATAATAGTAACACGGCCGTCTGTTGTGGTTAGGGCGGTAATACCGTCTGGCGAGCCGTTCGGGTTAGCTGGGTAAGTTTCAGTAACTTGACCATAGTTATCAACATAACGCATTGAAACCGTGCCAGAATCATTGGCTGCGCCAATGGCTTGTTCAGAACTAAATTCTGCATGACCTTCACCATGAGAAACAGCAATCGGCATACGAGAACCTGACATGCCTTTAAATAATACTGAAGGGCTTTCTTGAATTTCAACTAATGAGAAACGTGCTTCAAAACGTTCAGATTTGTTTTGTACAAAATGTGGCCACGCTGCTGAACCTGGAATAATTTCTTTCAGGTTAGATAACATCTGACAACCATTACAAACACCTAAAGTAAAAGTATCTTGGCGTTCGAAAAAGGCTTTGAACATGGCTTTAGCATCTTTGTTAAACAAGATAGATTTTGCCCAACCTTCGCCAGCACCTAATACATCGCCGTAAGAGAAACCACCACAAGCGACTAAACCGTTAAAGTCAGCTAAATCGGCACGCCCTGATAAAATATCAGACATATGCACGTCAATGGCAACAAAACCAGCACGGTCAAAAGCGGCCGCCATTTCAACATGAGAGTTAACGCCCTGCTCACGCAATATCGCAATTTTAGGGTTAGTGCCCTGCAATGAATCTTGTGCAATTAACTTAGCAACAATATCCTCATTAATATCAAAAGTAAGCTCAGCATGTAAACCTGGGTCTTCGGTATCGTACTTAACATCATGTTCTTGTTGAGCACATTCAGGGTTATCACGCAGTGACTGCATTCTGTAGGTGGTTTGTGCCCAGACGGTACGATAGTAAGTACGAGAATTTTCAAGTACTACCTTGCCATCACGGCTAAAGCGAAGCGTATCTTCGTTATTAATTCGGCCGATATCAGTACAACAATCTAAAATTCCATGAGCCGCTAAAATAGCATCAATCGCTGCAACATCGCTTTCACGAATTTGAATAACAGCGCCGAGCTCTTCATTAAACAATACGTCAATGTCATTACCTGAAACTGAGCTTAATTTTGTTAAATCAATATCAACACCGGTGTGACCAGCAAAAGCCATTTCAACGACAGTTGTGAATAAACCACCATCAGAAATGTCGTGATAAGCAATAAGCTTTTCATCACGAACCAAGGTTTGCATAGCATTAAAGAAGCCTTTTAAGGTTTCAGGACAATCTACATCGGGGGTTTCATTACCCAAGTGCTTATAAACCTGTGCTAAACATGAGCCACCTAAGCGCTTTTTACCTTTTGATAAATCAATAGCTAAAATTCGAGTCTCGCCTTGATCTATTCTTAACTCAGGGGTGACTGTTTTTCGAATATCTTCAACAACACCAAAAGCAGTAATGATTAATGACATAGGTGAAGTGACTGATTTTTCTTCGCCGTTATCTTCCCATTTGGTTTTCATTGACATTGAGTCTTTGCCAACCGGAATAGTTAAGCCAAGTGCAGGACAAAGTTCTTCGCCGATGGCTTTAACCGCTTCGTATAAACCAGCATCTTCACCTGGGTGACCTGCGGGTGACATCCAGTTAGCAGACAATTTAATACGGTTTAAATCACCGATATCTGTACCGGCAATATTAGTTAGTGATTCAGCGACCGCTAAACGAGCAGAAGCGCCAAAGTTTAATAATGCGACAGGTGTACGTTCACCCAAAGACATCGCTTCGCCATGGTAAGAGTCAAGCGCAGAGGCGGTTACACCACAATCGGCGACAGGTACTTGCCAAGGGCCAACCATTTGATCACGATTAACCATACCTGTTACCGAGCGATCGCCAATGGTGATCAGGAACGTTTTTTCTGCAACTGTCGGTAATGACAATATGCGGTCCGCGGCATCCGCTAAGGTAATATCCGTTAAAGAGAACACATCACCCGCTGCTTTAGCTGTGGCGACATCTTTAAATATTTTAGGCGTTTTGCCTAATAAGACTTCAAGCGGCAAATCAATCGGGGTATCGCATTTAGCATTACCAGAAAAATGTGCATCAGTAACCGTTAAGTGTTCCTCTTCGGTTGCACGCCCTACCACTGAGAATGGTGCGCGTTCACGAAGACATATTTGTTCAAACGTTGCTAAATTCTTGTCTGATACTGCAATAACATAACGTTCTTGAGATTCGTTACACCAGATTTCATGAGGAGCCATGCTGCGTTCATCATTAGGAACATTACGCAGTTCAAAAACACCGCCACGACCGCCATCAGACACTAATTCAGGGAATGCATTAGATAAACCACCTGCGCCAACATCATGAATAAAAGCGATAGGGTTGTCTTCGCCAAGCTGCCAACACTTATCGATAACTTCTTGGCAACGACGTTCCATTTCAGGATTTTCACGTTGCACAGAAGCAAAGTCGAGGTTCTCGGCTGATTGGCCAGAAGCCATTGATGATGCTGCTCCGCCACCTAAACCGATATTCATTGCCGGACCACCAAGTGCGATTAAGTGAGCACCAACAATAATTTCACGTTTTTGTACGTGTTCGTCACGAATATTACCCAAACCACCGGCTAGCATGATGGGTTTATGGTAACCACGAACCTCTGAGCCATTAAACGAGTTAACTTCTTCTTCGTAAGTACGGAAATAACCTAAAATAGCTGGACGGCCAAATTCATTATTAAATGCCGCTCCGCCTAAAGGACCTTCCAACATAATGTCTAATGCTGAAACGATACGATCTGGTTTACCAAAATCAGTTTCCCAGGGTTGAACAAAATTAGGAATGCGTAAATTTGATACTGAAAAGCCCACTAAACCTGCTTTGGGCTTGGAACCAATACCTGTCGCGCCTTCATCACGAATTTCACCACCTGAGCCTGTTGCTGCTCCAGGGTAAGGAGAAATAGCTGTTGGGTGATTATGCGTTTCAACTTTCATTAAAATTTGAATGTCTTCGTGATGATAACTATAAACGTTGGTTGCTGGATTAGGGAAGAAACGACCACCTTTATTACCAACCATAACGGCAGCATTATCTTTATAGGCACTTAAGACAAAGTCAGGGTTTATTTCATGGGTATTACGGATCATTTTAAACAGCGACTTCGGCTGTTTAACACCATCAATAGTCCAGTCAGCATTGAATATTTTATGACGACAATGTTCAGAGTTTGCTTGAGCAAACATGTAGAGTTCGATGTCGTGTGGGTTTCTACCTAACTTGGTAAAGTTTTCGAATAAATAATTTACTTCATCTTCTGCTAGCGCTAAGCCTAATTCGACGTTAGCAGCCATTAATGCGTTTTTACCACCATTTTCAATATCTATAACGGTTAATTCACTAGGTTCAGCCGTCGCAAAAAGCGCAGTCGTTGCTGACATCTCAGTAAAGACCGTTTCCATCATTCGATCTGAAATTAAATGATTGAGTTGAGCCTGCTGCTTTGCATCCAAAGGTTTGCTGGTAATATAATAAGCAATACCTCGTTCTAAACGGTTAACTTTCGCTAGACCACAATTATGAGCAATATCTGTTGATTTTGAAGACCAAGGAGAAATAGTACCCGGACGCGGAGTAACCAATAAAAATTGACCAACAGGTTCATGTTCTTCAATGTTTGGTCCATACTTAAGAAGTTGCTGTAAAACTTGAAACTCTTCGTCGCTAAGATCAGCTGAAATATGTGCAAAGTGTGTGAATTCAGCATAAATATCTGTCACAGGAAGTTCTAATTCAGCGCATTGAGCCAATAACTTTTTAACTCGAAAGTCTGAAAGAGCAGGAGCGCCGCGAAGGGTTTTCATCAACATCGTCATAAACGTAATCACCAGTTTAGTTTTATTTTAGTTGCGTTTTCGCAGTTAAAATAATGGAAGAAAAATCGCGCATATTATAGTTTATATAAAGGGTTTTGATAAGCGTTAAAAGATTAACTTAAACAGTTAATCTTGATAATTGATAAAAAGTGCTTTGAATAAAGCTGGAATCACGCCACAATGACCTTATATGATTAAGATAAATTTTAAAATAGTTAAAAAAATCAGCAAGTTTGTAAGCATATTCTTCTTGAGTACTTTTTTGCTATTCGGCTGTCAGCCAACAGAAGATAATGCCAGTTTGCAGCGAATAATTGAGCGTGGCTATATTAAGGTCGGTACTATTTATGGCTTAACCAGTTATTATCTAGAAGCTGAAGACGCTGCAGGTTTTGAATATGAGCTGGTAAAAAATTATGCAGACTCATTAGGTGTTGAATTAAAAGTAGTGCCTAGCTATAGCCTTGAAGAACTTTTTGATAAATTAGACAGCGGCCAAGTCGATATATTAGCAGCAGGCTTAGCTGTGACCGATAAAAGACGTCAAAAATATAATTTTTCTCCTAGTTATGATGATATCAGCCAAAAACTCGTTTTTAAACAGGGCGGCATTCGACCTCGTGACATAGAAGATTTAACGGGGAATTTATTGATCATGGCGCATTCAAGCCATGAAGAAAATCTTATTCAATTAAAAAATAGCCATCGTGAGTTAACTTGGCAAATCAGTGATGAATTCGATAGCGAAGAATTATTACTGAAAGTATTATCAGAAGAAATTGACTACACCATTATCGACAGCAATACCCTAGCAGTTAATCGCCGCTATTATCCTGAAATCAGCATTGGCTTTACCATAAAAAAACCACAACCTTTGGCTTGGGCAGTTAGAAAAAATAATGACCAATCAATCTATGCCAGTCTTGTTGAATTTTTTGGCAAAGTACATCACGACGGTACATTATTAGCACTTAATGACAAATATTATGGTCATGTTGAAGAGTTTAATTATGTTGATACCCGAATGTTTATTAAAGCGGTTGAAGGTAAACTGCCTCAATACCAACCGCTCTTTGAAAAGTATAGCCAAGAGATTGACTGGCGATTATTGGCCGCGATTAGTTATCAAGAATCTCATTGGGAACCTCACGCCCGCTCGTATACGGGTGTGCGTGGTATGATGATGTTAACTTTGCCAACGGCTAAGCAAATGGGTATTAAAAGTCGCTTAGATGCTGAACAAAGTATTCGTGGTGGCGCTAAATACTTTAAACAAATGATCGATAGAATGCCCGATAGAGTACCTTTCCCCGATCGTTTATGGTTTGCACTTGCCTCATATAATATTGGTTTAGGCCATTTAAATGACGCACGAAAAATAACAGAAAAACAAGGTGGCGATCCCGACCGCTGGGTAGAGGTTAAAGATCGCTTACCATTACTTAAACAAAAAAAATATTACAAGCCAACTCGATACGGTTATGCCCGTGGTGATGAAGCGGTAAATTATGTTGAAAACATCAGACGTTACTACGATACCTTGACTTGGATGGATAATAAATCAAGAGAATATGTTCTTCCTGAACCGTTGGAAACGCAAGCCATCGCTATAATAGAATAACTTAAGTTGATAATCTGTGTTAATGTGAAGTTAGCTGTTGTTTCACTCAATAACTTTTACGTTGTCATCAAAGTGAAACATAGTTAAGCAATACTAAGTAAGTAGATAACTTCAAAGAGAGTCAAAATGAACAATAAAATTAGACGGCAAGTACAAAGTTCCCATAGAAAAAGACAGTTACAACGACAAAAACATAAGATAAACACCCGTCGCTTGGGACATTTCCTAATAGAAAACCAATAGAAAATCACTATTGGTTTTCACCAATAACCTTAAGTATGCTTACCTTGAGTCCATGTTGACTCGTTCAATAGTCGATTACCTGCATCAACAGCCCCTGTTTCCATGGTTGTCCCCATAGAGTCATTCCAACGATTTAAAAAGCCAAATAAAGATATAACGCTAAGAATTTCAATAATTTCACCGTTATCCCAGTATTTATGTAGTTCGCCAGATATACTATCGTCAACAGCATTGGGTACACTTGAAGCCGCAAGCGCAAATTCAAACGCTGCTTTCTCCGCTTTACTGTAGTTATCACTTGTTCGAAAAGACCAAATATCAGCTAACCTTTGGTCAGTCCCACCATAGCGCTCTGCCGCTAAAATTGTATGTGCCTCGCAATAGCGACAACCTGTATTAGCACTGGTTATATAACCCACCAAACGTTTTTGTTCAGCGGTTACTCTACCTTCATTTGCCATTACAGCAATATTTAAACTAATAAAAGCCTTAGCTATAGCTGGGCGCCGTTGCATGGTCAGTACACTATTCGGACAAAAACCTAACGTTTCATTAAAGAAACGGGCAAGCTCAGTAATGTCTTCATTTTCATCGCCAGTAAGTGGCTCGACTAACACCATAACTATCTCCAAGTATCGTTAAACTAATCGTTAATGATAGATTAGTGCAAACCGGAGATATTGCAAGTGCAACATCATCAATTTATGTAACTGATAGGAAAGTATCAAATAACAAGGCGTTATAACGCCACGGAAACGGCGATGAGAATCAGCTAAATTGACTTTAGCAATAATAAATTAGACGCGTTCGCTGTTAAGCAGCGAACAACAACAGGGCCAGCTAAATCTAGCCGTATTACTGTTTATCTAGCGGATAATTAATAGTTTCAACGCCAATATTAATTTATTTTTATCGACAGCAACTGCACTTTTTGCTTTTAAATTAAGCTTATGTCAATGTAGATGTAACAAATTGTTGCTGTTGGTACCATTGATAGTGCAGTATGATGATATAAATTTGTCTACAATCCACTTCTAGGCAAATAAAGTTACCGTAATATCAGGATCTCGATTCATTAATTAGCTGATGCATGGAAGAAAGAGAATGAAAAAATATATACTCTTAGTTCTATTATTGATTGTAAATAGTCCTGCTCACACTGCTCCTTCAAGAGATTATGCGGTTGGTTGGGAGTTATGGTATCCCTATCAATACCACAATAAAAAACAAGAACTTGTTGGTTTAGATTTCGATATTTTCAATGCGATTATTAAAGAAACTAATTTCAAGGTAACCTTCACTGAACTGCCTTGGAAAAGACATTTACAATACATAAAAACAGGAAAAATGGATATGG
This sequence comes from Colwellia sp. BRX8-5, assembly GCF_014077325.1. NCBI lineage: Bacteria > Pseudomonadati > Pseudomonadota > Gammaproteobacteria > Alteromonadales > Colwelliaceae > Colwellia > Colwellia sp. BRX8-5. The sequence continues at coordinate 69,810 of NZ_JACGVR010000016.1, forward strand.
CGATGGGTGCATCCTATACGCTTGAACGAGAAGAAAACGCCTATTTTTCTCTACCTTATCGTCTTGAGAAAGTTAATCTTTTTGTCAAAAAAGGCATGGCTGATAAAATTAAGCTCGAGACATTAGGTGATCTGGCTAATTCTAATTATATGATTGGTGTTGAAGGGGGATATTTTTATGGTGAGGAATTTCAAAAACTTATTACAACCAAAGACTTTCAAAGCCATATTAATAACGTTATCGACCTAGAGCAAAATGTAGCACTATTGCTAAAAGGTCACATCGACGGATTTTTGGTCGACCCTGTAACGATGAAAGTGTTCTCTGAAAAATATTTTTTGCAAGATGAGTTTGAGATGCACTCATTAAAAATATACCAAGATAATATTCATATTATGTTAAGCCGTGAATCCTGCACTATTGAAACCCTTAATCTTATTAATAAAGCCATTACAAAATTAAAACAAAGCGGCGAAATTGCTAAAATAATTAACCGCTGGACAGCAAATAATCAGTAATTAACACCTTATTTTGTAAATCATCTAATTTAAAAAGCAACATGCATTTAAAAAAAAACCTCAATAACAATGTGTTATTGAGGTCTCATTCTTTTATCCACTGGCTGTTAACCGTCTATAAATTAGCTTTTACGCCAAGTGGTTTTACCAGCACTGTCTTCAACGATAATATTCATCGCCGCTAATTTATCTCGAGCTTCATCAGCTAATAACCAGTTTTTACTTGCTCTCGCATCATTACGTTGTTTTATTAACGCTTCAACTTCAGCGACTTCATCGCTGTCACCTTTTCCTTGTAAAAAACTTGCTGGAGATAGTTGTAATAAACCAATCAATTCTCCCAAACCTTTCAGCGTCGCGGCTAAATAAGGCGCCTTATCACTGCTTTCATTTTTAGCGACATTTAACTCTTTGGCTAAATCAAATAATACCGCTAACGCTTGTGGTGTATTAAAGTCGTCATTCATTACTTTAATAAATTGAGCAACAAACGTGTCGTCCTTATCTAGTGAAAAATCAGCAAGCACCTCAACATCACGCAAAGCCGTGTAAATACGCTCTAGAGCAGAGCGTGCCTGTTCTAAATTATCTGTAGAATAGTTTAGCTGACTACGATAATGTCCAGAGGTTAAGAAGAACCGAACAGTTTCTGAGTCATACTGGCTTAGCACATCACGAATAGTGAAAAAATTATTGAGTGACTTTGACATTTTTTCTTGGTCAACTTGCACCATACCAGTATGGATCCAATAATTCACGTAAGGGGAATCAAGCGCACAACAACTCTGTGCTACTTCATTCTCATGGTGTGGAAACTGTAAATCTGAGCCACCACCGTGAATATCAAAATGATGACCTAGTTCTTTAGCGCTCATCGCTGAACATTCAATATGCCAACCAGGACGCCCTGCTCCCCAAGGTGATTCCCAACTTGGATCGCCTGGTTTAGCTGACTTCCACAAAACAAAATCCAGTGGTGACCTTTTACTTTCATCGACTTCTACACGAGAGCCTGCTTGTAATTGCTCTAAATTTTGACCGCTGAGTTTGCCATAGTCTGCAAAGCTCGACACAGCAAACAACACATCGCCACTAGCGGCGACATAGGCATGCTCTTTTTCGACAAGTGTGACGATCATGGCAATAATTTCGTCCATGTGCGTCGTTACTCTTGGTTCTATATCTGGTCGTTCAATATTCAAACTATCAAAGTCTTCATGCATTAATGCAATAGTACGCTCGGTAAGCTCGTCTGGTGTTTCGTTATTTTCTTGTGCCCGCTTAATTATTTTATCTTCAACATCGGTGATATTACGGACATAATTTACGTCATAACCAGAAAACCTTAGGTATCTAGCAATGTTGTCAAAGCTAATATAAGTACGTCCATGACCGATATGACATAAATCGTAAACCGTACAACCACACACATACAAACCGACTTTACCTGCTTCAATTGGGGTAAAAACTTCCTTCTGGCGGGTCAATGTATTGTATATCTGTAACATAAGATTTTCTGGCTCCGATCACGATTAAAATAGGGGTAATTAATAGTTAATAAAAATTATATCAATTTTCGATAATTGTACCCGAACAAAGCGCTAGGGTCATTATTTACCTACACATTATCCATAAGTTTGCTTTACAGTTCTGTGCTTTCGTTTACAATTCCCACATCGAAATTGAAGAGTAAATAAAATGATCATTTTAAAAACAAACTTAGGCGATATCAAAATTGAATTAAATTTTGATAAAGCACCTCTTACAGCAAAAAACTTTCAGCAGTATGTTGAAGACGGTTTTTACAACGGCACTATTTTTCATCGTGTCATTAAAGGTTTTATGGCACAAGGCGGTGGTTTTGCTTCTGGCTTAGAAGAAAAAGATTCTCGTGAAACCATTCAAAACGAAGCAAGTAATGGCTTAGAAAATAAGCGTGGCACTTTAGCGATGGCAAGAACACAAGAGCCACATTCAGCTTCAGCTCAGTTTTTTATCAACTTAAGCGACAACGATTTTTTAAATTTTAAAAACGAATCTGTGCAAGGTTGGGGTTATTGTGTATTTGCTGAAGTTGTTGAAGGCATGGACATTGTTGATAAAATGACTCTGGTTGAAACTGGTCGTATGGGTTTTCATGACGATGTACCAACAGAAGAAATCATTATTGAATCAGCGATTGTTGAATAATAAAAATTAGTGACTAACGCAATAAACAACAAATCAGTAACCTACTTTATTGCTGATTTGCATTTAGCGCAAAACAGGCCCGATATAACGGCCTGTTTTTTGTCATTCCTTGAAAAAGATGCCCCTAACGCCGAAACACTATATATATTAGGTGACTTATTTGAATACTGGATTGGTGATGATGATAAAAATCCTTTTGTCGTCGAAGTAGCCCTCGCGCTAAAAGCATTAAGCATGCTAGGTACTCGTATTTATTATATTCATGGTAACCGAGACTTTCTCTTAGGGAAGCGCTATGCCAAAGCTTGTGGCATGACGTTATTACCTGAAGTGGATGTTATTGATCTCTATGGTAAACCCGTCGTTATTATGCATGGTGACACTTTATGTACACGTGATATCGCTTACCAAGCCTTTAGAAAGAAATCTCGTTCTTGGTGGTGGCAAACGATGATTAAAAACTTACCACTGTTTGTACGTAAGAATATTGCTGAAAATTATCGCTTAAAAAGCGCCAGTGCAACGGCAATGAAGTCACAAGAAATAATGGATGTCACCGAGACAGAGGTTATTGACAAGCTTGAATTACATCATTGTCAGTTACTTATTCATGGACATACTCACCGCCCTAACATTCATCATATCCAAGCCAATAACCTACCTGCTCAGCGCATTGTTTTGGGTGATTGGTATGAGCAAGGCGCATGGTTAAAGGTAACAAAAGACAGTATAGAGTTACTTTCTCAAGTCTTTAAAACGCCTTAAACTTATTTTTTCAATAAATTAAATACTGCTGTTATAAATAAGTAATACCTCGACAAAAAAAATGATTAAACCAGCTATTGTGTCGCATTTTCCATTGAGTTTTCTTTTAATTAACTGTTATTATGTAGAAAAATAATAAAGGAAAATAGGATGCAGAGAAGTTTTGATCAAGCAATAAAACTCGCAGAACAAGCTAAAGAATTTATGCTTTTGCATCTAATTGCGCCCATACCGAGCCATTACGCTGTTGCCTACTGTTATTTTTCAAAAGAAAACGTGTCACTCATAAAAAAAATAGATGGGCAATTAAGCAGCAAAAAACCACTCGACGCTATTTTTATCGACGCATTGTTTAGTGAGTTTCTTTCAAACAGCCAAAATATTGAAGATAATATCTTTACACCTTTTGGCGAGACACTGAACAGTACCTTAGCGCAACTTGATAACCAAGTTTCAAGCGGACAAGCAGTAATAAGTCATCTCAATAAAATAGAAAAAACGCTTGGTCAGCTAAGTGTAGAAAAGCCTCTCCAAAACATTACTACTTTTTTACTTAATGCTATAGGACAATCGACAGCTCAACATGAGTCTTTATCTACTGAGCTATATAAAGCATCTGAAGAAGTATCACAGTTAAAACTGAAGTTAGAAGAATCTCGTCAAGAAGCCCTAATTGATACCTTAACAGGATTATTAAACCGTCGAGGCTGTGATAAAAAATTACAGGCACTATCACTTGATAACATTCATTCATCATTAGTTATCGATATTGATCACTTCAAAAAAGTGAATGATTCTTTTGGACACAGTGTTGGCGATAAAGTGATTCAGTTGGTGGCAAAAATCATCAAAGAACACGTCACACCTGATGACATTCCTGTGCGCTACGGCGGTGAAGAGTTCGTGGTGGTATTATCAAATAAGTCGCAACAATTTGCTCATACGATGGCTGAAAAAATACGTTTGGCTATTGCGAAATTAAAATTAGTACAACGTCAAAGTAATACTCAGCTTCCGCCTATTACGGTATCTATTGGGGTTGCCGAATTACACAATAACATGACATGGGCAACATTATTTAATAATGCCGACCAAGCGCTGTACCAAGCAAAAAATTCCGGCAGAAATCGTTGCGTATTAGCAAGCGCCAATACTGCAGCTTAACTTGAAAAAGCTAACTAAGCTTAAAGAGTCGCTGCAGGTAAGCCACTATGAAACTTAAAGTCTTCATCTGCACTAATAATTAACGTCGCTTCGATATCAGCAAAATATTTTATTCGTTCAGAAATATCGGTTCCAGCAATATCTGTCGCTAATGATAAGTAATCTTGATAATGGCGAGCTTCAGAGCGTAGTAATGATATATAAAAATCACCCAGACGTTTATCAACATGAGGGGCTATTTTAGCAAAACGTTCACACGACCTAGCTTCGATAAAGGCACCGATAATTAACTTATCAACCATAGCATCAGGTTCAAAAGATTTTACATGACGAAGTAAGCCTTTCGCGTATCGGCACGGCGTAATACTTTGATATTCAATACCATACTCATCCATCATTTCTAATACTTGGTAAAAATGATGTAGCTCTTCTTTGATCAGTAAGACCATTTTGTCGATAAGGCCTTGCCCATGTGCTGAACCTGACTTAGGTAATATGGCTTTAGTTAACTTGTTTTTCGACGGTAATGAGCGCCAATCCCCTTGCCTTTTATAGATTAATTGCTCGAATGGCTGCAGCCATGCCAACAAAGCATCACCGCTTTCTTTATCAACTGCATATTTTCGGATCAAAAACATAGCGGACTGAGCTGCTTTTAATTCACACACCAGGTGATCAATTAATAGCACGGGTAAATTTTCAGGCTTAACGGCTTCATCAATCCATGCTTGTGGTGTTTCACACTTTAAGAATGACAATATTGGAGATAATAATTTTGTATTCGACATTTGGTGAAATTCTTCACTATATACACTAGATTGATATCGATTTTATCATACCCTTATTAATAATTGCGCGGCTATTTTCAGAGAAAGTTAACGATCCAATAATAATTGAGTATTGTCTATGCTACTTTAAACGCGAAGACCACAAAGTAAGGGGTTTTATGAAACACATTATCTCACTCAGTCCCCTTTTAGAGAGTAAAAAAATAGAGAGTAAAAAAAGTAATATTATCAGGTAATGATGATGGCAATTTTTGCATATAACTTACGCATGACTGCTTTTATTAGTCATTTTGACCAGGGTTTGCAAAATAAAATAACAACATAATAATGAATAATTAATGGCCAGTAATTTCGGCATAGCCAATACCATTAAAACCACCCGTTGCTTTTACTCGTCCTTCCCAGTAAGGGATTGTTAATTGATTACGTGAATCTTTGGTAATACTTTCAATAATAATGATTGGTCTATTCGTTAATTCAACCTGCCATTTACTAGGATAATCGTGGTTATTTAATGTCACGGTTTCAATAACAGACAGCTTAATATCTTCTTTAAAAAGCGGTGTTGTTTCGCCATTGGGGGCTATCTCACTACCACTACAATACTCATAATTATTATCATTACCTCGAATACAAAAGAGCATGAGCCCTTGCTTTTCTGATTGAGTGTCAACAATACTGAACCAATCCCAACCGAGTTGATTTTTGTCGAGTAAACTCGCCGACCACTCTCTGTCATACCATGCATTCCCCGAAACGTTATAGGTGTTACCCGCAAAAGTTAGACGGCCTTTTACCTTTAAAAAGGGATAACTAAAGTAATAAGACGCATGACCACTTTGTGTTTTTTGGCTATAGCCCTTGTCGCCATGCAAGGCTATTGGGCTGTCGCTTAGTGTTAGTGCTATTTCATAGTTTTCATGTGCTGCTGTTAAATTGAGTGGCAAAAATTCGTTGTTGATACTGCTCAACTGCCAATCATCAATACTGGCATCAAACGGCGAGCTAATGACCTTAGCTTGCCTTGCTCGTGAAAACCGTTCAAACGCAACATGATCTTGTTGGTGTTGCATGGCAAAATGAGCAAAGTAAAGATTGTTATCCCACCATTGTGACTCAAGGTTGCCTGGCATTAGTGTGCGAAATAATGTCCATTGAACCCCAAAAGTCTCGCCAGTGTCACTTTGCAAATTAGCCGTTACATACCACCACTCAATACCTTGTTCAGCATGAATACCATGATCAGCGGGAAAGATAAGAGGAGTGCCCTGTATTACCGGTTTGCCAATAGCCACTTGTAATTTAGATGAGGTTGTTTTTTGCTCAGTCGGTTGACACGCAGACAGCACAAAAATTAACAGCACAAGCGTAAACCGTACAAAAACAAACGGAGTCAATAATACCCCGGTCAAAACGTGTCTTTTTATCACGCGATTATGACTCCTTAGTCGCTAAGTTAGTTAATTTTCGGATCGGTAAATAGGCACATAAAACAGAGACTCCAACTAGCGTTAAGCACGTTATTAATAAACTGCTTAAATCTAAACTAAAGTGAATAGTCCAGCCAAAGGCAATTGGCATGACAAACTTTAATAACGCAAAGCCCAGTGCGAAGCCAAGCGGAATAGCAAACAACGCAGTAAACACAACCACGCCTCCTGTTTGTAGCAGTTTCATGGTTAATAATTGCCCTTGTGTTACGCCTAAATTACGTAATATGGTTAATTGCTTTAATTGATTAACACTTAAACTTAATAGGCTGGTACACAAACTTAACAATGCAATAGCGAGAATAAAACCATTGAGTGCTTTGGTCACTACAAACGTATCTTCAAACAAGGCATTAGCTATTTCTTTAAATTTTTTATTGGCTAAAATTTTTGTACTGTCTTGTTTAAATTCGTCCATTAAACGCTCGCTAAAAACAGCAACGGAAGTACGACTTTTTAGCCGTATTGAATAACCAAAAACATCACGGTTTAGTGCTGCTGTTTTCTGGCGTTCCTCTAACGTAAGTAACGATATTCTTGGGTTACCATAATCATAAAAGAACCCTGTTATACGACAAGTAAATTTAGTTGAATTTTGCTTAAAGACCATCACGTCATTTAATGAATAATTAAACTTAATTTTACTTTGTTCGTTAGCCAAGCAACCTTGACCATAAAAATTTTCTACCTTAATGGCTGAGCCTGAAGTCAGCGAAATATGTTGATAATGTTCAAAGCTATTACCAAAGCTTGCAAGGTTCGCAGGTACTTTATTTACATCACCATCACTTTGCATATAGATACTCAACTTCTCAACTTCAGGTAAGTTAGTGAGCGCTTGCCTTAAAGTATTATCGAGTTTATCTGAACGTAAATAAATATCTGCACTTAATTGCTTTTCAAGATGGGCATTTAACGTATGGCTAAAGCTTTTCACCATAATTTGCATGCCGATAGCACTGCCAAGCGCCACTAGAATTGCAATAATAGCAATATGAAGGTCTTTTACATGAAGTCGGGTATCGGCATGAAGCCATTGTGTTAATGGATTTGTGATTGTCAACGGTAATGAAACCAAGAGAGACAGTACTTTAGGCACAAGTAAAATAAACAACATTAAAAGCGCAAAACACAGCAGCAAGGCTTGATACTCATTAGTCGCATAATAGAGTAACCCTATGACTGCTACTAATGTACTGACCAACAAACTATAGAACATCAATTGACTTTTTTGGGCAACTTGCTTGGCTTGCGCCAAAAGTATTACCCCCAAAGCCGAAATATTAAGGGCAAAGCCTAATAAGACATTTGACCATTGCCAATTGATCACAAGCGCTTTATCGAGTTGATACAAGCCAACTAGAGTGCTGTTAACATCAAGCACTAATGCATTAGCAATTAAATAACCACCTAATGTACCTAATAAAGCAGTGCAAACACTAACAATAATAAGTTCAATGACAAGACTCAGTTGAACACTTAACTTAATGCAACCTAATAGCTGCATTTGCTCTATTAATTTTTGTCGCGCAGTTAACGTCAGTTTTATCGCATTAAAACTCAAAAATGCCGCAACAATATAACCAAGCATGGCAAGTGCGGTCAGATTAAAAAAGAAGGCTTCAGATAAAACATCGAACGATTGTTGCTCTGCATCAATCAACTGTGCTTGCCCAGCAATTAGCTGTGCTATTTTTATTAATTGCTGCTCACTAACATGCGAGAGCTCAATAAAGCTGAGTTGCCCTTTAGCTGCTAATAAATAATCAGCATTGGCGATATCGGTGATCGCCCAAAGTCCAATATTGTCAGCTAATACAACTTCAGGTTGTTGCTGATCGTTTTGCAGCGAAAATTTTATTGGTTCACCTGTTTTTGTCACGATGCGTTTTGCAAATTTCGAGTCAACTAATAAGGTAGAAAGGGAAAAGCGTTGAGCTGTTTTATCAACATTTTCATCACTTTGTTGGTATTGCGCACGGTTTAACCACAGCAGAGTATCCACACCCTGAATGGCAAGTGTTTCTCCGTTGTTGGTTTTTAATTGACCTCGTAAAACGGGTTGAGTATTGATAAAGCCATGTTGTCGTAAAGTGAGCCATATATTGCCATCAATAAAGTACTTTCCTGTTAATGGCTTAATTAAATGTGTAACGGGGTTATTGATTAATGCGGAAGAATTTTGATAGCGTGTATTAGCCTCTTGATTAAGGCCAGAAATTGCGGTTAATAGTGCACTACCTAGACTAAAACCTAGAAAAAATAACGCCATTAACCAAGGATGTCTTCGATAGAAGGCTAAATGAGTGGCGATAATAAGTTTAATTTCATTGGTCAAATTATTCAAAATGACCATCTCTAAGTACTTTTACATGGTCAAAGTAATCGGTTAATTGATGACTGTGAGTCACCATCACCAAATTGATTTTTTGCTCACTGCATAACTCAGTAAGAAGTTTAACGACTTGGTGCGAGCGCTGCCGGTCTAAGTTACCTGTTGGTTCATCTGCAAAAATTATCTGAGGTTTGTTGAGTAAAGCTCTTGCGATACCAACTCTTTGTTGTTCTCCACCTGAGAGTTTTTCTGGCAGTGAATCGAGCTTACTTTCGAGCCCAAGTTTATTGACGATATTGTCAAATTCATCCGCTGGTTTTTTGGGGTAATTGAGTTTGTGTTGAAAGAGAATATTTTGCTTTACGGTTAAACAGTCAAGCAATTGGTAATGCTGAAATATTAGCCCTATTTTACGACGATACAGCGCAAGTTCTGTCTCATTCAGTGATGAAAGCTCTTGATTGTTAATACTTACCGAGCCACTATCTGCTTGCAAGAGTCCCGCTAAAATATGTAAAAAGGTTGTTTTACCTGAACCACTATCACCAAGTAACGCGAGGTGCTGTGCTGCAGGTACAAATAAATCGAGTTTATTTAAAATATTTTGTTTGTTGCCGCCATCATTACGGCTAAAAGATAAGTCCTTCACGCAAATCACGGTAACTCCTTATTATTAGGTAGAATATCATGGTAAAAACACTACAAAATCACCCAAAAAGTATTTAATCCCCTAAAAATTCCCCCTTCATTCAGCGAGATAATTATGAGTAATAATTTCATTTAGCCGACACTAAGTGAGTAATTAACAATATAAATAATTTTTTTACAGCTCCATTAACTCATGCCTCGTGTTTAACATTATAAAAAAGAAGGTAGGCGCTAATAGTGTTGTGGTCTAAATATCGTAAATAACTAAGCTATGGGTACTAAATTAGTGTCTATTTATCATAGCCATATCAAGAATTATCACTTATTTACACAAGATGATCAGAAGTGTCTATACTCAAAGTAAGCTTTAAAATAGCGATATCACATATATCATACCTTATAGATTTATAAATCTATAAGGATACTCGTTTGGGTAAACTCAACACTTAATAAAACTGTCTGTAAAATTTTTATTTCATGGTTAGACGTTAATGAATGAAATGAGTAAATATTATCAACTGTGTGATATTGCATAGCTAATACTAAACCAATAGGTTGTAGATGAATATTTCCACTGGCAATAAAATCGGCTTTTTATGCTTTATCGTCATATTAAGCATGTGGGGTTATGTTTTCTTTCATATTATTGGTATTTTTGATCTGCGAGCAATTAAAGATGAAAAGCACCATATATATTCGCTAACCATTGCTAATGAACTACGCCAAAGTTCAGATGACCTAACTCGTATGGCACGCACCTATGTGGTTACCGGGGATGAGATTTATAAAGAGTATTATTTTGACATCATTGCAATACGTAACGGAGATTCTCCTCGACCAAAAAAATACCCTCCCACGTACTGGTATACGTCACTTACACCAGAACGCTTTACTTCAGATAAATTAGGCATACAAGTCCCATTAAAGACTCTTATGGGAAATATGGGCTTTACAGAAAGTGAGTTATTACTACTTCAACAGTCCCAAAACCGCTCAGATAATTTAATGACTATCGAAAAACAGGCTTTTGCGTTAATGAAAGGACTCTACAATGATGGTAAAGGTACGTTTACCCTTAAAGGAGAGCCTGATAGGGCTTTTGCTATTAAGCTATTATTTTCACCTCAATACCAGCAAGAAAAAATTGCCATTATGCAACCTATTCAAAAGTTTATCGATGCTGTGGAGACTAGGTTAATTGTCGAGGCTGATGAGTTTAACATTAAGCAAAAAAAATATTTATGGTACGTCATTTTATTATTGGTTATTTCAACACTTATGGCGTTAATTATCACTTTTTATGTCAGAAATAAGATTGTTCTGCCTATATTTTCACTGGTTCACGATGCACAAAATATAGCTGAAGGAAATTACCAAGCACGTAGCAAGGTCATCGTAAAAAATGAAATTGGCTCACTGAGCAAAAATTTAAATAAAATGGCTAACCATATAGAACAAGACATTAATAAATTAAAAAAAATGGCGACAACGGATGAGTTAGTTGGCATTGCTAACAGACGTGCCTTTATGAAATCTTTGCAGCTTGAATTAGAGCGATCCCATCGTTATCAATTTCCACTGTGTTTATTAATGTTAGATGTAGATTATTTTAAAGTATTTAATGATACCTATGGTCATTCGGTTGGCGATGAAGTCTTAAAAATTATTTGCAACGTAAGCCAATTGGCACTGAGAGAGAATGATCTGATGGGGCGAATTGGCGGCGAAGAGTTTGCGTTCATTCTTCCCGCTACCAACATCGACTTCGCTTTAATTGTTGCTGAGCGCATCCGCGCGGCTGTTGATAATGCTTTTCTTATTATTGATAATAAAAAGGTAAAGATCACCGTAAGCATGGGAGCCACCCAATTAACTAAGCCAGATGATGTTGGTTTATTTCTCAAAAGAGCAGATGTAGCCATGTATAAATCAAAGGACAACGGTCGTAACCAAACCAGCTTTATTTAACCGCTATTGACTAATATTGATAAAAGAACAAACATAACTTTGTTCTCAAGGGTGATATATCTATAAAATTAGTGTTGTTGAGCGATAAACTCTAACGAATGTTGATTAAAGAGTTCTGGGTTCTCAACATTGCAGACATGACCACATTTATGAATGGTGTGTAATAAACTGTTTTTATGTTGCTTAACCATTTCCATCACCGGTCCCAAAAACATATGGTCTTCCTTGCCCATAATATAAAGGATAGGTATATCAATTTCTTTCTCTTTGAAATAACGCATCAAGGGGTTCACGTCCATCGCTAACTTAAACCAACGAATAAATTCTTTCTGGCACAAACGTTTAGCTTCACGAACAAATAAGTGTCGAGATTCCTTATGGCGCTTTTTCGGCATCATAATAAAAGCAAATAAGCGATACAACCACATATATGGTAGAAAATGCTTAAAGGTATTTCCTAAATAAACCAAAATATTACTACGAGCATTAAAACGAGTAATAGCGCCACCTAGAACCATACTTGATACATATTGAGGCGCAATTTCAGCTATGTTGCGAATGATAATAGTTCCTAAAGAAATGCCAACAAAATGTGCACATGTAATATTATTGTGATCTAAAACATCGATGATATCTTCGGAGACTTTATTAAAGGAGTAATTACTATCAACAAAGGTTTGTACCAGATGGCTGGACTTTCCGTGGCCACGAAGATCAAGTAAGAGCACATTATAAGTTTTTTGATAATCTCTGATCTGACGAAACCAAATTGCCGAACTACCGCCAGCACCATGGACAAAAACAACCCATACTTTACTGGTTTTATGTGGATAAATAGTATGGAAAAGAATTGATTTGCTCATTACTGCAAGCACCCTATTACGATGAGTTATACAAACTTAAGAGTAGCTAGTATAGCTAAATTTAAAAAAAATCTCCTAATAAGTTAGCTAATATCCCTCCTTACTAGGCTAATACTTTAATGATGTACTGTCTTAATTGACTATTTTGCGAAAAGAAATAATAAAGTTTAGAATAGTTTGTCTTCTTAATAAAAAGCCAATATCAATGGCGCTGCTATTTTAGGTCCGAGCATTATAACGTCTCTTCAAGGTAATAAAGATGAAAAAGAAAACAGTAAACAGTCTCTTAAAAAAACATGACAAACTTGTTCATAGTGAAAATGTTACTGTCGTCTCTCATGTTCAACGCGAACAAGATGAGTGGTTTATTAATACGGTAATGATAAAAGGCTGTGATGCTCCATTCAAATATAAGCGGAAAAAAGCTTATAAATCACTTAGCAAACAACAAGTGAATATGACCTATTACACAAGCACTGAAATGATTGCTGGCTTTGAGATAGAAGTCATGAATATTGTTAGAATAAAAGTCGCCTGATTTTCCATTAAAACTGACATTTTTAATAGCCCACACTTTTCTTTGAAAGAACAAAATAATATATCACTATATAAACATTTGTTATTTTCGGTATAAAAAGAAGTTATTTGCATTTAATTTAGCTTAATTGCTATTCATCTCTTGACGAAAGCTTCGCCATCTTACATAAATAAGCTATCAATAATAAAAACATTGATCGACACAGACATTTATTAATAAAAAATAAAAAGCAATAAATGTAATTTTGGGGACAGCGAGAGGATTTTATTATGATATTAAATCATATATGGGGATTGTATACTGACCCTAAGAAAGAGTGGCACACAATTGAAAGGCGCCACGAAAGCTTAATGTACAGCATGGTTCATATTTTAACCATAGCGTTAATACCTGCCATTTGTAGTTATTTTGCCGCCGCTCATATTGGTTGGACAATAGGCGTAGGTGATCCAATAAAATTAACTCAGGCAAGCGCAATGACCATGTCTGTCGGCATGTATTTTGGTTTAATCTTTGGTGTTATTGGTTTAGCTTTTTTAATTCAATGGATGGCAAAAACTTTTGATGCTAAGCCAGATTTTACCCAGTCTTTAGAATTAGCCGCTTACACAGCAACACCGTTATTAATGGTTGGCGTAACTGCATTATTTCCTGTTTTATGGTTTGTTGCTTTAGCGGGACTAGCCGCACTTTGTTATTCTGTATATTTACTTTACTCTGGCGTACCCATCATGATGAATATTCCAGAAGAAAAAGGCTTTATTTATTCAAGCTCTGTAGTTACTTGCGGGTTAGTTCTTTTAGTCTCTTTAATGGCATTTAGCGCTATTATGTTAGGTATGGGCTTTGGCTCAGAACATATATCTTAACGCTTTTATTATAAGTATGTATCTTTAGGATTTGATGATAAAAAAACCCGCTTAGTGATAAACTAAGCGGGTTTTTATTTTACTTTATTTTTCTATACTGTCGTTTAGACAAGCCTGATGCTATTCAGCACCTTCATTGTGCATATCGATAATTGAATCAGCATTTTTATCTGAGTCTTCTTTATTCTCATTATTTCTCATCGCATCTAAACGCTCTAAATAGCCCTGAGTAATGTCTTTAGTTATATATTGACCATCGAACACAGATGTCTCGAATTGTTTGATTTCAGGGTTTACACTGCCCACAGCACTAACTAAATCTTCCAAGGTTTGAAAAATAAGTTTATCTGCACCAATTAATTGGCAAATATCGTCTAATTCACGGCCATGAGCAATGAGCTCATTGGCACTTGGCATATCAATACCATAAACATTAGGAAAACGAATTTCTGGAGCGGCTGAGGCAAAATAAACATTTTTTGCCCCCGCAGAGCGAGCCATTTCAATGATTTGTCCAGAAGTAGTACCCCTTACAATAGAGTCATCGACTAACAATACATTTTTACCAGCAAACTCTGTTGTTATCGCATTAAGTTTACGGCGAACTGATTTCTTACGCTGCTCTTGACCCGGCATAATAAAGGTACGGCCAATATAGCGGTTTTTCACAAAACCTTGACGGTATGGGATGCCAAGGTGTCGAGCAATTTCTAAAGCAGTATCACATGATGTTTCTGGAATAGGGATAACAACGTCGATCTCTACGTCTTCCCATTCTTTTGCTATTTTATCACCCAATTTTTTGCCCATTTCAACACGAGAGCCGTAAACAGAAATTTTATCAATCGCTGAATCAGGACGCGCAAAATAAACATATTCAAAAATACACGGGTTGTATGTTGGGTTCTTTGCACATTGCTGGCTATGAATTTGTCCATCTTCAGTGAAATAAATAGCTTCGCCAGGCGCAACATCACGGACAAATTCAAAGTCGTTTGCATCAAGCGCTACCGACTCAGAAGCAATCATATACTCGATACCCGTAGCCGTTTCACGCTTACCAAATACTAGAGG
This sequence comes from Colwellia sp. BRX8-5, assembly GCF_014077325.1. Taxonomy (NCBI): domain Bacteria; kingdom Pseudomonadati; phylum Pseudomonadota; class Gammaproteobacteria; order Alteromonadales; family Colwelliaceae; genus Colwellia; species Colwellia sp. BRX8-5. The sequence continues at coordinate 85,020 of NZ_JACGVR010000016.1, forward strand.
ACGAATGCCATTAGGATCACGAAACGCCACCATGCCATGGCCAATAATCAAAGCAACCGTTGCATAGGCACCACGAATACGCTCATGTACATTAGATATTGCAGTAAAAATATCATCAGGTGTTAATTTCAAATTTTCAGTCAATTGTAATTCATGACCGAGAATGTTGAGTAACAATTCAGAATCAGATGTGGTATTTACATGACGACGTGCGACATTAAATAACCACTCTTTTAATTCAATAGCGTTGGTTAAATTACCATTGTGTGCAAGAGAAATACCAAAAGGAGCATTGGCATAAAATGGCTGAGCTTCTGAAGAACTTGAAGTACCTGCGGTTGGGTATCTAATATGACCAATACCCATGTTACCTTGTAATCGCAACATATGACGCGTATGAAACACGTCTTTTACTAAACCATTTCCTTTACGTAGTCTAAAGGTATTGTTGTGAATAGTCACAATACCAGCAGCGTCTTGACCACGATGTTGAAGTACAGTTAATCCGTCATATAATGCTTGACCTACCGATGTTTTACCAACAATGCCAACAATACCACACATGCGTTTATTCTCCACAGAACTAAGTTTAAGGGCGTTTTAATAACATAAACGCTAAGTAAATAAAAATTATACTAATGAACATCAGCCCCATTTTCATGGCACTAAAATAACGTTATTTCAAAAAGCTTGATGAATTCTTTAGGTATTCGAAAAACCATTCAACAATGAGTGTAAACTCGGGGATGAGTTGAGAACTTGCCCACCATGCGGTTGATGACGCTGGCGTAAATGCATCCATAAAGAATAATAATGCGCTGGTAACTAACACGCCACGTAATGCACCAAAAACTAGCCCTAGCAGGCGATCGGTTCCAGACAAGCCTGTTTTACTGACCAATTGACCAATAAGATAATTTACCATAGCGCCAAGAATTAACGTGGTAATAAAAAGAATAGCAATTGCCGCGGCATTACGTAGGACTTGATCGGAAATGTTTGTCAATAAACTAGCAAGATTTACATAGAAGTGGCTGGCAATAAAGAAGGCACTGATCCAGATAACTAGCGAAACTGCTTCTTTGACAAAGCCGCGAACCAAGCTAATTAATGTTGAAATGCCTACAATTGCCAAAATGGCATAGTCTATCCAAACCATAAATTAATCGTTACCAATGAATATTTACCAGCATAATAAGGCGCGCATTCTAACAGAAACGCCCCTTATTTTACCAATGTTTTATTTAAAATAGCCATTGCCATTGAAAGTGCTTAACTACTTTTTACACCGTATTATTGAGCAGTGGTTATAACTTATTATTTTGTTGGGTAAAAACGAGCAATTTTACCTTCAACACCGGTTAATTTTTTCAATGCTGGGATTTTTTTTATCAATGAGTTTTTGATCAGTTCAGGGCCAATGAAAACTTTAATTAATGGGCCGTTTTTTGTTTTTATCGGTTTTGTGAAAGCGGTATAGCCATTATCTTTAAGCTTGAGTAATAATTGTGCAACATTTTTTTTATGACGAAAACTGCCCAGCTGTACTACCCATGCTTGTTGCAACACTGATTTTTCTGGCAAAATATTATCTACTACTTGCTCAGTTAACGCTTTATCGTCTTCTTTCGTCGCCACAGCGTTATTTAAACCCGGGTCACTCTCTGTTTCAGCCGTATCTTTTATTGCTTGTTCAGTCGAAGAGACATCGTCATCTAATGCCGCTTCATCACTCAGTATTTCGTCAGTATTTATAACAATTTTATCTTCAGGAAAGCTTGGTGTGCTCTTAACAAACTCGACCTTAGGCGGAGGTGGAATTTGTTCAAACTCATCTTGATAGGTCTTTTTATTACCGTCTAGTAAGTCTGGCAAAATAATAATAGCAACCGCAGCCACAATAATGGTGCCAACTAAGCGGTTTTGAAAAGGTGTAGACAAATGGAACTCCCAGGCTGCAGTTAATAAAAACTACAGCAATAAACGTCGGACTTCAGCTACGGTGTAAAATGATCCAAACACTAAGATCAAATCTGTTGCTGTTGAATTTTTGTTAGCCATTCTAAATGCCTCAGTGATATTGTCAAAACAATTAGCTGAATCTTCATTTAATAACAATTTTTCAGCTAATTCCTTTGCAGTAGCTCCACGAGGCATAGATAAACTGCCTAAATACCATTGATCAACCAGTGCAGATAATGGTCCAAAGGTGTTAGCAATATCTTTGTCTTTTAACATACCGGTAACCGCATAAAGCTTGTCATACTTTTGCGACTTTAAATACTCAACTAAATAACGTGCTGCTTGAGGATTATGGCCAACATCAAGTAGCACCGGACTGTTTAACGATTTTTTACTGATAAGCTCAGTTCGACCGGCAACTTTTGTTTGGTTTATTAAGGCATTGACACTTTCAGTATTAAAAACAACAGAACAATCATTAAGTAAAGCCAATACCGTTAGTGCCGTTGCTACATTATCTTGAGGTATAAAAGGCTTATTTAAACCATTGATTTGGTACTCGCCAAATGTCCAACACCACAAGGAGTGACAAGTCGGCACTTTGTGCTGTTCAATAGAGAAATCATCGCCTCGCAGACTGACCACGGCTTTAAGTTTTTTAGCATGGGCAAGTACAGATATAGGACAATCGGTATCACCAATAACAACTTTTTGATTCGCACGCATGATACCCGCTTTTTCAAAGCCAATACTTTCGCGATTATCACCTAGGTACGCTTGATGGTCTAAGTCTATCGTGGTTATGACGGCAATATCAGCGTCAATTAAGTTTGTGGCATCTAAACGCCCACCTAAACCTACTTCCAAAATAATAAAAGCAGGTTTTCTTTCCATTAAAACTAAAAATGCGGCTAATGTTGTGTATTCATAATAGGTTAGTGAAATATCACCACGCTGTTGCTCTATTTGCTCAAAGGCGTTGATTAATGATTGACTGTCAACGTCAATATTATTAATACGTAAGCGTTCATTGAACTTTTCAATATGTGGTGAAGAATAAACCGCCACTGTTTTATCATCACCGAGCAAAGCATTTTCAATAAAAGCACAGGTAGTGCCTTTACCATTAGTTCCTGCAACCGTGATCACTTGGGCAAAACTGAAATCAATATTTAATCGCTTAGCCACATGCGAAATGCGTGTGAGCCCCAAGTCGATCTCAGTTAAATGTATTGTTTCTAAATAAGAAAGCCATTGAGCTAGAGACTTACTAGCAAAATGGCTTTTGTTGTTTGTTGGCATAGTGTTGTTGTGAAGCGTTAGTTAAGAAGCGTTAAGGCTTGGATGTCCCATGAATTTAGCTAACATACGAGAAAGCGTACTACGCATTTCACGTCGGTCAACAATAATATCAATAGCACCCTTTTCTTTTAAAAATTCACTTCGCTGAAAACCTTCAGGTAACTTTTCTCGAACAGTTTGTTCAATAACACGTGGACCCGCAAAGCCAATTAACGCTTTAGGCTCTGCAACGTTAATATCGCCGAGCATAGCTAAACTTGCAGATACGCCGCCCATCGTAGGGTCAGTTAATACCGAAACGTAAGGTAAACCTTTTTCGCTCATTTTTGCTAATGCTGCACTCGTTTTTGCCATTTGCATTAATGAAAATAATGCTTCTTGCATACGTGCTCCGCCACTTGCAGAAAAACAAACAAGTGGTAGGTTATGCTCAAGGCAGTATTCAACACCTTTAACAAAACGAGCGCCAACAACTGATGCCATTGAACCACCTAGAAAAGCAAACTCAAACGCAGCAGCAACGATAGGCATACCATTAAGTTCACCTTTCATCACAACCAGTGCATCTTTTTCACCGGTACTTTTTTGTGCAGCGCTTAAGCGGTCTTTATAACGTTTTGAATCTTTGAACTTTAAAATATCCTGTGCTTCAAACTCTTCACCTAATTCAGCGCGATTATTTGCATCTAAAAAGCAATCAATACGTTTGCGTGCTGAGATACGCATATGGTGATCACATTTTGGACAAACAGATAATAATCTATCGAGTTCTGCTTTATAAAGTACTGCATTACAAGAAGTACACTTGCTCCAAACGCCTTCAGGGATATTACGTTTTTGGGTGGTTTTTGCTTTTGGGAGAATTTTTTCTATCCAGCTCATAATTTATTTTTGCCTTCTTTTACCTAATATGTCCATGGGAACATAGGAAAACTTGCCAATATTGGTTTCAAACCTATCAGCAAATTGTTAATTTTTTGAATTAATCTAACTATAACCGACAATTAAAGCACATTTAGCCCTACTATGAATACAAAAAACTGGTCTGTTTTGTTGGAATTAGCAGTTTGTAATTACTCATTCTGTCACTATTTATCTTAAAGTAAAAACAGTGGCCCCAGCGGAGGTTTTGGAATATTGAACTCTTGTGGGTAGTCAACACCAACAAAATACAAACCTGCAGCAGATGCCATCATGCCAGCTACACAACGATTTTTAGCTTCAAGAACTTCCCCCAACCACGCTACTGTTTCTAATTGTTGGCCTATACGCATTAAACTACCCGCAATATTTCTCACCATATGATGTAAAAAAGCATTGCCTTTAACATCAATAATAACAAAATCACCTTGGCGTGAAACATTGCAATGAATCAATGTTCTAACCGGAGAATGCGACTGACAATGAACGGTGCGAAAGGAAGTAAAGTCATGTTTACCCAATAAAGACTGTGCCGCTTGATGCATTAACTTTTCATCAAGTGGATAATGACAGCAGGTTATTCCTTGGCTTAAAATTGCAGATCTTAAACGATTGTTATTAATAACATAGCGATAACGACGTGCTGTGGCGCTAAATCGAGCATGAAAACTGTCGTCAACTTGCTTCACCCAAGACACAGCAATATCACTAGGTAGATTGGTATTTACGCCCAGTGTCCAAGCAACATCTTTACGCACTTTGTCCGTTTCAAAGTGAATAACTTGGTTGGTCGCACTAACACCCGTATCAGTTCTGCCCGCACAAATAACTTCAATTTTTTCATCAGCAATTTTTGATAAAGCTTTTTCTACATTTTGCTGAACACTGACCGCATTTTTTTGTCGTTGCCAACCGTGATAACGGCTTCCATCGTATTCAATACCTAAAGCGTAACGCATCAATAACTCCCGATTATAATGCGCGCATTATCCAATATTTTAAGGTTTATGCCAATCAGGTTCTTTGATTATATAAAAAAATCCCAATAATGGCTTTTATAAAAGCTAAAGTAATTGCGATTGATTAACTCATATAATTGGGCAGTTGCTGAGCATCGCCCTTTGCTACTACATCTTGTAATATTACTTCGGCGTTTTCTATTATTGCGCCTATTTCTATTATATAAAAAAAGCCACAATAGTGGCTTTTATAGAATGAAATAACGTCTCTTGATTAGCTAATATTATCAAGTAGTTGCTGAGCATCAAATTGTTGCTGGGCATCACCCTTTGCTACTACGTCTTGTCATATTACTTCGGCGTTTTCTATTATTGCGCCTATTTCTATTATATAAAAAATTCTTTTATATAAAAAAAGCCACAATAGTGGCTTTTATAGAATGAAATAACGTCTCTTGATTAGCTAATATTATCAAGTAGTTGCTGAGCATCAAATTGTTGCTGGGCATCGCCCTTTGCTACTACATCTTGTAATATTACTTCGGCGTTTTCTATTATTGCGCCTATTTCTATTATATAAAAAAAGCCACAATAGTGGCTTTTATAGAATGAAATAACGTCTCTTGATTA
>NZ_JACGVR010000032.1:0-47761 GCF_014077325.1 Colwellia sp. BRX8-5
CGGCTAAGCAATTCGTTTTACCCGGTAGGCGAGAACGGCAATATCCGAGAATGTTGAAATGTTCAAAGAATAGGTACCCTGTTAAAAGTAAAAATGCCGTTCACCTTAAGTGAACGGCATTACCCCTGAGGTGGTTTTTTTTTACCTAAAATAAATTATTTCAATGGCCATTATTGAATATAAATTCAAAAGCAATTAATCAACGTAATAAGCGATAGTGACAACGTTGATGAAGATTAATTATTAATTGGATAACTTCACCGATAAATTCGTTGTTGTGTATTGAAAAAAAGAAAAATCGATGGCTAAATTTTTTAAGTCAAAGAAGTTTATAAAAGTGGTCATAAAATACGGTGAATAGATTAAGCTGTATAGCGAATATTTAGTTTTATGATGTGCAATACAAAAGGGCTAAGGGTATGTTTGTTATAGCTTCTAGCACTTTTTTATATAAGAATAACGTTGGAACAAAATGTAAGATTACAATAGTATATACCCGTTACTTTTTAAAGATCACAGACAAAGGTGTATCTTGATTGATAACGAGTCTATAAAACTATGCTGTATATAAACAAAATAAAACGTGAAAAATGGCATATATAAGACAATAAATTCACCTAACGCATAGGATCAATCATGACTGACTTTCGCCAACAAGCACTTGATTACCATCAATTCCCAACACCTGGAAAAATAAGTGTTGAATTAACCACGGCCGCTGAAACTAGCCGTGATTTAGCACTCGCCTATAGCCCAGGTGTTGCTGAACCGGTTCGCGCAATTGCGGCAAATCCCGATGATGTTTACAAATATACGGGCAAAGGCAATACCGTCGCTGTTATTACCAATGGTACCGCTATTTTAGGGTTAGGTAATCTAGGTGGTATGGCGGCTAAGCCGGTAATGGAAGGCAAAGCATTATTATTTAAGCGATTTGCAGGTATTAATTCATTTGATATCGAAGTTAAACATAAGACAGTTGAAGAATTTATAAATACGGTCGCCAACATCGCTGACAGTTTTGGTGGTATTAACTTAGAAGATATTAAAGCACCAGAGTGTTTTGCTATTGAAAAGGCACTTATTGAACGTTGTAAAATACCGGTATTTCACGATGACCAACATGGTACGGCTATTGTTACTGCTGCTGGAATGATCAATGCCTTGGAAATCCAAGGTAAAAGTATTAAAGATGCCAACATTATTTGTCTTGGCGCAGGCGCAGCAGCGATTGCTTGTATGGAACTATTAATCAAATGTGGCGCTCAGCGCGAAAAAATCTACATGCTTGATACTAAAGGTGTGATTCACACCCGACGTGATGATCTTAACGAATATAAGCGTATGTTTGCTAATAATACTGATAAACGTACCCTTGAAGATGTTATCGATGGCGCAGATGTATTTGTTGGTGTTTCTGGACCCAATCTACTTTCTGCTGAGCATGTAAAATTAATGGCACCCAATCCAATTATCTTTGCTTGTTCAAACCCAGATCCTGAAATAAAACCCTCATTAGCGCTTGCTGTTCGTGATGATCTTATTATTGCTACAGGTCGCTCTGATTACCCTAACCAGGTCAATAATGTGTTATGTTTTCCTTTTATTTTTCGTGGCGCTTTAGATGTTCGCGCTAGAACGATTAACGATGAGATGAAAATTGCCGCTGTCCATGCAATTCGTGAATTAGCAAAGGAACCTGTTTCGCAAGAAGTGTTAGATGCTAGTGGTGAGAAAAGTTTGACCTTTGGTAAGGAGTATATTATTCCTAAGCCGATGGATCCACGTTTGTGTGGTCGAGTAGCGCTTGCCGTTGCTAAAGCGGCGGTTGAGTCTGGAGTGGCAGCCCTAGAATTACCTGAAAACTATATGGAATAATCAGTAGTATTTATTAATAACGCTGTAAAAGGAGAGCTCGACTCTCCTTTTTTTATTTATGACAAATAGTAGGTCACGGTGCAGTGACTGCATGTACGCAGGGGTCAGGAAGTAGAAAGTAGGGTAACGCAGCAGCAGTTACCGAGATGGTAAAGAGTAGGTTATTTAGGACGAATGGTCATGGTGGCTCCAAGGCATCGCTGCTTTCGCTGCATTATTACCTTTTGTACGTCATTTATGTTCCAGATAAATCATTAGTAACAGCATCTATTTAGACAATGTCACCGATGGCAAAGCATGACAATATTGAGTAGGACGAATAACAATGAAAACTTCAACGAAAGCCGTTTTACTCTCAGCACTTGTTTACCCGGGTATTGGCCAACTAATTTGTCACGCTTATCTACGGGCTACGTTATTTATTTTAAGTTTCTCTGTGACGGTATATTTTTATATTGAAGAAGTGATGAGGCAATATCAGCCACTTATTAATAAAGTTAAATCAGGTGACGTTGCGCTCAATAGCCAAGCACTGATCGCTGAGATGTCAAAAAATCCCATTATTGTTGACCCTATCTTAATGAGTACATTAACCTATACGCTATTAACTTGTTGGTTACTGGCTATTGTAGATGCTTACCGTATGGGCATAAAAAAAGACGCCAGAGCGTCTTTTTAAGGAAGTGTATTAAAACCCTAAGCTACTCGTCTTCAATTTCAAATTGACTGAAGTCGGTAATACCTTTTGCTATTAAGGCTTCGCGCACACTTTTAGGTAGCATCTCTGTATTGTCTTTTGTTAAATCGCCATCATCAGGAAGAGGCTGTCCGGTAAAAGCATGCAGAAAAGCTTCACATAACAATTCGCTGTTAGTTGCATGGCGTAAGTTGTTAACTTGCCGACGAGTACGTTCATCCGTTAACACTTTCAGTACCCGCAACGGGATTGAGACCGTGATTTTTTTAACTTGCTCACTTTTTTTACCATGTTCGGCGTATGGTTTTATATAATCGCCATTCCACTTTGCCATTTAATTACCTTTGTTTAGCTAAATTACTTTTTATAAGCTAGATTTTACTGGTTGTTGGCGTTGAGTCAATAACGAATGTGTAGAAGTTTAGAAGTCTAAAGTTCTTGACCGACAAAAGTAAAGCGTTTAGAGTTATAGACGTCCAAACATCTATTTGATTTTACTGCCCGATTGGAGCAAAAAATGACAAGCAAAAAACCAGCAACATTAGCTGTTAGAGCCGGCATTAATAGTGATGAACATCACGGTGCGGTTGTTCCTGCCATTCATTTATCGAGTACTTATGCTTTAAAAGGCTTCAACAATAAGCGCCAATTTGATTATTCCAGAACAGGCAACCCCACTCGAAGCACGTTTGCACAAGCTATCGCTGATTTAGAGCAGGGTGCTGTAGGCATTGTTACCAGCACAGGAATGTCAGCGGTGCACTTAATTTGTCAGTTACTGACAACAAAAGATACGGTTGTTATTCCACATGATTGCTATGGTGGAAGTTATCGCTTGTTTACCCACCTAGCAAAACGTGGCTTATTTAATGTGCTTGTTGTTGATCAAAACGATGTTCAAGCGTTAGCGCAAGCGCTTGAACAAAAGCCAAGATTAGTTTTGATTGAGTCACCCAGTAACCCATTATTACGGCTGGTTGATATAAAAAAGGTTACTCAAGCCAGTCATGCTGTTGGTGCTTTAGTGGCAGTAGATAATACGTTTCTTTCTCCCTTGTTACAGCAACCGCTATTATTAGGTGCTGATATTGTTTTTCACTCGACAACTAAATATATTAATGGTCATAGTGATGTTGTGGGTGGGGTGTTAGTAACAAAAGAAAAAGAACTGGGTGAAGAGCTAGCGTGGTGGGCAAATTGTATTGGTATTACGGGTTCACCTTTCGACAGTTATCTGGCATTACGTGGCTTAAAAACCTTACCACTGCGCATGAAACAGCATCAAGAAAATGCTAATGCTGTTGCAAAATACTTAGAAAATCATCGAGCAATTAACGCGGTATACTTTCCTGGTTTAAAAAATCACCCGGGACACGAAATTGCTAAGCGTCAGCAAAAAGATTTTGGCGCTATGATGAGTTTCGAAATAAAAGGTGGTGTTGAAGCGGTTAAAGTACTCTTTGACAACTTATCACTATTTACCTTGGCACAGTCATTAGGTGGCGTTGAAAGTTTAATCAGTCATCCATCAACGATGACCCATGCAGGTATGGAAATTGAAGCACAAATTGCAGCGGGTATTACTCAATCTTTAATCCGAATTTCTGTGGGTATTGAAGATGTTAGTGATATTATTAATGACTTAGAACAAGCTTTATCGGCAAGCCAAATTTAAAGTTGTAGACTATTTTTAGTAGAAGAATTAATGAGTGAAAATGACACAGTCAAATACAGTAGAACAATTATCATCAGGGAATAATCAACTGGCGAAGCATGCTATTCATGTACACAAATTTGGTGGCAGTAGCTTAGCAACTACCCAATGTATTGAACGTGTGGTTGATATTATTCGTCAAAACTGTCAACTAAATGATTTAGTTGTTGTTTCGGCAAATGGGAACACTACGGATGACTTATTCAATATTTATAAACTCGCACTTGAAAAAAGTGACGAGCTGTTTTTGGCTATTGAAACACTAGAGAAATCACAAAGCACATTAATTGGTGAGTTATTGAACCCTAGCAGTGCAGCAGACCTTATCAAGGTTTTGTCTGATGATATAACACAATTAACGGCTTGGTTGTCTGATCAGCCAAGCCAACACCATGCAGATATGTTGGCATTTGGTGAGCTGTGGTCGGCGCGTTTATTATCGGCGGTGTTAAGTGAAAAAGTTTGTCCAAGTTATGCTATTGATGCGCGTGACTTTCTGGTTATCAATAATGATAAAGACTGTGCAGTCGACAATCAGCAAAGTAGTCAAAATTTTCAGCAGAACTTACAAAAAGGAAAGTTGGCGGTTATTACTGGCTATATCACTAAAAATTCTCAAGGTGAAACCTGTACTTTAGGTCGTAATGGTAGTGACTATTCAGCAACAATTATTGCATCACTGTCGGGCGCGCTGAATGTTACCCTATGGACTGACGTTGATGGCATTTATAGTGCCGATCCTCGTATTGTACCACTTGCCCGTAAATTACATCGCTTACCTAATGGTGTCGCGAAAGAATTGGGCCGCTTAGGTAACCCGGTTCTGCATGCAAAAACCTTACAGCCGCTCACTAACCACAGCACACACCTTCATGTAGCAAGTAGCTTTGATCCTGAAATTTCTGGTACAGAGATAGGAAAATTTGGTCAAATTGCTAAACAGGAATTGTCGGTTACCTCGCTTAACGATCTGTTACTGGTAAAATCGACCAGTTTAGCCGGTTCGTTTGGTGAACAAGCCAGTAATGAGTTTTCTGCGATATGTAGTGATGTTCAGCAAGGCTTTATGGTTATCCACCAAACACAACAAAAATTAGTGAGTCAGTGGCTGGCGAGTCATGATACCGAAGTATCATTCACACCGGTGTCGATTATAGCGATTGTTGGTCATAGTGTGGTAAATCAAGGTAATATCCAAGCGCGTTTTAAACGTGCCCTCAAACATACTCATGTACTGCAGGTGGTGAACTCGTTAAGTGAGCATAGTATTATCGCCATTCTTCAGCAGAGTTGTACCGGTGAGTTACTTAATAATGTTCATTATGATATGACTAAAGACGCTCGACACATAGGTGTTGTTGTTTCAGGGCTTGGTAATATAGGTCAACGATTCTTAGACTTGTTACCCGCGCAACTCAATCGAGTCTCTGTGTTAGAGAACGTTCATTTAGTCGGTTTAGTCACTTCTAAAAAAGCACTGCTTAATACCGATGGTATCGATGTTAATCAAGCAATGTCGCTTTATGAAAGAGATGCTACGCCTTGTGATAATGCCTTATTGATGTCGTGGTTAACGAACCATCCTTACGACGAATTAATTGTTGTCGATATCACCCCTAGCGAACATTTTAGTGATTTATACAGTGAGTTCTTTAAAGAAGGTATTCATGTTATTGGTGCCAATAAATGGGCGGCTTCTGCCAGTACCGCTCGTTATAATGACTTAGTATTAACCGCGGCTGAAAATAAAAGCTTATGGTTAGGCAGTACTACTGTTGGCGCCGGTTTACCGGTTAACTTTGCCATTAACGATTTATTGAAAAGTGGCGATAAGATAACGGAAATATCAGGAATTTTTTCAGGCACGCTTTCTTGGCTATTTGAAACCTATGATGCCAGTGTACCGTTTTCAACCTTATTAATGGATGCCTTATCACAAGGGATCACTGAACCCGATCCACGAGAAGATCTGTCTGGGCGAGACGTGCAACGAAAATTACTGATCTTAGCGCGTATGGCAGGTTTTGAATTATCACTTGATGATATTGAATGCGAAAATTTAGTGCCAGAATCCTTACAAGGGTTATCAACGACTGAATTTTTAGCAAAGTCAGCAGACTTGGACAGTTACTTTGCTGAACAACTCACTAGCGCATCTAAACAGCAAGCCTGTATTCGTTATATTGCAAAATTCTGTGTCAACGAACAAGGCCAATTGAGCGCTAAGGTTTATCTTGCGACGCTTGCTAAGAATGATCCCTTTGCCTCGTTAACTCCGGGTGATAATATATTTTTAATTAAGAGCCAATGGTATCAAGATAACCCGCTTATTATTCGTGGACCAGGCGCGGGTCGTGATGTTACCGCGGGTGGCCTGCATTCAGACTTAGTGAGTATTTGCCAGCAACTGGCCGGTAAAAAACACCAAGTTAAAATCAAAGGTCTAAGTTAAATTAGCATAATCTAGCTATCATCATTATTACTACACTAGGCATTAATACGCTAAATGAGAAAAAGCACAACTTGTAGGTTGTGCTTTTTCTCAATCGATACTAATAAACACTTGTCTGTTATCGCATTATTAACTAGCATTTAGATAATTAAAAAAAGTAGCTACTTAGCACAGGCACCAAGTTGTATTTACATGGAAAATAAAACCTATAGCGACAGCTATTTTACCAGCCAAGTAAAAAGTCTTTTAAGCAGAATTTATGGCCACAGCCAATTAAATGATTCCGTTCTTGAGCGTGCGATTGAGTACTATGAAAAACAATCTTTTATTGAGCATAAGTTAGATGAGCTCAAGCAAAATATTGAAAAAGTTAGTCGGCAAACAGCCACGGATAAAGCTAAAACTTTACGGGTAAGACTCGAACGTGAACAACGCAATTATTACGAGGAATTGCGCTTTGAACGTAATGAGCGTCATCAACACCTCTATAAACTCTGTAAAGAGATCATCAAGTTGTCTGAGGGTGATTGCTTTGAAGACAGTAATCGTAAATCTAGCCAGCTTTTAGGTACCATACAATTAGTGAGCCCCACCCAGGGGCGAAAAATTGCTTTAACCAACGAGCAACATAAACCGCTTTATAAAAGCGTGTTATGTTTGCGTTTACTTGACCGACTATGCATGGATCAACATATTGTTGAGCCCTATATCAAGAGTGCTTTGGGGGATATCAACGCAGAGCAATATCAAACGTTGGCTCAAGATAATCCCGAGGCCTATCAAGCCTTTGTAGAGAAAGTAAAAATTCCACTGGTCATGGCGGCGCTATTACAAGATATCGGTAATAACCACCCCGAGTCGCTAGCCATTTTGCGTGGTGCAGATTATCAAAAAGATCCCCATCGAACCTTACCTATTGAAGAGCGTAAAGCACTCTTACAAATAAATTATCGAGAAACGGTTAAGTATCTTATTGATGGTATTGGCGCGGGTATATATATTGGTAATTCAAAAAAAGATCGCGACGAGCACAATGTCGTTGAGCATAAAAAATTATTGTTCATTAAGCATTTACTCAAAAGTGCCGTCAACCCAAAAAAGGGCATTGGCAACCTTCTTAAAGTACCACAAATATACAGTTCTATTATCTTGTCGACAAAAGATAGCTATAACTACAAATTATTACCGAAAGTTTATTATGTTCTTAATCAAAACGCGGAGCGGGGAGCTTGTTGTCAAGCAGTGGTTAATGCACTGACAAAAATTACTGGCCATTTTCCACAAGGTTATGGTGTTACCTATGTCCCGTATGAGCAAGATATTAACGACCGCTATGAATATGCCATCGTCAGCCAGCTTTATCCTGCAAATGCTGATTATCCTATTTGCCGAACGGCAACACGCAACTTAGCCTTCATAAGTCATGGACAAGAGATAGTCATTAAAAAATCTGCTAATTTATATTTTACTGAAACCGCTAAAAGTTTCTCTACTATCAGTAAAGAGCGCCTCCATGAAATCTTAGAGTTGTTAGTGTCAAACTCCCATGAGCGTAAACAACTAGATCTACTTCCTCGCTGTTGGCAGCCAGGAGAATTCTTTTCAGTCAATATTAATCAAAAGCTGTGGAACAAAGCTAAGTAACGTTAAAGTCTTTGCTTTTATAACGCCATAATGAAAACACTTAGCAAGTTAAGTAAGTAGACTTACCCTGTTGTTGTTACCAAAGAGGGATATTTACAGTAAATATTAATCAAAAGCTGTGGAACAAAGCTAAATAACGTTAAAGTCTTTGCTTTTATAACGCCATAGTGAAAACACTTAGCAAGTTAAGTAAGTAGACTTACCCTGTTGTTGTTACCAAAGAGGGATATTTACAGTAAATATTAATCAAAAACTGTCAAATAAGGCTAAATAACCATAATGCTTTTTCACTGTCTGTTAAAGTTCAGGTAAAATGGTGTTTATTACTTTGCATAACTTTGGAATATCTCGTGAGCGATCAAGAAAAAAGACTGAATAAATTTATCAGTGAATCAGGTTACTGCTCGCGCCGAGCTGCTGATAAGTTGATTGAAGAAAGTCGAGTTACGATCAATGGTAAAACCCCTGAGTTAGGTACTAAAGTACAAGCGGGTGATGTGGTTTTTGTTGATGGTAAGCAAATTGGTGCTATGCCGGCTAATAAATCTGACCGGGTTTACATTGCTTATAACAAGCCAGTGGGTATTACCTGTACGACCGAGTTACATGTTAGAGGTAATATTATTGACGCTATTGGTCACAAAGAAAGGATCTTTCCGATAGGGCGCTTAGATAAGCCTTCAGAAGGACTAATTTTCTTGACCAGTGATGGTGATATCGTTAATAAAATTTTGCGCGCTGAAAATGCCCATGACAAAGAGTATATTGTCACGGTTGATAAACCCATCAGTGAGCGCTTTATCCAACGGATGTCAAAAGGTGTACCTATACTGGGAACCATCACTAAACCCTGTCTTGTTAAAGTAGAAAGTAAATTTGTTTTTCGTATTATCTTAACGCAAGGCTTAAATCGTCAAATTCGTCGGATGTGTGAATATTTAGATTACGAGGTTTTACAGCTGAAACGTTCGCGTATTATGAGTGTCGAGCTGGGTGATTTACGACCAGGACAATGGCGAGACTTAACCACAGCGGAAATGGTTGAAATTAATGCAGCGGTAGCCACGTCGACGAAAACAGCTTTACCAAAAGAAATCGATGAATCGGGTGATCCATGGGCAACCGTTATTGCAGTAACAGACATAGAAAATGATGTTAAAAAATAAAGCTTAGTGATACTAAACGTTAATTATGTTTGGTTTGTAAGACAATAAAAAAGGACGCCTAAGCGTCCTTTTTTTGTTTTCTTACTTTAATGCTTACTATTTTCTAGCAGCATCTTTTGCTTCTTTAGCTGCTTTAACTTCAGCGATAACAACTTCTGCTACGTTATTAGGACAAGGCATGTAGTGAGAGAATTCCATTGAGAATTGACCACGACCTGATGTCATTGTACGTAATGTTCCGATGTAACCAAACATTTCTGAAAGAGGTACGTCAGCTTTAATACGAACACCAGAAACACCTGCGTCTTGACCTGCGATCATGCCACGACGACGGTTTAAATCACCAATAACATCACCAACGTGATCATCAGGCGTAAACACATCAACTTTCATGATAGGTTCGATTAACTGTGCACCAGCTTTTGGAATTGACTGACGGAAAGCACCACGAGCAGCAAGTTCAAAGGCAACAGCAGATGAATCAACCGCGTGGAAACCACCATCGTATAATTCAATTTCAACGTCAAGTACAGGGAAGCCAGCAAGAACACCAGTATCCATCATGCCTTTGAAGCCTTTCTCGATTGCTGGGAAGAATTCCTTAGGAACATTACCACCAACAACAACAGAGCTGAATACGAAACCAGTACCAGGTTCGCCGGGCTTAATACGGTAATCAATTTTACCAAACTGACCAGAACCACCAGATTGTTTCTTATGTGTGTAAGAATCTTCAATTGCGGTAGTGATTGTTTCACGGTACGCAACTTGTGGCTTACCAACTTCTAATTCAACACCGTAAGTACGTTTTAAAATATCTACTTTGATATCTAAGTGAAGCTCACCCATACCAGATAAAATCGTTTCACCTGAATCGATATCAGTTTCAACTTTAAAAGTAGGATCTTCTGCAACCATTTTACCGATAGCTAGACCCATCTTCTCAGTTGAACCTTTATCTTTAGGTGTTACAGAGATTGAAATTACCGGCTTAGGAAATACCATAGCTTCTAGAACGATAGGGTGCTTAGGATCACATAATGTGTGGCCCGTCTGAACATTGCTCTTCATACCAACAATCGCGATGATATCACCAGCTTGTGCTGAAGTAAGTTCGTTACGGTCATCAGCTTGCATTTCACACATACGTCCAACACGCTCAGTTTTACCTGTAGCAGCGTTAAGAATGGTATCGCCTTTCTTCAATGTACCTGAATAGATACGTACGAAAGTTAATGTACCAAAACGGTCATCAGTGATTTTGAATGCTAACGCTTTGAATGTTTCATCTGCAGAAACGATTGCGAATTCGCCATTAGGCGTGCCTTCTTCATCAGTAAGTGGTTGAGGATTAACATCTGTAGGTGAAGGCAAGTAATCAACAACAGCATCAAGAATTAATTGAATACCTTTGTTTTTAAATGCAGAAGCACCGTAAGTTGGGAAGAAAGTCATATCACGAGTACCAGTACGGATACACGCTTTGATTTGTTCTGTAGTAGGAACCATTTCCCCTTCTAAGAACTCCATCAACATATCTTCATCAACTTCTAAAGCTGTTTCGATTAACTGTATACGGTACTCAGCAGCTTTTTCTACCATATCCGCTGGAATATCAGTAATTTCATAGTTTTCTGGAAGACCTGTGTCATCCCAGATGTAAGCTTTTTCGCTAAGAAGGTCAACAACACCAACAAAGTCATCTTCTTCGCCAATTGGCAAAGTCATAATAAGTGGCGTAGCACCTAAAACGTTTTTAACTTGCTTACAAACACGGTAGAAATCAGCGCCTAAACGGTCAAGTTTGTTGATCATGATAATACGAGCAACTTTTGAGTCGTTCGCGTAACGCCAGTTAGTTTCTGATTGTGGTTCAACACCACCAGAACCACAGAATACGCCGATACCACCATCAAGTACTTTAAGTGAACGGTAAACTTCAACAGTGAAGTCAACGTGACCAGGAGTATCGATGACATTGAAACGGTGATCGTTCCAAAAACAGCTTACCGCAGCAGACTGTATGGTAATACCGCGCTCAGCTTCTTGTTCCATGAAGTCAGTGGTAGATTCACCATCATGTACTTCACCAGTTTTATGGATCTGACCGGTTAATTTAAGGATACGTTCAGTTGTTGTGGTTTTACCAGCATCAACGTGAGCGAAGATACCAATATTTCTATATTTAGATAAATCTGCCATTACTTTACTCTATTTAAGTCGCTACTAAAAAAGCGGAATTGTTGAAAATTTGCGCGCGAGTATACCATTAGTAAGTTCAAACAAAAATAAAAAATGAAAATTAATTAATAACAGTGATAAAAAGTTGGGCTGATCTGACGGTGTTTTATCGTGAATTTATGGCATTAATTATAGAATTATAGCGAGTTGTCGACGGCCAAGACTTTAATAGCTTGTTTGATAAGGTGCGATAGCTGTTTTTAATGATACCTTAACTAACATAATTGCGACCTTTTACACGACCCAATTGTTATACTTATTAAGACAGCTAAAAAGGGATCAGTTTTGACGAAATGGAATGACAAGCTACTGGAAAGTATGAAGCAGGGTGATGAGGTGGCATTAGAACAATGTTACCGGTTACTCTCTCCTATTATCTTTACTGCAATTCTTAAGATTTGTAAAAACCGCCATGATGCTAATGACCTATTACAAGATACCTTTGTAGATGCCTTTAACAATTTAGCTTCTTTTCATCAACAGGTGCCTTTTATTGCTTGGCTAAAAAGAATAGCCTTTAATAATACCTTTAATTTTTTAAAAAAAATTAAACGCTTAACGATTGGTATTGAGCATTTATCCGAAGTGGTGTCTTTAGAAAATAGTATGGAAAGCGACTATGAGAACCGCAATTTATTACTTTACTTGTTCGAGCGTTTGTCCGAAATGGAGTGTTTGATTATGTGGCTATATATAGCAGAGCAATATAAGCATAGCGAAATAGCGGAAGTTATTGGAAAAACGCCAAGTTATTCAAAATCAGTTGTCTGTCGATGTTTACAAAAGTTAAGGGCGAATGCAGAGGTAAAAAAGTATGCTAATTAGCAAAATAAATGGTGATGACTTAACTGAGCAAACGCGTCAGCTTGATTCATATTTAACCCTTGATTCGGTACGTAAAGAAATAACTGCATTGCAACAGTCGGCAGATAAAATCGCGCTAGAAACACCCGATGAACTCAATTGGCAGAAAATTAATCATCGTTTAGCCGCTTCAACTCATCGTACAAGGGGGCAGAGTAAATCTACAAATATATTTACAGAGAAAAAACCGTTACTCGCTATGGCTGCGTCGCTGTCATTTTTATTTATAGGTGGTTTGAGTTGGTATAACTATCAATTACAACAACAGTTAGTTATGGCATTAAAAACTAACCAAAGCATGGAATTACAACTCGCTGAATATAGCCAGCTACAAGTAAATCAATACTATCTATTGCAAGAAATCTCTGCAGTGGAAGCCAAGCTGCTTAACGAGCCATCTTTGAAAGTTAAAGTAGCGATATTAAAACACAGAAGCACATTAATGCAACAAGTGCTCGAGTATCAACAAGGAGGTAACGATGAGTTTAGTATTTAAGGCCTTATTCACTAATAAGTATAGCGGTGTGTTATTAGTGCTGCTTTTATCAAAGCCCTTATTCGCCGCAACGCCACAAACGCATGAATGTGCAACGCTAGCGCTGACTGCTAATAATCAACAAAACCAGTCGATAACCTTCCAGCTGTTGTCACATAACAATAGTGCGATTGACAACAACGCCTATTTAGATAATAGCTACCAAACCGTGTTTGTCGCTCCAGGACAACATAGCTTAAAGGTAAGGGCTTGGCGGACAGCCGATTATCTCAGTTACCACAATGGTATTGATGTAAATAAACAGCAGGCATTGATTAAAAAAACTGTTGACCACCAGCTATTAATAACCGTGGTTGCCGACGCTAACTATCAACTGTTACCGATAAACGAAGAGGATGGAACTGTACTCGTCGTAGAAAAAAATCTGCAAAATTGTCATCCAGACACTCGCAACGTGTTAGTAGCTAAGCATCAGCCATTAACATCCCAGATGATAAATTCGGTCTCCTTACCTGGAGATCTTGAGATACGCTTATATAATTTAATGGGAAAGTTAGCGCTTGAGAACTCATCAAGTATTAAGGGTTCAGTAGCAACAAGTAATATAGTGCCGCTTAGATTAATGGGGAGTTTTGGTCTGACATTTGACCAAGGTAATGATACCAACAATGACACGCTGAAGGTATTAACCGTTCATCCTTTCTCCGTCGCCCATACCTTAAAATTAGCCAGTGGTGATGTGATTGTAAATCTAAACAATAAAAGTGACTTAACGGTAAAAGCTTCACCCAATCAGAAGTTTCAACACTATGTTAATCGTTTAGCTATTGGCGAGGATATAGAGATTACCGTTCGACGAGATAATAAAGAACGGCTATTAAAAGGTAATTACCAGCCAAAAATATTGCCTGAAAGCCACTATAAAATAAATGGTACTGCCATTGTAGATTCAGTCGACGATAAGCAATGTGCATCGTTAAGTCGATACTTCACGGGGATAAAAGGCTATAAGATAATTAGCCACAATGGTCAGTCACTGAGTGAGCTTTATGGAAATTCAGCTCCAACAAGGTTAAGCCTGTCGCCAGGCGTTCATCGATTTCAAGCGGTATTTTCTCCTCGACCTTCTCGTGCCATTAATAGTCAAATGGCGAGTACCCTTGATATCGCCCCAAGAATATCGGGCGGTAGCCGAGCGGGTGAAGCGGGTATTAAAACCTTAATCCGTACAAGAACAGGTTCGATTAAAGGTTGGTTTGGTAATCCTACTGATCGTAATTCAGCCAGAACCAATGGTACGATAGTCGACGATTATATCATTGAGCCAATGGTGGGGCGGCCATTATTAAATGTTACCCTAAATGTTGAACCGGCTAAGCAATATAAATTAACGCTAGCACAGGAATCTACTGAGTCTAAACAGTCGATTTATGAAATTACGTCAACAGCTACGTTAAGTGAAATAGATTGTGCTGAAACCGTCTTATCGGCAATTTTATCGCCGCCATTAACAACGCAGTCCTTAATAAATAGTCAGACCTTAACGCCTCCACTTCAGTACGAGTTAGATCAATTGTTGTTAGAAGTGGCCTCTTATTATCAGGTCAGTGGTATTAACACCGGTATTGTTGATCTTTACCGCGAGAAAAAGCTCGATAACAAGTATGGTCTAATTGGTAAGATGACTGATTATCAAGCAGGTTATGCTTTGTTAGTTAAACAAGTCAGTAGTAATAGCATGGCAAGTCGGGCAGGTTTGTTGGCGGGAGATAAAATATTGGCTTTAAACAACACCATTTTTATTAATAACAAGCCAAGTGAATTTTTAGCCGGTATAGCAAAGTTAAAAGCGGATGAAGTCTATACATTACTTATTTTAAGAGAAAATGAACAACGTGAGTTCGTTGCGGTTTACCAAGAAAAAGATCTTCCTGCTTTCTTCTTGTCAGTAGATATGAGCTCTGTAGCACAAGCCCAACAGGCTTTGGATCGGATAAACAGTTCAAACTAAGCTGATAATAGGGATAGCCATTTGTACTAAAAAGCAGATAACCTATATTAACAATCAATAACGGAGACAACTGATGAATAAATTTACAATTATAACCGCGTTATCATTAATACTGGCTGGATGTAGCGCTTATCAAATCAAAGCGGATGTTGATGAAGGTAAATTTCGCTTTGTTAACTTTGAAAAAGAACGGGGTAAGCAATTTGAGTATATCCATCTTATGTGTCTGTATAAAAGGCCAATTGAATGGAATCTACCTAAGCAGTATCAAGCAGGTAATCACCAATTATGGGTAAAAGCGCAAATTTATCAAAATGGCATGAGCATTCGTGAAAAGAATGCCTTCGTTAAATTTGACGTAACGTTAAAAGCAGGCCTGAGTTATAAATTGAACCGCTCTTTTGATGATGATAATAATATTTCCATTTGGATCGAAGAAGAACAGTCTAAAAATATTGTTTCAGAAATTATTACCACTGAACTCCTTAGACCCTTGCTTATTGAAAAATCATTGAGAACTGAACAATGTGAGTCGGGATCAATTTAGTCTGATCGCCACCGCATCTGAGCTTTAGTGATAAAAAATATTTAGGCTTGATAAATATTATCAGTTATGTATAATACGCATCCGCACATCGCTCACGCTTTGTGCGGATTTTCACCTTAGCCTTTACGGTTAAGGTTTACAGCAGCTCCGATAGGGAGTTGAATGTTATTAGCGATACACCCCCCTTTTACATATAAAAGGTGATGGGATGTATTTTGTTGTTCTTTAAAAATGGGGATTTGATTAATGTCAAATCAAAGAATTCGCATTCGTTTGAAAGCGTTCGATCATCGTTTGATTGATCAATCAACAGCTGAAATCGTAGATACTGCAAAGCGCACTGGTGCTCAGGTTCGTGGTCCAATTCCACTTCCTACACGTAAAGAGCGTTTTACTATCTTGACTTCTCCACACGTTAACAAAGATGCGCGTGATCAGTATGAAATTCGTACTCACAAACGCATGATTGATATCGTAGAGCCAACTGAAAAGACTGTAGACGCATTAATGCGTTTAGATCTAGCAGCTGGCGTTGACGTTCAAATCAGCTTGGGTTAAGGGGTTTTAACAATGACTATTGGTCTAGTTGGACGTAAAGTAGGCATGACTCGTATCTTCACTGAAGATGGCGTTTCAACACCTGTAACCGTTCTAGAAGTTGAAGCCAACCGTATTTCTCAAGTGAAAACTTTAGAAACTGACGGTTACTCGGCGCTTCAAGTTACAACAGGTAGCCGTAAGGCTAGCCGTGTTACAAAACCAGCAGCTGGGCATTTCGCTAAAGCTGGCGTTCAAGCAGGCCGTGGCCTGTGGGAATTCCGCTTAAACGAAAATGAAGGCGAAGGTTTAGAATTGGGCGGTGAAATCACTGTTTCAATTTTTAATGACACTAAATTAGTAGACGTAACCGGTACATCTAAAGGTAAAGGCTTCCAAGGCGGTATTAAACGCTGGAACTTTACTATGCAAGATGCTACTCATGGTAACTCTGTCTCTCACCGTTCAAACGGTTCGTTAGGTCAGTGTCAAACACCAGGTCGCGTTTTCAAAGGCAAAAAAATGTCTGGTCACATGGGTTCTGTGCGCTGTACTACACAAAACCTTGAATTGGTTCGCGTTGACGCAGAACGTAACTTGCTCCTTATTAAAGGTGCGGTTCCGGGTGCTATCAACGGTAACGTAATCATCAAACCAGCTGTTAAAGCTTAGTCCAGGAGATTCGTGATGGAATTATCATTAAAAGACGCTGCAGGTGCTCTTGAAGTTTCTGAAGCAACTTTTGGACTTGAGTTTAACGAAGCATTAGTACATCAGGTAGTAGTTGCATATGCAGCTGGCGCTCGTCAAGGTACTCGTGCTCAAAAGACTCGTTCAGAAGTAAGTGGCGGTGGTGCAAAACCTTGGCGTCAAAAAGGTACTGGCCGTGCTCGTGCTGGTACTAGCCGTGGTCCAATTTGGCGTTCTGGTGGTGTAACATTCGCTGCTAAACCTCAAGACCACAGCCAGAAAGTAAACCGTAAAATGTACCGTGGTGCGATTAAAAGCATCCTATCTGAGCTTGTTCGTCAAGATCGCTTAGTAGTGGTAGAAAACTTTACTGTTGAAACACCAAAAACTAAAGAATTAGTAGCTAAACTAAACGGCTTGGAGTTAAAAGATGTATTAATCATCACTCCAGAAGTTGATGAGAACTTGTTCTTATCAGCACGCAACTTGTACAAAGTTGACGTTCGTGACGTAGACGGTATTGACCCAGTTAGCTTGGTTGGTTTCGAAAAAGTTTTGATGACTGCTACTGCAGTTAAACAACTTGAGGAGATGTTAGGATGATAAGCGAAGAACGTTTGTTAAAAGTGCTTTTAGCACCGAACATTTCTGAGAAAAGCACTATGGCATCTGAAGCAAACAACACTGTTGTTTTCAAAGTTGTTACTACTGCTACTAAAGCTGAAATCAAAGCTGCTGTTGAGAAACTTTTTGAAGTTTCAGTAGACGGTGTTCGCACATTAAATGTTAAAGGTAAAGTGAAACGTACTGGTGCTCGTTTTGGTCGCAGAAGCGACTGGAAAAAAGCATACGTTACTCTTGCTGAAGGCAGCGACATCGACTTCGTCGGCGCGGAATCATAGGAGTTTACGAAAATGGCTATAGTTAAATGTAAACCTACTTCTCCGGGTCGTCGCCACGTAGTTAAAGTGGTAAACACGGAGTTGCATAAAGGTAAGCCTTACGCACCATTACTAGACACTAAGTCTAAGTCTGGTGGTCGTAATAATAACGGTCGTATTACGGTTCGTCATATTGGTGGTGGTCACAAACAACATTACCGCATGATCGATTTTAAACGTAATAAAGATGGTATCCCTGCAAAAGTTGAACGTTTGGAATATGATCCAAACCGTTCTGCTAATATTGCACTAGTATTATATGCTGATGGTGAACGTCGTTACATCCTAGCCCCTAAAGGCTTAAGCGCTGGAGATACAGTCCAGTCAGGTGTTGACGCTCCAATCAAAGCTGGTAATACTATGGCTTTACGCAACACACCATTAGGTAGTGTTGTGCATGCAATCGAACTTAAACCAGGTAAAGGTGCTCAAATAGCACGTGCTGCTGGTACTTACGCTCAACTAGTTGCTAAAGACGGTGCATATGTCACTTTACGTCTTCGCTCTGGCGAAATGCGTAAAATTGAGTCTGACTGTCGTGCTACTTTAGGTGAAATCGGCAATTCTGAACACATGCTTCGCTCTTTGGGTAAAGCTGGTGCTTCAAGATGGCGCGGTGTTCGCCCAACTGTTCGTGGTGTTGCCATGAACCCAGTTGATCACCCACACGGTGGTGGTGAAGGTAAAACGTCTGGCGGTCGTCACCCGGTATCCCCTTGGGGCGTACCAACTAAGGGTTACAAGACTCGTTCAAACAAACGTACTGATAAATTTATCGTGCGTCGTCGTACTAAATAGTACATTTAATTAATACTCTGATTGTTTGAGCTTGGTTTACTTCGGTAAAGTTAAGTTCAACATGAAGGGTAAATAAAGAGGATTCACCATGCCACGTTCTCTCAAGAAAGGTCCATTTATAGACCTACACTTGCTGACGAAGGTAGAGAAAGCTCTGGAAAGCGGGAATAAAAAGCCAATTAAGACTTGGTCCCGTCGTTCAATGATCATCCCAACGATGATCGGATTGACCATAGCTGTCCATAATGGCCGTCAACACGTACCTGTATTTGTAACTGATGAAATGATCGGTCACAAATTAGGAGAATTTGCACCAACTCGTACTTATCGCGGTCATATCGCTGATAAGAAAGCGAAGAAATAGGGGAAATTGAATGGAAGCTATCGCTATACATAAATTTGCCCGCGGTTCTGCTCAGAAAGCACGTTTAGTTGTGGATCAAATCCGCGGCTTACATGTAGAGAAAGCACTTGAAATTTTAACTTTTAGCAACAAATCAGCTGCTGAATTAGTTAAAAAAGTACTTAACTCTGCAATTGCTAACGCTGAACATAACGAAGGTGCAGACATTGATGAACTTATCGTAAAAACTATTACAGTTGACGATGGTCCTACAATGAAACGTATTCGTCCTCGTGCAAAAGGCCGCGCGGATCGTATAATTAAGCGCACAAGTCACATTACTGTGATCGTGTCTGATTCTTAGGAGTATATTAGTATGGGTCAAAAAGTTCATCCTAACGGTATTCGCTTAGGTATCACGAAACCTTTCGCGTCTACGTGGTTTGCAAGTAACAAAGACTTCGCTGAAAATTTACGCGGTGACCATTTGGTTCGCGAATATTTGAAAGAGAAGCTTGTTCGTGCATCATTATCAAAAGTAGTTATTGAGCGTCCAGCTAAATCTATCCGCGTAACAATTCATACGGCTCGTCCGGGTGTTGTTATCGGTAAGAAAGGCGAAGATGTTGAGAAACTACGCTTAGCAGTTTCTAAAATTGCTGGTGTTCCTGCTCAAATCAACATTGCTGAAGTACGTAAGCCAGAAATGGATGCGCAGCTTGTTGCTGACAGTATTGCTAGTCAATTAGAACGTCGTGTGATGTTTCGTCGCGCTATGAAACGTGCTGTACAAAATGCTATGCGTCTAGGCGCAAAGGGTATTAAAGTACAAGTAAGTGGTCGTTTAGGCGGTGCAGATATTGCACGTGCTGAATGGTATCGTGAAGGTCGTGTACCACTACACACTTTACGTGCTGACATCGATTACGCTATTGCACGCGGTAACACAACTTATGGTGTTATTGGTATCAAAGTGTGGATCTTTAAAGGTGAAATCATTGGTAACATGCCTCTACAGGCAGAAGTACCAGCGGCTAAACCTAAAAGAAAAAACAACCGCAAGCCTAAGTAGGAGCTAAGTAATGTTACAACCAAAACGTACTAAATTCCGTAAGCAATTTAAAATGCGCAACCGTGGTCTTGCACACGTCGGTAGCTCAGTTAGCTTCGGTACTTTCGGTTTAAAATCAATGGAACGTGGTCGTATGACTGCGCGTCAGATTGAAGCGGCACGTCGAGCAATGACTCGTCACGTAAAGCGTCAAGGTAAAATCTGGATACGTGTATTCCCTGATAAGCCAATTACTAAAAAGCCTCTTGAGGTTCGTATGGGTAAAGGTAAAGGTTCAGTGGAATATTGGGTATGCCAAATTCTACCTGGCCGTGTTCTTTATGAAATGGAAGGTGTATCGGAAGAAATCGCACGCGAAGCATTTGCTTTAGCAGCGGCTAAACTTCCGTTCAAAACATCTTTCGTAACTAGAACGGTGATGTAATGAAAGCTAGTGAATTAAAAGATAAAAGCATTGAAGAGCTAAATACTGAAATGCTTGCATTATTACGCGAACAGTTTAACTATCGCATGCAAGCAAGCACAGGACAATTAGCACAAACTCATTTGCTAAGAACGGTACGTCGCAATATTGCACGTGTAAAGACTATCATAACTGAAAAGGCAGGTAAGTAATGAGCGAAGCTAAAATCCGCACACTACAAGGTCGTGTTGTCAGTGATAAAATGGATAAGTCTATCACTGTATTAATTGAACGTCGTGTTAAGCACCCTATTTACGGTAAGTACCTTACACGTTCAACTAAGTTGAAAGTGCATGATGAGACTAACCAATGTAATGCTGGTGATTTAGTAACAATTCGTGAAGTTGCACCAATTTCAAAGTCTAAAAACTGGACTTTAGTTGCTGTAATTACTAAAGCATAATTTACTTTTTGTAAATTTGTTTTAACGAACGTGTTAAATAAAAACCCTATCACAGTGTGATAGGGTTTTTTTTTGCTTAAAATATTGCCGACAACTAATGGCTTGATGATGAGATGCCAATGGTGTTAAAGGATATTTTACTAGGGTGAATGCCTAGCAATTGTTTATTTTTTAACTAAATAAGGTATCACTTTCATTTTGGTGGTGTTATAATCTCGCGCCCTCCGAATTCGTCTGACGTTTTTATGGGGGCAGTAGAAGGCAGTGACGGGTCAAATTTCTGGCCTTAAATTATATCTAAGTTTGTTTAGATAAATAGCGGAGTAAAACTCAATGATCCAAATGCAATCACAACTGAACGTAGCTGATAACAGCGGCGCTCGACGTGTACAGTGTATAAAGGTTCTTGGTGGTTCGCACCGTCGCTACGCGCGTATCGGTGATATCATTAAAATTGCAGTGAAGGAATCAAATCCTCGCGGCAAAGTTAAAAAAGGTGATGTTCTGACTGCGGTAGTTGTGCGCACTAAGAAAGGTGTTCGTCGTTCAGATGGTTCAACCATCCGTTTTGATGAAAACGCGGCTGTAATGTTAAATGCTAACTTACAACCAATTGGTACTCGTATTTTCGGTCCAGTGACGCGTGAACTTCGTAATGAAAAGTTCATGAAAATCGTTTCACTTGCACCTGAAGTACTATAAGGAGTCACGATAATGGCATCTAAGATTCGTCGTGATGATGAAGTTATTGTACTAGCTGGCAAAGACAAGGGTAAGACTGGTAAAGTCACTAAAGTTCTTGTTGATGACGGCAAAGTATTTGTAGAAGGCATAAACTTGATCAAGAAACACACTAAGCCTGTACCTCAGTTACAGCAGCCTGGTGGAATTATTGAAAAAGAAGCTTCTTTACAAGTTTCAAACGTAGCGATTGTTAACCCTAAAACGGGTAAAGCAGATCGTGTAGGCTTTAGAATTGAAGACGGCAAAAAAGTTCGTTTCTTCAAATCTAACAACGAACTAGTTTAATTATTGGAGTAAACGATGGCGAAACTGCATGATTTTTACAAAGATACTGTTGTAAACGACCTTCAGAAGAAGTTCGAATACAAAAGTGTCATGCAAGTCCCTCGGATTGAAAAGATCACCCTTAACATGGGTGTTGGTGAAGCTATTGCTGATAAAAAAGTATTAGACCATGCCACAAATGATCTTACTGCAATCTCAGGTCAAAAACCAGTTACGACTGTAGCACGCAAATCTGTTGCGGGCTTTAAGATTCGTGAAGGTTATCCTATTGGTACAAAAGTAACTCTACGTGGCGAACGTATGTGGGAATTTTTAGAGCGTTTAATTTCGATCTCTATTCCTCGTATCCGCGATTTCCGTGGCTTAAACCCTAAGTCATTCGATGGCCGTGGTAACTACAGCATGGGCGTACGTGAGCAAATAATCTTCCCTGAAATCGATTACGATAAAATCGATAAAATTCGTGGGATGGATATTACTATCACTACTAGCGCGAAGAATAATGAAGAAGGACACGCATTGTTGTCTGCCTTTAGCTTCCCGTTTAAGAACAAGGTGTAGAGTTATGGCTAAAACGTCAATGAAAGCTCGTGAAGCTAAAAGAACCAAATTAGTAGCACAGTACGCTGAAAAGCGTAGTGCATTAAAAGCAATCATCTCTAACGATAATTCTTCTGAAGAAGATCGTTGGGATGCTGTATTGAAACTTCAAAGTTTACCTCGTGATTCATCAAGTAGTCGTCAACGTAACCGTTGTAACATTACTGGTCGTCCTCATGGTTTCTTACGTAAATTCGGTTTAAGCCGAATCAAATTGCGTGAAGCAATGATGCGTGGTGAAGTTCCAGGTCTTAAGAAAGCTAGTTGGTAATTCACGGGAGTAAATTGTTATGATGACTGATCCTATCGCGGATATGTTTACACGCATTCGCAACGGTCAATCTGCAGCAAAAGTTGCAGTTACAATGCCATCTTCTAAAGTAAAAGTTGCTATCGCAAACTTGCTTAAAGAAGAAGGTTATGTATCAGAGTTTTCAGTATCAGGCGAAGTTAAGCCTGAGTTATCTGTAACTTTGAAATATTTTGAAGGTAAAGAAGTAATTGAAACGATCAAGCGTGTTTCACGTCCTGGTCTTCGTATATACAAAAGCTGTGATGAACTTCCTAAAGTTCTTGCAGGTATGGGTATTGCGATCGTATCTACTTCTAAAGGTCTGATGACTGATCGCGCTGCTCGCTCTGCGGGTATCGGCGGTGAAATCATCGGTTTCGTAGCGTAAGGAGAAATATATGTCTCGTGTTGCAAAAGCACCTGTCGTTGTTCCTGCTGGCGTTACTGTTACGTTATCAGGTCAAGACATTATAGTTAAAGGTCCAATGGGCGAATTATCTCGCACGATCCATAGTGACGTTGTTATTTCTCAAGAAGAAAATAGCATCATTACTAATATCGTTGCCGATGTTAAAGGCGCTTGGGCTCAAGCCGGTACTACACGTGCTTTAATCCAGAATATGGTTGAAGGTGTAAGTACAGGTTATGTAAAAACATTGTTATTAAACGGTGTTGGTTATCGTGCAAAAGCTGATGGTAAGTCTTTAAACTTATCTTTAGGTTTATCACACCCAGTTAACCACGCAATCCCTGATGGGATTACTGTTGAAACTCCTAGTCAAACTGAAGTCATACTGAAAGGTGCTGATAAACAGTTGGTTGGTCAAGTTGCTGCAGACATTCGTTCTTACCGTAAGCCAGAGCCTTATAAAGGTAAAGGTATACGTTATAGTGACGAGCATGTTCGCCGTAAAGAAGCTAAGAAGAAGTAGGATAATACTATGGATAAGAAAACATCTCGTTTGCGCCGCGCTAAACGCGCTCGTGCAAAAATTAGCGAGTTGGGTGCGAATCGTTTAGTTGTATTTCGTACTCCTCGCCATATTTACGCGCAATTGATCGCTCCAACGGGTTCTGAAGTTATCGCATCTGCGTCTACTTTAGACAAAGAAATCAGTGCTCAGTTAGATAAAACAGGTAACGTTGCCGCAGCAACTGCAGTCGGTACAGCAATTGCTGAACGTGCAGTAGCTAAAGGGATCACTAGCATTGCTTTTGATCGCTCTGGTTTCCGTTATCATGGTCGCGTAAAAGCGTTAGCAGAAGCAGCTCGTGAAGCTGGTCTGCAGTTCTAGGAGTTGATAATGGCTAATCATAATCAAGAAAACTCACAACAAAGTGATATGGCTGAAAAGCTAATTGCCGTTAACCGCGTTTCAAAAGTGGTTAAAGGTGGTCGCATATTCAGTTTCACTGCACTTACAGTAGTTGGTGATGGTGCTGGACGCGTTGGTTTTGGATACGGTAAAGCACGTGAAGTGCCTGCTGCAATCCAGAAAGCAATGGAAAAAGCACGCCGTAACATAGTAACCGTAGATTTGAAGGGTACTACTCTTCAGCATGTCATTATTGGCAAGCATTCTGGTTCTAAAGTTTACATGCAACCAGCTTCTGAAGGTACAGGTATCATCGCCGGTGGCGCGATGCGTGCAGTACTAGAAGTTGCAGGTGTTCAGAACGTATTGTCAAAAGCATACGGTTCTACTAACCCGATCAACGTAGTTCGTGCTACTGTTTCAGCTCTTGCGAATATGAAATCGCCGGCAGGTGTTGCAGCTAAGCGTGGCAAAACCGTTGCAGACATACTGGGGTAATTGAGCATGGCTAAAACAGTAAAAGTAACTCAAATGAAAAGTTCTATCGGTCGTTTACCGAAGCATAGAGCTACATTAAGAGGTCTTGGATTACGTCGTATCCGTCATACAGTAGAGTTAGAAGACACTCCATCTGTACGCGGTATGATTAACACAGTATCTTATATGGTTAAGGTGGAGGATTAATTATGCATTTAAATACTTTATCTCCTGCACCAGGTGCAAAGAAAGCTAAGAAGCGCTGTGGGCGTGGTATTGGTTCTGGCATTGGTAAAACAGGCGGACGTGGCCACAAAGGTCAGAAGTCTCGTTCTGGCGGTAGTGTACGTCCAGGTTTCGAAGGTGGTCAAATGCCATTGAAACAACGTTTACCTAAGTTTGGTTTCACGTCACGTAAATCTTTAGTTCGCGCTGAAGTACGTTTACATGAACTAAACAACATCACAGGTGATGTTGTCGATATCTTTGCTCTTAAAGATGCAAACCTAATTACACGTAACATCAAAACAGCAAAAATTATGTTGTCTGGTGATATTAACCGTCCAATTACGGTTCGTGGTTTAGGTGTTACTAAAGGCGCACGTGCAGCTATTGAAGCTGCTGGCGGAAAAATCGAGGAATAGTACAGCATGGCTACACCAGGAATGGCTCCTTCAAAAGGTAGTAAAGGCGCAGGCGGAATGTCTGAGCTCAAGCAAAGATTATGGTTTGTTCTCGGCGCACTAATTGTGTTCCGTTTAGGATCATTTGTGCCAATCCCTGGTATTGACGCCGCTGTATTAGCTCAGTTGTTTGAACAACAAAAGGGCACCATCGTAGAAATGTTTAACATGTTCTCTGGTGGTGCACTTGAGCGAGCCTCTGTATTGGCACTTGGTATTATGCCGTACATCTCAGCTTCAATTATCATGCAATTGCTTACTGTGGTTCATCCCGCAATGGCAGAGCTGAAAAAAGAAGGTGAAGCTGGACGTCGTAAGATCAGTCAATACACCCGCTACGGCACGTTAGTTCTAGCGACAGTACAATCAATTGCAATTGCAAGAAGTTTACCAGGAATGATGCCGGGTCTAGTAATGGACGCAGGTTTTGGTTTCTACTTTGCCGCTGTAGTAAGTTTAGTAACCGGTACCATGTTTTTAATGTGGTTAGGTGAACAAATTACTGAACGTGGTATTGGTAACGGTATATCTATCTTAATATTTGCAGGTATTGTTGCTGGCATGCCTTCAGCTGTTGCACAAACAGCAGAGATGGCGCGTCAAGGTGAATTGCACTTATTAGTATTATTGCTGATGTGTGTCATAGTATTCGCTGTAACCTTTTTTGTAGTATTTGTAGAACGTGGTCAACGACGTATTGTTGTTAACTACGCTAAGCGTCAGCAAGGCCGTAAGGTTTTCGCCGCGCAAAGCACGCATTTACCGCTTAAAGTTAATATGGCTGGTGTTATACCACCTATCTTTGCATCAAGTATTATCTTGTTCCCCGGCACTCTAGCGAGTTGGTTTGGACAAGGTGAAGGTGCAGTTGCTGACTTTCTACAAGAAGTATCTATTGCTATTTCTCCAGGTCAGCCGTTGTACGTTATGTTACTTGCCGCAGCGATAATATTTTTCTGTTTCTTCTACACGGCTCTTGTTTTCAATCCGCGTGAAACAGCAGATAACCTAAAAAAATCAGGTGCGTTTATTCCTGGGATTCGTCCTGGTGAGCAAACGTCTAAATATATAGATAAAGTGATGACACGCTTAACCTTAGCGGGTGCGTTGTATATTACCTTTATCTGTTTGGTACCTCAGTTCATGATCATCGCATGGGACGTTCAGTTCTACTTCGGTGGTACATCATTACTAATTATAGTAGTGGTTATTATGGACTTTATGGCACAAGTACAAACGCATATGATGTCTCATCAATATGACAATGTGCTTAAGAAAGCTAACTTAAAAGGTTAGGTCGTTAGACTTAACTCAATAGGTAAACGGAGTATAAAATGAAAGTACGTGCATCCGTAAAAAAGATTTGTCGTAATTGTAAAGTGGTTAAACGCAAAGGCGTAGTACGCATTCTTTGTGTAGAACCAAAGCACAAACAAAGACAAGGTTAAGCTTAGATTCATCTAAGCTGACAGCAATATCTTTTAGAAGTAGCATTGTGCAGAGATTTCTGTATAATGCCGCTTCGATTTGCAGAAAAGAAGACGGGTTGGGTATCCTAACGGGCTTTCCAACCTGATAATTTTAACCTTAAATAGGAGATGTGTTAGTGGCCCGTATCGCTGGCATTAACATCCCTGATCGTAAGCATGCAGTAATCGCCATTACTGCGATTTTCGGTATCGGAGCGACTCGCGCAAAAGCAATTTGTGCAGCAGCAGGTATCGCAGAATCAACGAAGATCAGTGAATTAGACGAAGCAAAAATAGATTTGCTACGTGCTGAAGTGGATAAATACACCGTAGAAGGTGATTTACGCCGTGAAGTTTCAATGAATATTAAACGTCTTATGGATTTAGGTTGTTACCGTGGCATACGCCATCGTCGCAGTCTTCCATTACGTGGTCAACGCACTAAAACTAATGCGCGCACCCGTAAAGGTCCTCGTAAGCCAATTAAGAAGTAAGAGGAACTAGACAATGGCTAAAACACCTGTACGTACGCGTAAACGCGTTAAAAAACAAGTTGCTGATGGCATGGCTCATATCCACGCCTCTTTCAACAACACAATCGTAACTCTTACAGATCGTCAAGGTAATGCTTTATCTTGGGCAACTGCAGGTGGTTCAGGTTTCCGTGGTTCACGTAAATCTACCCCATTTGCTGCTCAGGTAGCTGCAGACCGCGCTGGCGCCGCTGCAAAAGAGTTTGGTTTGAAGAATATTGAAGTTTTCGTTAAAGGCCCTGGACCAGGACGTGAGTCTGCAATCCGTGCCCTAAATGCTGCTGGTTTTAAAATCACCAACATTACTGACGTTACGCCTATTCCTCATAATGGTTGTCGTCCTCCTAAGAAACGTCGCGTTTAATCGTACTTTTTTTAGGATAGTTGGAGAAAGAAAATGGCTAGATATTTAGGTCCTAAGTTAAAGCTTAGTCGTCGCGAAGGAACAGATTTGTTCCTTAAAAGCGGTGTTAGAGCAATTGACACTAAATGTAAAATCGAAACAATACCAGGTCAGCACGGCGCACGTCGCGGTCGTTTGTCTGATTACGGTATTCAACTTCGTGAAAAACAAAAAGTTCGTCGTATTTATGGCGTACTAGAAAAGCAATTCCGTAATTACTACAAAGAAGCGGCTCGTTTGAAAGGTAATACAGGTGAAAACTTGTTACAACTTTTAGAGATTCGTCTTGATAACGTAGTATACCGTATGGGCTATGCAAGCACTCGTGCTGAAGCTCGTCAACTAGTTAGCCATAAAGCTATCGTAGTAAACGGCGTAGTTGTTAATATTCCATCTTTCAATGTTAAAGCTGAAGATGCAGTTTCTATTCGTGAGAAATCTAAAACTCAAGCGCGTATCATCGCTGCTTTAGAATTAGCTGAGCAACGTGAGAAGCCAGTCTGGGTTGAAGTAGATAACAAGAAACTTGAAGGCGTTTTCAAACGTGTTCCTGATCGTTCTGACTTGTCTGCCGAAATTAATGAACAGTTAATTGTTGAACTTTACTCTAAGTAAAGTAGCACTTAAGAGAGGAAATATATGCAGGGTTCTGTAACCGAATTCCTTAGACCGCGATTGGTTGGTATTGAAACCATTAGCGCGACTCGTGCTAAGGTAACTTTAGAGCCATTAGAGCGTGGTTTTGGTCATACTTTAGGTAATGCTTTACGTCGCATTCTTCTATCTTCAATGCCAGGTTGTGCTGTAACTGAAGTTGAGATTGACGGCGTTCTACACGAATACAGTAGTAAAGAGGGTGTGCAAGAAGACATCATCGAAATATTGTTGAACCTTAAGGGATTAGCTATAAGTTTAGAAGGTAAAAACGAAGCTGTTATTACTTTAACTAAATCCGGTGAAGGCCCTGTAACGGCAGCTGATATCCAACATGACGGAGATGTAACAATCGCAAATCCTAATCATGTAATCTGTAATTTAACAGGTGAAGGTTCTATCAGCATGCGCATCAAAATTGAAATGGGACGTGGTTATGTTCCTGCTTCAGTTAGACGCGATGCCGAGGATGAAGATCGTGCAATCGGACGTTTGTTAGTTGATGCTTCGTTCAGTCCAGTTGTAAGAATTGCCTACGATGTTGACTCTGCCCGAGTAGAACAGCGTACTGATTTAGACAAACTTGTACTTGATATGGAAACCAATGGTACATTGGATCCAGAAGAAGCTATTCGTCGTGCTTCAACAATTTTAGCTGAACAGCTAGATGCGTTTGTAGAATTGCGTGATATTAAAGAAGTAGAGCCAAAAGAAGAGAAACCTTTATTTGACCCTATTTTGCTTCGTCCAGTTGATGATCTTGAATTAACAGTTCGTTCAGCAAACTGCTTAAAAGCAGAAGCAATTCAATACATTGGCGATTTAGTACAGCGTGCAGAAGTTGAGCTTCTTAAAACACCTAATTTAGGTAAGAAGTCTTTAACAGAAATCAAAGACGTTTTGGCGTCTCGTGGTTTATCTTTAGGTATGCGCCTTGAAAATTGGCCGCCTGAAAGCATCGCTGATAACGACTAATTCGTTTATCGTTTTTTAATAGTTTGAGAGAAGGATTAACTTATGCGCCATCGTCAAAGCGGTCGCCAGTTAAACCGTAATAGCAGTCATCGTCAAGCGATGTTCCGTAATATGGCAAGTTCACTAGTTAAGCACGGCGTTATTAAAACGACTGTAGCTAAAGCTAAAGAACTACGTCGCGTTGTAGAGCCACTGATTACATTGGCCAAGACCGACAGTGTTGCAAATCGCCGTTTAGCGTTTGCTCGTACACAAGATAAAGAAGTAGTAGGTATTTTATTTAACGAACTTGGTGCACGTTACCAAGAACGTCCAGGTGGATATACTCGCATTTTAAAATGTGGTTTCCGTACTGGTGATAAAGCGCCTATGGCTTATGTTGAATTAGTAGACCGTCCTGCATCAGATGTTGTTGCAGAAGAAGTTGAAGAGTCAGCAGAAGCTTAATTTAGCCTAGCTAAATTTGCTTTAAAATTAAAAACGGAGCTTCGGCTCCGTTTTTGTTTTTAAAAATAATGATAATCAACCCTAGTGTAAACTTGACCAACCTTAAAATTCTCCGTATAACATTTAACCCCACTCTTAAGAGAATCAATTATGTCATCACGTAATCCTATCATTGCTGTAACCGGATCATCAGGAGCAGGTACATCGACAACGATAGAGTCGTTTGCACATATATTTCGTTCATTAGGTATCACTCCAGCTACGGTTGAAGGAGATAGTTTTCATCGGTACTCTCGACAAGAAATGGACCTCGAAAAGCGTAAGGCGAGAGAAGACAGAAGAAACATTAGTTATTTTGGTGATGAAGCTAACGATTTCGACGCCTTAGAAAAACTTTTCAGCACTTATTCTGAAACGGGTAAAGGCCAAATGCGTCGATACCTACACACTTTTGATGAAGCCGTTCCCTATAACCAAATGCCGGGTACGTTTACACCCTGGGAAAAACTCGGTGATGGCACTGACTTACTATTCTATGAAGGGTTACATGGCGGCGTGGTCACTGAAAAAAATGACGTAGCAAAACATGTCGACTTGTTAATTGGTATGGTACCGATAGTTAACTTAGAGTGGATACAGAAAATAATACGCGATACTAATCAACGTGGACATAGCCGAGAAGCGGTAACAGCAAGTATAGTGCGTAGTATGGAAGACTATATTTCTTACATAACACCACAGTTTTCAAAGACACATATCAATTTCCAGCGCGTACCGACAGTAGATACCTCGAACCCTTTTAGTGCTAAAGCGATACCAAGTCTTGATGAGAGTTTTGTGGTGATACGCTTTCGCGAAGCTACCGGGGTTGACTTTCCTTACTATTTATCGATGATTGACGGTGCCTTTATGTCACGTATCAATACCTTAGTTGTGCCGGGTGGGAAAATGGGGCTTGCCATGGAATTACTGTTAACACCATTGATCAGAGATTTAATGGAGAAAAAGCACCGCGCCAATAAGCAATTAGATTGGATGACTGATTTGTAGTAAATTGTGCTGTAACGTAAATTACAGCACATCGTGTATTTACTCTTCGACTATTTCAAAGTCATGGGTGATTCGTACAGTGTTATGTAGCATCAATGCTACTGAACAGTATTTGTCAGCAGAGAGTTTAACGGCGCGCTCGACGTGTTTTGCTGAAACTTCCTGACCTGTTATCACAAAGTGCAGATGAATATCAGAAAACAGTTTCGGCACTGAGTCTACACGCTTAGCTTCAATATCCACTTTACAACCACTGACGTTTTGCCTAGATTTATCAAGAATACTGACAACATCTACTGAGGAACAAGCCCCCAATGAAATCAATACATTCTCTAGCGGGCTAGGGGCAGATGCACCGGCGTTAGCGTCCAAAACAATCGTATGACCACTTTGCGAAGTACCCATAAATAATTCTTCACCCATCCATTTTACACTTGCTTTCATTGTTAGACCTTATATCTACTTATTAATGGGTAATATATTAACGTGCATCGTCTGAAATTTACTAGTGCTTCACCTAGATAATCAGAAAAAGAACCTTGAAGCCAACAAACAGCAGACAAAAGAAAATATCACTTGAGAAAAGTAATATCATTAGTATAATGGCGCCTCACTTCTTGAGTCTCTTTAAATTCCCAAACAAACTAAGATTCACCAGAAAAGTGTAACTCTTCATCTTAGATGGAAAGTAAACTAGGGGTATAGTTCCAATTGGTAGAACAGCGGTCTCCAAAACCGACGGTTGGGAGTTCGAATCTCTCTACCCCTGCCATATTTTATAAAGTATTTTTTAATACTTTTGAAGTAACTTCAGTGATGAAGTTAACATGCCATAGGCAAATATTTACAGGTCAATATTATGAATGCAAGTACAGAAAGCCAGCCAAACGGATCTCTTGATTCGCTAAAATGGATGATCGTTATCCTGCTTTTAGCCGGAGTCGTTTTCGCCAATTATTTTTACGGTGATGAATCCGTTTTATACCGTGCGATAGGTGCCGTTGTCGGTATCGTTATTGCTGGTGTAATCGCCATGCAAACTGTTAAAGGTCACAACGCCGTTGCATTTGCGAAAGAATCACGTACTGAAATTCGTAAAGTTGTTTGGCCAACACGCCAAGAAGCGATACAAACTACAGGTATCGTATTGTTCGCTACTTTTATTATGTCTTTAGTGATGTGGGGACTTGATTCTACGCTATTTTGGGTAGTTGGCTTTATTACAGGTTTGAAGGTGTAATCATGACTGAAGAAATTTTATCTCCTGAAGAGAATGAACAAAACGAAGAAAAAGCAATTAACACAAACCCAAAATTACGTTGGTATGTTGTACAAGCTTTTTCTGGCTATGAAGGACGCGTGCAAAAAACATTGGTTGAGCATATCGAAATTCAAGGATTGCATGAAAAGTTTGGTCAAATTCTTGTGCCTACCGAAGAAGTCGTTGAAATGCGTGCCGGTCAAAAGCGTAAGAGTTCACGTAAGTTTTTCCCTGGCTATGTATTAGTACAAATGGAAATGGATGTTGAAGCCTGGCATTTAGTTAAAAGTGTGCCACGAGTTTTAGGTTTTATCGGTGGTACCAGTGATCGCCCAGCACCTATTTCACAAAAAGAAGCTGACCGTATTTTACAAAGACTAGAAGATACCGACAAGCCTCGTCCTAAAACATTGTTTGAGCCCGGCGAAGTGGTTCGTGTTATTGATGGCCCATTTGCTGACTTTAACGGTGTTGTTGAAGAATTAGATTACGATAAAAACCGTATTAAAGTATCGGTATTAATCTTTGGTCGTTCAACCCCAGTAGATTTAGAGTTCGGACAAGTCGAAAAAGGCTAACCACTCAGTAATAAATAATAATTCGAAAAGGCTAGAGATGAGAATCTCTAGCCTTTTTTGTTATATCAATATAATCCATTCAACTACCCCTGAAGCCATATAAATAAGAATTTCATTAAAGTCTTGTGTAAAAGGGCTTTTTTAATATATAATCCGCTGCCTATTTTTTTTAAGTGACTTCGTCGTTTAGGAAAAAGTAAGGATAATCGAACAACGGGGAGCTGAATTAAATTTTAGCGTTAACACCCAAACTAAAGGTATTGAAAAATGGCTAAGAAAGTCCAAGCTCTAATCAAGCTACAAGTTGCTGCTGGTGCAGCAAACCCGTCACCGCCAGTTGGTCCTGCTTTAGGTCAACACGGTGTGAATATCATGGAATTTTGTAAGGCGTTCAACGCAAAAACAGAATCTTTAGAAAAAGGCGCTCCAGTACCAGTAGTTATTACTGTATACAGCGATCGTTCTTTTACATTTGAAACAAAAACACCACCTGCTTCTTACTTATTGAAAAAAGCAGCTGGCATCAAAAGCGGTTCTGGCCGTCCTAACACTGACAAAGTGGGTACTGTTACTACAGCTCAACTTGAAGAAATTGTTAAGACAAAAGAAGCTGACTTAACTGCTGGTTCTATGGAAGCTGCAGTGCGTACCATTGCGGGTTCTGCTCGTTCAATGGGTTTAGTGGTAGAGGACTAATCAATGACTAAATTAACGAAACGCGCTCGTCTAATCCGTGAAAAAGTAGACGTATTAAAAGATTATGATATTGCTGAAGCCATTTCTTTATTAAAAGAACTTGCTACTGCAAACTTCCGTGAAAGTGTAGATGTTGCTGTAAATCTTGGCATCGATGCTCGTAAATCAGACCAAAACGTACGTGGCGCAGCTGTATTACCAAATGGTACTGGCCGTGATGTTCGTGTTGCTGTATTTACACAGGGCGCAAATGCTGAGAAAGCGAAAGAAGCTGGTGCTGACATCGTAGGTATGGAAGATTTAGCTGAATTAGTTAAAAAAGGCGAGATGAACTTTGATGTTGTAATCGCTTCTCCAGATGCTATGCGTGTTGTTGGTCAACTTGGTCAGATTTTAGGCCCACGTGGTTTAATGCCTAACCCTAAAGTTGGTACTGTAACACCAGACGTTGTAACCGCTATTAACAATGCAAAATCGGGCCAGATCCGTTACCGCAATGATAAAAACGGTATCATCCATACTACTATTGGTAAGGCTGATTTCGACGATGCTAAATTACAAGAAAACCTAGAGTTTTTATTGGAAGCTTTAAAGAAAGCTAAACCAGCAAATGCTAAAGGTCAGTACATTAAGAAACTTTCTATCTCAACTACTATGGGCGCCGGTGTATCGGTAAACCAAGCTAGTTTGACAGCAGTTTCTAAGTAAAGTCACATTTTTTGCACTTTACAAGGGTTAAATTATAGACTATAATTTCGCCCTTAAAAATTTTGGTAGGTGTTGTTTTATTCTTTTAGAAGTTTAAACAACCCCGTCAAAGACCGTAGGAGTTTATGAGGTAATTATTTACTTTAATAGACTTAATTTTTCCTACGTAGATGGTGATTACCCAGTATTTCCTAATTCTGGTCCTCGCCGTAACGGCCTAGTTTACTTTCTTTAAAAGAATATAAACTAGGGATAGTAAATACCGGTTTATTTAACCGGTGAACCAGGAGTTAAAGCCAATGGCTATCAATCTTGATGACAAAAAGGCAATTGTTGCTGAAGTTCAAGAAGCTGCTAGTGGCGCTCACTCAGTTGTAATCGCGGATGCCCGTGGTGTTGGAGTGGAAGCAATTACTGCATTGCGTAAGCAAGCACGTGAAAGTGGTGTATGGATGAAAGTTGTCCGTAACACATTAGCACGTCGTGCAGTAAAAGGTACTCAATTTGAATGTGTTTCTGACGTATTCAAAGGACCTTCATTAATTGCTTTTTCATCTGATCACCCAGGTGCCGCTGCACGTTTATTCACAGCCTTCGCTAAATCTAACGAAGCCTTTGATTTAAAAGCAGCTGCATTTGAAGGTAATTCAGTAGACGTAAATGTGTTAGCTAAGCTACCTACTTACGACGAAGCGATTGCACGTTTAATGAGCGCAATGAAAGAAGCATCTGCAGGCAAATTAGTCCGCACGATTGCTGCAGTACGCGATCAGAAAGAACAAGAAGCCGCTTAATAATTGTTTACCTCTGCTATTACTTAAACATAGGCAGAGCACAATTCGCACTTTTTGTATTTATAGTTATTTCAAACAGCCAAAGGCTGTTTATTAAAAAACAGGAAATTTAAAATGTCTATTTCTAAAGACGATATCCTAAACGCAGTTGCTGACATGTCAGTAATGGACGTTGTTGCTTTAATCGAAGCAATGGAAGAAAAATTTGGCGTATCTGCATCAGCTGCTGTTGCCGCTGCTGGACCAGCTGAAGCTGTTGAAGAGCAAAGCGAATTCAACGTTGTTATGACTAGCTTCGGTGAGAAGAAAGTTGCAGTAATCAAAGCAGTTCGTGGCGCTACAGGTTTAGGCCTTAAAGAAGCTAAAGACTTAGTTGAAGCTCTTGGCGTTGTTAAAGAAGGCGTTGACAAAGCTGAAGCTGAAGCTCTTAAGACTCTTCTTGAAGAAGCTGGCGCTTCTGTTGAGATCAAATAATCTGTTTTTAAACAGATTATTTGCCTGAAAAGGCAATGGCTGGTGACTTTAAAGTCACCGGCCTTTTTGCGCTAAAGAAAGTGGTTTTTTTTAAACCAAAAAGTGCATAATTGGTACTAAATGTATTAAGTATCATTGCAATATCCTGTCTGATACCAATTGGATTAGCTAACACAAAGTATGAAGCTATACTGAAGTTGTCTAGTCCAATTGGTATTTTAAAGGCAGATCGGCCATAACCAGCAAGCTGAGGAACCCCATGGTTTACTCTTACTCCGAAAAGAAACGTATTCGCAAGGACTTTGGTAAAAGCATACAAGTAATGGATTATCCATTCTTGTTATCAATCCAACTCGAATCTTTCCGTAAGTTTATTGATATTGATCCAACAGGTGAAACAGGCCTAGAGGCTGCGTTTCATTCTATTTTCCCAATTAAAGCTTACTCTGGTAGCTCAGAGTTACAATATGTGAGCTACAGACTTGGCGAACCGTTATTTGATGTCAAAGAATGTCAAATCCGCGGTGTAACCTATTCTGCGCCGCTTCGCGTTAAATTACGTTTAGTAGTTTACGATAAAGAAGCGCCAGCAGGCACAGTTAAAGATATCAAAGAACAAGAAGTATACATGGGTGAAATCCCATTAATGACAGACAACGGTACGTTTGTTATTAATGGTACTGAGCGTGTTATTGTTTCGCAATTACATCGTTCTCCAGGTGTGTTTTTCGATCATGATAAAGGTAAAACACACTCATCTGGTAAAGTATTATATAACGCACGCGTTATTCCTTACCGTGGTTCTTGGTTAGATTTTGAGTTTGATCCTAAAGATAATTTATTTGTACGTATTGACCGTCGTCGTAAATTACCGGCGTCAATCATTTTACGTGCCTTAGAGTATTCTACTGAAGAAATTCTAGACATGTTCTATGACACCACTGACTTTTCAATCAAAGGCGATAAGTTGATCATGGATTTAATCCCTGAGCGCTTACGCGGTGAAACGGCAACGTTTGACATTTGTTTGAAAAATGGTGATGTATTAGTAGAACAAGGTCGTCGCATTACTGCACGTCATATTCGTTCATTGTCGAAAGAAAATCTTGAAAAGCTAGAAGTCCCAGCTGAGTACATCGTAGGTAAAGTTTTATCTAAAGCTTACATCGATGAGTCTACTGGTGAAGTTATTGCTGAAGCCAATGCTGAAATAACATTAGAGTTATTAGCAGAGCTAAGCCAAGCTGGCCATAAAGTTCTTTCTACCTTATATATGAATGAATTCGATGTTGGTTCATACATGTCTGACACTATTCGTGTTGATGGTACTTCAAACAAGCTAGAAGCTTTAGTTGAAATATACCGCATGATGCGCCCAGGCGAGCCACCAACGAAAGATGCAGCAGAAACGTTATTTACTAACTTGTTTTTTGCTCCAGAACGCTATGATTTATCAACCGTTGGTCGAATGAAGTTCAACCGTCGTGTTGGCAATTCAGACGATGTTGGAAGTGGCATTTTATCTAACGATGACATTATTTCAGTAATGAGAACCTTAATCGCCATTCGTGACGGTAAAGGCGAGACTGATGATATCGATCACTTAGGTAACCGTCGTATTCGCTCTGTTGGCGAAATGGCAGAAAACCAATTCCGTGTTGGTCTAGTACGTGTTGAACGTGCTGTACGTGAACGTTTAAGTCTTGGTGACTTAGACGCTATCATGCCACAAGACCTAATCAACGCTAAGCCTATCTCTGCGGCTGTGAAAGAATTTTTCGGTTCTTCACAATTGTCACAGTTTATGGATCAAAACAACCCGTTATCAGAAGTGACGCATAAACGTCGTATCTCCGCATTAGGCCCAGGTGGTTTGACGCGTGAACGTGCTGGTTTTGAAGTTCGAGATGTACATCCGACCCATTATGGTCGTGTATGTCCTATCGAAACGCCGGAAGGTCCAAACATTGGTTTGATTAACTCATTGTCGTGTTATGCACGTACAAACGATTACGGTTTCTTAGAAACTCCATATCGTAAAGTAGTTGATGGTTTAGTCACTGATGATATTGATTATTTATCAGCAATTGAAGAAGGTAACTTCGTTATTGCCCAAACTACAGCTCCGGTTGATAGTGAAGGTAAGTTAGTAGACGGCTTAGTACAATGTCGTCACAAAAACGAATTTACATTAATCTCGGCAGAACAAGTCCAATACATGGATGTTTCGCCACAGCAGATTATTTCAGTTGCAGCAAGTTTAATTCCGTTCCTTGAGCACGATGATGCTAACAGAGCCCTGATGGGTTCAAACATGCAACGTCAAGCCGTACCAACTCTTATCGTTGATAAGCCGTTAGTCGGTACAGGTATGGAAAAAGTTGTAGCTGTTGATTCAGGTGTAACTGCTGTTGCAAAACGTGGTGGTGTAGTCAGCTATGTTGACGCTTCTCGTATTGTTGTTAAAGTTAATGAAGACGAAATGCATGCTGGTGAAGCCGGTATTGATATTTATAACTTAACTAAATATACGCGTTCAAACCAAAATACATGTATCAACCAACGTCCACAGTGTCGTATGGGTGAACCTGTTACACGTGGTGATGTTTTAGCTGATGGTCCTTCAACGGACATGGGTGAATTAGCCCTAGGTCAAAACATGCGTATAGCGTTTATGCCTTGGAATGGTTACAACTTCGAAGATTCAATGTTGTTATCTGAACGTGTTGCTACAGAAGATCGTTTCACTACAGTTCATATTCAAGAATTAACCTGTATAGCACGAGACACTAAATTAGGTAGTGAAGAAATTACTTCTGATATTCCTAATGTTGGTGAATCA
The DNA here is from genome assembly GCF_014077325.1 of Colwellia sp. BRX8-5. NCBI lineage: Bacteria > Pseudomonadati > Pseudomonadota > Gammaproteobacteria > Alteromonadales > Colwelliaceae > Colwellia > Colwellia sp. BRX8-5. Next base: position 38,239 of record NZ_JACGVR010000032.1, read on the forward strand.
GCTCTATCTAAATTAGATGAAGCGGGTGTTGTTTACATCGGTGCTGAAGTTAATGGTGGCGACATCTTAGTGGGTAAAGTTACTCCTAAAGGTGAAACACAATTAACACCAGAAGAAAAACTATTACGTGCTATTTTCGGTGAAAAAGCAGCTGACGTTAAAGACAGCTCTTTACGTGTACCTAATTCAGTTAAAGGTACTATCATCGACGTTCAAATCTTCACCCGTGACGGTGTAGAAAAAGATAAGCGCGCTGTTGAAATTGAAGAATTACAACTTAAAGAAGTTAAGAAAGATTTAGGCGATGAATTTAGCATCTTAGAAGATGGTATTTATGCTCGTGCTAAAAACCTTCTTTTATCTGCTGGCTTAAACGAATCAGACATTAATAGTATGTCTCGTGCAAATTGGTTAGTTCAAAACTTGTCTGACGAAGGTCAACAATCCGAGCTTGAACAAATTGCTGAGCAATACGACAATATTAAAGCTGATTTCGATAAGAAGTTTGAAATTAAACGTCGTAAGATCACCCAAGGTGCTGATTTAGCTCCAGGTGTTCTTAAAATTATCAAAGTTTACTTAGCGATAAAACGCCACATCCAACCGGGTGATAAAATGGCCGGTCGTCATGGTAACAAAGGTGTTATTTCAAACGTCGTTCCAGTAGAAGATATGCCTTACGATCAATATGGTGTTCCTGTTGATGTGGTACTTAACCCGTTAGGTGTACCATCACGAATGAACATTGGTCAGATCTTAGAAACTCATCTAGGTATGGCGTGTCGTGGTATTGGCGAAAAAATCAACCGTATGTTGGAAGCGCAACAAGAAATTCATAAACTACGTAACTTCATTCAAGAAGTTTACAATGTTGGTGAATCTCGTCAAGTTGTTGACATCGCGAGCTTCTCTGATGATGAAGTGATGCGTTTAGCTAATAACTTACGTGCCGGTCTTCCTATTGCTACTCCAGCATTTGATGGTGCAGCAGAGAAAGAAATCAAAGAGATGTTTAGACTTGCTGATATGCCTGAAAGCGGTCAGTTTATCTTAACTGACGGTCGTACTGGTCGTGAATTTGAACGTCCTGTAACGGTTGGCTACATGTATATGTTAAAACTTAACCATTTGGTTGATGACAAAATGCATGCACGTTCTACTGGCTCTTACTCATTAGTAACGCAACAACCTCTTGGCGGTAAAGCGCAATTTGGTGGTCAACGTTTCGGTGAGATGGAAGTATGGGCACTAGAAGCATACGGTGCTGCTTATACGCTACAAGAAATGTTAACGGTTAAATCTGATGATGTTAACGGTCGTACTAAGATGTATAAAAACTTAGTAGACGGTGATCACAGAATGGAGCCAGGCATTCCTGAATCATTCAACGTATTGTTGAAAGAAATTCGTTCGTTAGGTATTAACATCGAATTAGATCAGGACTAGCTTCCAAAGCTGCATGCTGACTATCAAATTGATGAGTCAGTACACGGAGAAAGCAGGCAACTGCTTTCTCTTTAAGGTTTAACTCCGACAGGAGAAGAAGTGTGAAAGATTTACTTAAGTTTCTTAAGCAACAAAATCAAACAGAAGAGTTCGATGGTATACGTATCGGACTAGCCTCACCAGATCAGATTCGTTCTTGGTCATTTGGTGAAGTAAAAAAACCTGAAACGATTAACTACCGTACGTTCAAACCAGAACGTGACGGTCTATTTTGTGCGCGTATTTTTGGTCCAGTAAAAGATTACGAATGTCTTTGTGGCAAATACAAGCGTTTAAAGCATCGTGGTGTTATTTGTGAAAAATGTGGCGTTGAAGTTACATTAACAAAAGTTCGTCGTGACCGTATGGGTCATATCGAATTAGCAAGCCCAGTTGCACATATCTGGTTCTTAAAATCATTACCTTCGCGTATTGGTTTATTACTTGATATGACACTTCGTGATATCGAACGTGTTCTTTATTTTGAATCTTATGTTGTTACTGAACCTGGTATGACAACATTAGAAAAAAGCCAAATTCTAACTGAAGAAGAATATCTTGATGCTTTAGAAGAGCATGGTGATGAATTTGACGCATTAATGGGTGCTGAAGCTGTTTTAGCTTTACTACAACAAATCGATTTAGAAGGCGAAGTAGCGCAAATGCGTGAAGAGCTTCCTGAAATTGGTAGTGAAACTAAGCGTAAAAAAGTCACTAAGCGTTTAAAATTAATGGAAGCATTCGCCGCTTCAGGTAATAAGCCTGAGTGGATGATTATGAACGTACTACCCATTTTACCGCCGGATTTACGTCCGTTAGTACCTTTGGATGGTGGCCGTTTTGCTACGTCTGATTTGAACGATTTATACCGTCGTGTTATTAACCGTAACAACCGTTTAAAACGTCTTCTTGACTTAGTTGCTCCAGATATTATCGTACGTAACGAAAAACGTATGTTACAAGAATCTGTTGATGCACTTCTTGATAACGGTCGTCGTGGTCGCGCAATTACCGGTTCTAACAAACGTCCTCTTAAATCTCTTGCCGATATGATTAAAGGTAAGCAAGGTCGTTTCCGTCAGAATCTATTGGGTAAACGTGTTGATTACTCTGGTCGTTCTGTAATTACTGTTGGTCCTACACTGCGTTTACACCAGTGTGGTTTACCGAAAAAAATGGCACTTGAATTATTCAAACCATTTATTTACGGTAAATTAGAAGCTCGTGGTTTAGCGACTACGATTAAAGCGGCTAAAAAATTAGTTGAACGTGAAGGCGCTGAAGTTTGGGATGTACTTGACGAAGTTATTCGTGAACATCCAGTTATGCTTAACCGTGCACCAACACTTCACAGACTAGGTATCCAAGCGTTTGAACCTGTTCTAATTGAAGGTAAAGCAATTCACTTGCATCCTCTAGTTTGTGCAGCATACAACGCCGATTTCGATGGTGACCAAATGGCGGTACACGTACCGTTAACTATCGAAGCGCAAATGGAAGCTCGTACCTTAATGATGTCTACCAATAACGTGTTATCACCAGCAAACGGTGAGCCGATTATTGTACCATCACAAGATGTTGTTTTAGGCTTGTACTACTTAACACGTGACCGTGTTAATGGTTTAGGTGAAGGCATGGTTTTTGCTGACACTAAAGAAGCTGAAAAAGCTTACCGCACAGGTGTTGCAGAACTTCACGCCCGTGTAAAAATTCGTATCACTGAATACTTTAAAGACGAAGAAGGTAACTTTACTGTTCCTAAAACGACTTTACGTGATACCACGGTAGGTCGAGCCATTATGTGGCAGGTTTGTCCAAAAGGTATGCCTTACGATCTAATCGATCAACCGCTTGGCAAAAAACCAATTTCGAAATTAATTAACCACGCTTACCGTAACTTAGGTTTGAAAGAAACGGTTATTTTTGCTGACCAAATCATGTACACAGGTTTCCATTACGCGATGATCGCGGGTTGTTCTGTTGGTATTGATGATATGGTTATTCCTGCGGCTAAATACACTATTATCGAAGAGTCGGAAGAAGAAGTTGCTGAAATCCAAACTCAATTCGAGCAAGGTTTAGTTACTCAGGGCGAAAAATATAACAAAGTTATTGATATTTGGTCATCTGCCAACGAGAAAATCTCTAAAGCGATGATGGACAATTTATCAAAAGAAACTGTTATTAACCGTGACGGCGTGCCAGAAGAACAAGATTCATTTAACTCTATCTACATGATGGCTGACTCGGGTGCTCGTGGTAGTGCTGCTCAGATCCGTCAGTTAGCGGGTATGCGTGGCTTGATGGCTAAACCAGATGGTTCTATCATCGAAACGCCAATCAAAGCTAACTTCCGTGAAGGTTTGAACGTATCTGAATACTTCATCTCAACTCACGGTGCGCGTAAAGGTCTTGCCGATACTGCACTTAAAACAGCTAACTCGGGTTACTTAACTCGTCGTTTAGTTGATGTTGCACAAGATTTGGTTGTGACTGAACATGATTGTGGTACTTTCGACGGTCTACAAATGACACCACTAATCGAAGGTGGCGATGTTGTTGAACCATTAAGAGAACGTGTTCTTGGTCGTGTTGTTGCTGAAGATGTTATCAAGCCGGGTACTGACGAAGTTTTATTACCTCGTAACACGCTAATTGACGAAGCTTTATGTGATTTCATTGAAGAAAACTCAATTGATCAAATGAAAGTACGTTCAATTATTACCTGTAAAACCGATTTTGGTATTTGTGCTCATTGTTACGGTCGTGATTTGGCTCGTGGCCATATGATCAACCAAGGTGAAGCTATTGGTGTTGTTGCAGCACAATCAATCGGTGAACCTGGTACACAGCTTACCATGCGTACGTTCCACATCGGTGGTGCCGCATCGCGTGCTTCTGCTGAAAACAACGTACAAGTTAAAAACACAGGTACTTTGAAACTTCAAAATGCTAAGTTTGTAACTAACTCTGAAGATCATCTTGTTATTACCTCACGTTCATCTGAAATGACGGTAATTGATGAGCTAGGTCGTGAGAAAGAACGCTATAAAGTGCCTTACGGTACTGTGCTTTCTAAGAAAGATGGTGGTTCAATTGTTGCCGGTGAAATCATCGCTAACTGGGACCCGCATACTCACCCTATTATTACGGAAGTAGCAGGTAAAGTTCAGTTCGTTGATCTTTCTGATGGCGTGACTATGGTTCGTCAAACTGATGATCTGACTGGTCTTTCAAGTATTATTGTTACTGACGCAGGTCAACGTAATGCAACGGGTAAAGAAATGCGCCCAGCATTGAAACTTGTTGATGCTAACGGTGAAGAAGTTATGATTGCCGGGACTGAAATCCCAGCACTTTACTACTTACCGGGTAATGCGATTGTTAACTTAGAAGATGGCGCGGATGTAAACATTGGTGATGCACTTGCTCGTATACCACAAGCAAGTTCTAAAACTCGTGATATAACCGGTGGTCTTCCACGTGTTGCTGATTTATTTGAAGCACGTAAGCCTAAACTTCCTGCAATTCTTGCTGAGAAAACAGGTGTTGTTGCTTTCGGTAAAGAAACCAAAGGTAAAGTGCGCTTATTAATCACTCAACCTAGCGGTGAAGTATACGAAGAGATGATCCCTAAAACGCGTCTTTTGAATATCTATGAGGGTGAGCCAGTAATCAAAGGTGAAGTTATTGCCGATGGTCCTGAGTCTCCGCATGATATCTTGCGTTTACGTGGTGTTGCACCTGTTGCTAATTACATTGTTAACGAAGTACAAGAAGTATATCGTTTACAAGGTGTAAAAATTAACGACAAGCACATCGAAGTTATCGTCCGTCAAATGATTCGCAAGTGTGAAATCTTAGACGCGGGTGATAGTGATTTCTTGAAAGGCGAACAAGTAGAAGTAGCGCGTGTTAATATTTCAAACCGCGAGCTTGAATCTGCTGGTAAGCAACCTGCTGAATACGAAATGCAAATGATGGGTATTACTAAAGCATCATTAGCAACTGAATCGTTTATTTCAGCGGCATCTTTCCAAGAAACAACACGTGTACTTACTGAAGCTGCTGTTGCAGGTAAGAAAGATAAGTTACGTGGCTTGAAAGAAAACGTTATCGTTGGTCGTTTGATCCCAGCGGGTACAGGTTATTCGTACCATCAGGAACGTGCTAAACGTAAACTACAAGCAAAAATGCCTGCTGTTGAAGAAGTCGCTGTTTCAGCTGACGATGCAGCACAAGCATTAACTGACGCACTAAATGCTAGTGATTAAGTAAAAAATATAGCGTTAATGGCCTGTGCTACTTGACAGGCCATAGCTTGACCTATAGAATTCCGCGACCCTATATCCTGTACTGTTTATGTATAGCATTTAAGGTAGCGGATTTTCACGTTTATAAGGGTGTAAATTTCTCATTGATTGGAATTTACACAAGTTTAACTAATCGGGAGCTATTTAATGGCAACTATTAACCAATTAGTACGTAAACCACGTGTAAGACAAGTAACTAAAAGTAACGTTCCAGCGTTACAAGCTTGTCCACAACGTCGTGGCGTATGTACTCGTGTGTATACAACTACACCGAAAAAACCTAACTCAGCACTTCGTAAAGTTGCTCGTGTTCGTTTAACTAACGGCTTCGAAGTAACTTCATACATCGGTGGTGAAGGACATAATTTACAAGAGCATAGCGTTATTTTAATACGCGGTGGCCGTGTAAAAGATTTACCGGGTGTGCGTTATCACACCGTTCGTGGCGCGCTTGATTGTTCAGGTGTAAGCGACAGAAGACAAGGCCGTTCTAAATACGGTGCTAAACGACCTAAATCTTAAGTTTTCCTCTCTAACTCCTTATAGATAGGAAGAGAAAAAAACGTTAAGTAAGGCCAAATAAGAAATTTTTAAATTTATATATTTTGGATTAATCCTGAATACTACGGAGAATTAAGATGCCAAGAAGACGCGTCGTAGGGCAACGTAAAATATTGCCAGATCCTAAGTTCCATAACGAACTTTTAGCAAAATTCATCAACATCCTTATGGTTGATGGTAAAAAATCTACTGCAGAAAAAATTGTTTACGGTGCATTAGACATTTTAACTGAAAAAAACAGCGAGAAAACTCACTTAGAGCTTTTCGAAACTGCTTTAGATAATATCCGCCCATCTGTCGAAGTTAAATCTCGTCGTGTTGGTGGTTCTACTTATCAAGTACCAGTTGAAGTTCGTCCAGTTCGTCGTAATGCTCTAGCCATGCGTTGGTTAGTTGAAGCAGCTCGTAAACGTGGTGAAAAATCAATGGCTCAGCGCCTAGCTAACGAAATGTTAGATGCGTCTGACAGCAAAGGTTCAGCGGTTAAGAAACGTGAAGACGTTCACCGTATGGCTGATGCTAACAAAGCGTTCGCTCACTACCGCTGGTAAGCTAGCAGTTTTGAATGGATGTATGATTTACCCTTTGCATATGCTTAGGGTAAATACATGGCTAGCAAGAGTTTCTCTTGCTAGCCATACTAACTTTTACGGACTGATGCTTTGCGCAGTTCAAAAAGTATTAAACAGTAGTATTAAACAAATACTCACCGCTTACGCGAATATTTATTTAATAGTACTAATTATTAGTGACTAAGAATTAGAGGATTTCATTTTGGCACGTATCACCCCTATTGAGCGCTACCGTAACATTGGTATCTGTGCGCACGTAGATGCTGGCAAAACGACAACCACAGAACGTGTTTTGTTTTACACGGGTCTTTCTCACAGAATTGGTGAAGTGCACGATGGTGCTGCAACCATGGACTGGATGGAACAAGAGCAAGAGCGTGGTATTACCATTACCTCAGCTGCGACAACTTGTTTCTGGAAAGGCATGGACGGCCAATTTGTTGACCACCGTATTAATATTATCGATACTCCTGGTCACGTTGATTTTACCATTGAAGTTGAGCGCTCTTTGCGTGTCCTCGATGGTGCTGTATTAGTTTTATGTGCCTCTTCAGGTGTTCAACCGCAAACAGAAACTGTTTGGCGTCAAATGGAAAAGTATGCCGTTCCACGCATTGTTTTTGTTAACAAAATGGACCGCACTGGCGCAGACTTTCTTTCTGTTGTTGGTCAGCTAAAAGCACGTCTAAAAGCAAATGCAGTTCCTATTCAGTTACCTATTGGTTCAGAAGAAGATTTTAAAGGTGTTATAGACCTTGTTAAAATGAAAGTGATCAACTGGAGTGAAGACGATCACGGCATGACTTTTACTTATTCAGCAATACCTACCGATATGCAAGACCTTGCCGATGAATGGCGTGAGAATATGATATCGGAAGCGGCTGAAGTGTCAGACGAGTTAATGGAAAAATACCTTGAAGATGGCGATTTGACAGAAGATGAAATCAAGTCAGCACTTCGACAACGTACCCTTAATAATGAAATCATTCTTTGTACTTGTGGCTCTGCTTTTAAAAATAAAGGCGTACAAGCTGTTTTAGATGCCGTTATTGACTATTTACCCTCACCAACGGAAGTTGCTGCTATTACGGGTATTAGTGATGACAAGAATGAAACACCGGCAACGCGTGCCGCAGATGATAGTGCGCCATTTTCCGCGTTAGCCTTTAAAATTGCCACTGACCCTTTTGTTGGTACGTTAACCTTCTTCCGCGTCTATTCCGGAGTAGTTAAAACAGGCGATAGTGTCTTTAATCCAATTAAAGGCAAGAAAGAACGTCTCGGTCGTCTAGTGCAAATGCATGCCAATGACCGTCAAGAAATTAAAGAAGTTCGTGCTGGTGATATCGCTGCAGCCATCGGTTTAAAAGATGTGACTACGGGTGAAACACTGTGTGATGCCAATCACGTAATAACACTTGAGAAAATGGAATTTCCAGATCCGGTAATTTCAATAGCCGTTGAGCCAAAAACCATTGCTTCTCAAGACAAGTTAGCCCTAGCCTTAAGTAAATTATCAGCTGAAGATCCTTCGTTTAAGGTCGCTACTGATGATGAAACGGGTCAAACGATCATTTCCGGTATGGGTGAGCTACACTTAGACATTATCGTCGAGCGCATGAAACGAGAGTTTGGCGTTGAATGTAATGTCGGTAAGCCACAAGTTGCTTATCGTGAAACTATTCGTTCTACGGTTGAAGTAGAAGGTAAATTTATTCGACAATCAGGTGGTAAAGGCCAATTTGGTCACGTTTGGTTGAAAATGGAACCCTTACCAGAAGGTGGTGGTTTCGAATTTGTTAACGAAATTGTTGGCGGTACTGTTCCTAAAGAATATATACCTGCCATTGAAAAAGGCTGTTTTGAGCAAATGGATAGTGGTGTATTAGCCGGTTATCCAATGCTTGATGTTAAAGTAACACTTTATGACGGTTCTTTTCATGACGTTGACTCTAATGAAATGGCGTTTAAAGTTGCTGCTTCAATGGGCTTTAGAGAAGGGGCGTTAAAAGCTACGCCGACACTTCTAGAACCTATGATGAAAGTAGAAGTAACTACGCCAGAAGAAAACATGGGTGATGTCGTTGGCGATTTAAATCGTCGTCGCGGTATGATCGATGGCATGGACGAAGGTCCTGCTGGCTCTAAGATAGTGAATGCAATAGTACCACTGTCTGAAATGTTTGGTTATGCTACTGCATTACGCAGTGCAACACAGGGCCGCGCCTCTTATTCGATGGAATTTTTACAATACAGTGAAGCTCCTAAGAATGTAGTTGCGGCAATAACAGAATCTCTTGGAATCTCGTAAGACACTCACTTATAGTTAGTGAAAGTCTAGCTCGGTCATCTTGGCTGCGCTTTTAATAAACTTTAAGGTAATTGAAAAATGGCTAAAGCAAAATTTGAACGTTTAAAACCGCATGTTAACGTTGGTACTATCGGTCACGTCGATCACGGTAAAACAACTTTAACAGCTGCTATCTCTGCAGTATTAACTAAAGTACACGGTGGTGAAGTTAAAGATTTCGCACAAATCGATAATGCTCCTGAAGAGCGTGAGCGTGGTATTACAATCAATACTTCTCACAT
>NZ_JACGVR010000048.1:0-23504 GCF_014077325.1 Colwellia sp. BRX8-5
ATTCGCGCTAAAAAACCGGGGCCCACTATTTTTTTGAGTGCGGCGGTACATGGCGACGAATTAAATGGTATTGAAATTATTCGACGCTTGATCCACGAAAAGAAACTTAAAATAACGCGAGGCACGGTTATTGCTGTTCCTATGGTTAATGTTTATGGCGTAGTCAATCAAAGTCGCTATATGCCTGACCGTCGTGATCTAAATCGCTGTTTTCCCGGCTCTGCGAAAGGCTCTTTAGCAGGACGCGTTGCTTATATATTTCTCAACGAAATCGTTAAGCATTGTGATTACGGTATCGATTTACATACCGGGGCAATTCATCGTTCAAACCTGCCACAAATTAGGGCGGATATGTCTGATCCCGATACCAAAGCCTTGGCGGAAGTGTTTGGCGTGCCGGTTGTGTTGAATTCTACTTTAGTTGACGGCTCGTTAAGAGAATCAGCCGTTAAAAGCGAAACGAAAATACTCTTATATGAAGCGGGTGAAGCGCTGCGTTTTGATGAGTTTTCAATTCGAGCGGGCATGAAAGGTATCTTAAATGTATTACAGCATTTAGGTATGACCAGAAAAGTTGTCCGCACCAAGAAGAAAAAACGTATGCCGTTTATTGCTAATGGCAGCCAATGGGTACGCGCTAACGCTAGTGGTATTGTTCATAATATTGTAAATTTGGGCGATCAGATCACTAAAGGTCAAGTATTAGCCGAAATTGGTAGTCCATACGGTGCAATATTTGATTCGGTTAAAGCAACACGCTCAGGCATTTTAATTGGTAAGCAAAACATACCTTTAGTTCAAGAAGGTGAAGCCATGTTTCATGTCGCTTATTTCAGTGAAGATGATGAAGAAATTGCAGGTCATATTGAAAATGTGCAAGAGCAGCTTTTACCTGAAAATGACGACAGTTAGAGAAGCGTATGAAAAAAGCGAATAAAGTTGTTATCGGGCGTTTAGAGTCAATAGCTTTGCCAGACTTAGCTATTGATGACTTACAAGTACGAGTTGATACCGGCGCAAAAACGTCGTCGTTACATGTTGATAATATTAAAAAATTAATTATTGATGGCGTACATAGTGTGACGTTTGATCTACACCCTGATATGCATAATGTGGATGCCATGCAGAAATGTACGGCGCCCATTAGCGATATGCGTAAAGTTAAATCGTCAAATGGCACTACAGAGCAACGCTACGTTATAGAAACACCCATCGTACTTGGCGAAGACAGGTGGTCAATTGAAATAACTTTAACAGATCGCTCTGATATGAGTTATTTAATGCTGTTAGGAAGAGAAGCACTGGGTAAACGCTTTCTTGTTGACCCATCAAAAGTCTTTTTAGGATCAAAATAAAAAGTCGTTAAATTAAGGGATTTTATGAACTTTACACAAATAAAAGAAATCTTATCTACTAAGGTTATTACTATTGCTGATCAACCGGTAACATTGGGTGGGTTACTGTTAATTCCGCTAATTATTTACCTTGGGTTGTTGCTCACTAAGTGGGGCGTAAGGTTTATAACCAAGCGTTTAACGACCAAAAAAACTGATCCAAATATTATACACTTATTGCAGCGTGTTTTTTATGTGATTGCGATAGTTATATTGTTGATCACCACCTTAGATTTGATTAATGTGCCGATCACCGCTTTTGCCTTTTTATCGGGTGCAATCGCGATTGGTTTTGGTTTTGGCGCGCAAAACATTATTAACAACTTTATCAGTGGTTGGATTTTAATGTGGGAACGACCTATTAAAATTGGTGACTTTTTAGAAGTTGAAAATGCCAAAGGTGTCGTAGAAGAAATTAACACCCGTTCAACCCGTATTAGACGTGTTGATGGTGTTCATCTACTTATTCCTAACAGTAAACTACTTGAAAATACGGTAGTGAATTGGACGCTTCGAGACAGTTTAGTGAGAACAAGTGTTTCTGTTGGGGTTGCTTATGGTACTCGGGCTAGAAAAGTAGCGGATCTTATTTTAGAAGCGACACTGGCACAAAAAGAAGTATTGACCACGCCAATGCCCGTCGTTGTTTTTGAAGACTTTGGTGATAATTCATTAGTGTTTTATGTAAATTTTTGGATAAACTCAACTGGAGAAACGGCTTTAAGAGTGACTAGAAGTAATATTCGATTTCGATTAGAGGAATTGTTTGAAGAGAATAATATTGTTGTTGCTTTTCCGCAACGCGATGTGCACCTCGATGGCACGCTTACTTTATTGAATAACGATAAAAAATAATTTAATTTATCAAAATGTTAGCGTCTAAAAAGTCACTCAGTCAAGAAGTAAATCGTGATTGAGTGACTTGATAATTAGTGATATTACATTAGTTTGATAAAGTTGACGAAACCATTTTTTGCTTAAACCACAATGTCATAAAATCAGCAGTTAACTTCTGCTCTATTTCTAATGCTATCTCTGTTGGGCAAAATATAGTAAAAAATATTTGCGTATCTCCAACCTCAGAAGTTGCTACTTGAATATGTGGCTCAGGGCCTGTGATGTTGATCTCTAAACGGTTTTCAATCAGTTGGTTATAGCGGATTGCAACTTCTTTAAAGTCACTACAATATAAACTTGCTCTAGTATACAACTCATCAATAAACTCGAAGGGATTAACACTGTCATCTCTGACAATGGTAAAATGATGCATTGCATATCGTTTTAAAAAGTTAAGGTTTTTAATAACCGAAGTAATTAGCTGGCTATTGGGTAGGTATAGCGTTTTACCTGTGTATTGATAATCATCTACATTTACCTCTAACAGTGTTAGTTTTGCCCAGTCTGTTGAATGCACTTCGCCGTAATGATTGCCAACTTGTACCCAGTCACCAATACGAAATGGTCGACTTGACAGGATATAAACAAAACCAATAAAACATTGAATAAACTCTCTGGTTGCTAAGACAATTGCTACAATAAAAGCAGCAATCGAAAAAGCAAATTTTTGAATTTCTTCAGACCAAATATTAAAAACCATCACGATTATTAATACCGTAAATATATTATTGACTACATTGATTTGTAATCTTTTATCTTGTTTTGATTTTCGTTTTATTCTTCTTACAATGAGATATTTAATCATATAAAAAATAGAAATAAACAATAGCGCAATAACAAATTTATTATTAGCGAGTACTGCTGAAAGTGCTTTGAAATTATTCGTATGATTAAGCCATTCCATTAGAACGATTGTACCTACCTTGATTTTTATAAAGAAGTGAGGCTTCTTTGATTAATACTTTTTAGATGTAACAGTGTACCTTCGACACCTAACTTACTGAAACTTGAATTTATTTCTTTTTGCTTTGCATCTAATAAACTAATGCCTTCAATGATGATATCAAAGAACTGCCAAGTGCCTTCTTTTGATATCAGTAACTTTACTACCGCTTTGTTGACTTTACTTTCACCGGTAATCGTTATGTTGACCATCGACATTTTACCACTTTTTGATAATGACCCTGTACCGATGGTCATTGACTCACCACTATATTTACTTAATAAGTTGGTATAAGTATTTATTAATTGATTTGATAGCTCAGTCACAAACTCAGTCCTAAGTTCGGCAGATAGTTTGGGCAAATTTTGATTAATAACTTTATAACTAAAATATTGAATATCTACCTCAGGCAGAAGATATTGGGTTAATACACTTCTGATATTGCTTTTAGTGAATTGATTGTTACTTTTTAAAATTAATAAAGCCGATTCTATTTGACCAAAAACTGCCTTAGTCTTCATCTCTGGGGTATCTGTTTTCGCTACCGCTAAATAGGAAATACAAAGACTTAATAACAAAAAAATGACAAGATATATATTTACGTTTTTTTTGTAAGATTTTTTCATTTATATTGTGGTTAGTTATATAATAATTATGCGGATTATAGACTTACGAGAGAAACAATCAAGCGTAATAAATCACAACCTTTAATCAAAATAAGTGATTAAACTTAGAATTATCAAATAATATAATCTCTTTGTAGGAAAGTTATGGTGAACATTGAACATTGAATATGAGGCAGTGGCGGTTTTATCGACCAATAAGATGGGCATTCATTAAGTTATATTATTAAAAAAGTAACAATAATTCATCATTGCTCTGGGCTATTAAAATAGAGACTGTTTACTCAGAGGCATTCACTGTATAATAATTTTTTAAGCAGGCTAGTTATACTGACTTGCTTCTCCTGTAAAATGATAGCCTGTTGGCATTATCAGATAATATTATAAGAGCTAAATAATTTAATGAAACCATATTCAGATATTGCCGAATTAATAGAAATGTTAGGATCGGAAATAACATTACTTACCAATACTATTGCTACTTTAAAGCAAGAACCACAAAGTTTTAATGAACAAATTATTTTTAAGTATATTGATACGGGTAGTACAGGTAAAACAAAAGATTTTGTAAGATCATTAGGCGTAAAAGCTGAGCGTGGCTCATTCTTTTCATCCGGTGATGTGAGTAAACTAATAAAAGATGGTGCTGAAGATGTTTCACCTGAATTACTTGATATAGCTCGAAAAGTAGTCAATATGAAAAAGAAAGGTGGCGCGCACCGTTAATTATAAATACAGTCTATAATGTTAAATATAGTTTGTATTAATAAGATTCAAATCCTGACTTGTAATGGTGATAGCAAGTTAGGTTTATATTTTTCACCAATGATAAAGAGAGTGTTATGAGTAAAGGTATAGTTAAGTGGTTTAATGCGGATAAAGGTTTCGGATTTATTACTCCAGAAGACGGCAGTAAAGATTTGTTTGTTCATCATTCAGAAATCCAATCTGGCGGTGAATACGCTACATTGGCTGACGGCCAAGCTGTTGAGTTTGAAGTTGGACAAGGACAAAAAGGTCCATGTGCAAATAAAGTTGTTGCTATCTAAGCAATAATATATAACAAATGGGTAAGATGGGAGGGCTATGTTCACCCACTTACCTATGCGTTATAGATATTTTTCTACGCGTTATCCCCATGTGAAATGATACATCTACCCAGCCTTCTTTGATCTTTGCCACTACCAAGGGTTAAGTCATCCAGCCTCTATATTTAGTACTTAAAACTCATATATTAATAATAAGCGCCCTTAGCTGATTTTCCAGTATAACTTTGTGATATAACATCTGAGCATTTAAGTGAAAATAGCTTGAAATTTAACCTGTCTCTCAAACAATTAAGAGCAAAATAACAATGAATATAGACATACTATCAGCCTTAACTATTTTTGCCTTTGTGTCTTCAATAACACCAGGGCCAAATAACTTGATGTTAATGAATTCTGGTGCAAATTATGGTTTCAAAAAAACAACCCCTCACTTATTAGGAGTTGGTATTGGATTTACACTGATGATTGCTTTAGTTGGGCTCGGTGTTATTCAATTATTTGATCGTTTCCCGGTGAGTTATCAAATACTAAAAGTGGTCAGCATTGTTTATTTACTCTACTTAGCATTCAAAATAGCTAGCTCTACCAGTCATGTCGAACAACAAACGTCAAATCATAAACCTTTTAGCTTTATTCAAGCTGTTTTATTTCAATGGGTTAACCCTAAAGCTTGGACAATGGCGCTAACGTCAATAAGCCTTTATGCTCCATCTAAGAGTTTTACCTCGGTGTTGTTAGTGGCGATTGTCTTTGGGCTAATCAATTTACCCTGCATCAGTTCTTGGGTTGTTTTAGGGCAGAAAATACAAGTGTTATTAACTAACCAAAAACGCTTGAGAGTTTTTAATATTACCATGGCACTTTTATTGGTTATTTCATTGTATCCTGCGTTATAAAAACAGGAGGAGTAAGGAAGATCCGTTACTCCTTTTTTTTAGGATAAAGTGAAGCCACTGTTACTGATGAGTTTGCTAAAAAACAGTCTACTGTAGATTATAAATAGTGTGTTAAGCGAGTTTAGCAAGCTTACCTAACGGAGAATCTAGCGAGTCTGGGGGAATAGTAAACCACTGTGGGCCTTTATCGGTCATGTAAATACAGTCTTCAAGTCTTACACCAAATTCGCCAGGTATATAAATGCCAGGCTCATTAGAAAAACACATACCAGCTGTTAACTTTTCTTGTTCACCATGAACAAAATTAACGCTTTCATGACCTTCCATACCTATGCCATGACCAGTTCTGTGCGACAAACCTGGTAATTTATAATCAGGACCGAATCCTTGTGCTTGATAGTATTTTCGTACCGCATCGTCAACAGTACCCGCAGCATTACCTATTTGCGCTTGCTCAAAGGCTATTTTTTGGCCGGTACGTACCGTTTGCCAAACATCACGTTGACGCTTTGTTGGCTCACCCATCACAAAGGTTCGGCTAATGTCTGACTGATAACCATGGACATTACAGCCACAGTCCATTAATACAATAGAACCTTCTTTAATTAGATGCTTCTTTTTACTGCCATGAGGGAAAGCACTTGCTTGATCTATTAAGGCCATATTCCACGCGCCTTTTCCCCCTAACGTAGCTTGTGCATTACTCATCAAGCTTTTAACCTGTGCAGAAGTCATACCCACTTCTAACTTTGAATATACCTCGCTATAGGCTAATAGTGTTACCTCATTAGCTTTATGCATCAGTTGCAATTCATGGTGACTTTTAATAATGCGACAACCACGCGTAACGGGTTCTGCGCTGACATGTTGAAGAGTTGATAATAAACTCATTACACCGTGTTGAACAAAATAACGTACCGAGTTTTCAAAACCAATCGTCCCTTTGGTAAGGCTAATACCTCGGTCTGCTAGTATTTGTTTGATACGCTCGAACGGGCTTTCATGCTCTTGCCAAACACGAATGTCGCCATCAATAGCTAAACTTTCTTGAATACTAGGCTCTTCAAAAAAGGGACAAACTACCGCCACTTTACCTTGTTGAGGGATCACTAAAGCTGTTAAGCGTTCGCTGCGCCACCATTGAATACCAGAGAAATAATCCATGGCGGCACCGGGCTCAATAATAAGCGCAGAAATATTCATTTGCTGCATTAATTGCTGAGCTTTTACTATCCGAGCTTCACGCTCTGCAGAAGTAATGCCAGCAACATCTTTGGTGATGTCTTTTAGTACTTGGCTATTTGACTGACTTTCTTTCGTTGATGAGGCAAATGCTGAAGCTGATACGGATAACGCAGCAATGCTTGCACCACCCGCTTTTAAAAAAGATCTTTTATTCATGTTCATAACTATCTTCCTGAAATTTTATGGTGATCACGCTAACGGTTTTTGACTTACTCAACAAGGAATAGGCGCTAAAGTGTGCTTTATATCAGCTAGACTTAACGGAGAAATACTTTTACGCGCTAAATTACTTTTCTTTTGCTGATAGCTCATTGCGCTGTTGCGCTAAAACCTGCAACTGTTTTGATTGCTGATGAAGACTACAACGTACTAATATTTCACGGTCTTCTTCTCTAATATGATGATAAATAACTTTGTAGCTAGTGAGTTCATCGCTTGTAGTTGTTGCTGAAATTATTTCCCCACAACAGTAAATTGCACAATTATCATCAAGGAGAAATATTTTCAAGGTAATAAATTGGCCGGTATCAAAAAGATTTTTACTGGTAAAAATAACGCCGCCACCACCAAAATGAGTGCCTTGGTAACGTTGCATTTCGTTGTCTTGCTCGCTCAAAATATAACTAACCAGTAAGTCTATTTTTTTAGCTTGATGATGTAAATAATCAACTAATTGTCCCGCAACGCTACCAAGGGTTTGCAGTGGGCGCAATGCAGCTTGGTCAAGGGTGACTATTTCAGAGGCCATTTTAAACGGCATCGGCATGGTGTTCATAAAACATTGATAACTTGGCGCTGTATCGGTTTCAATGATAGTTGCATTGACATTGAAAGGATAACTAATAGAAAAAAACTGGTCAAACTGAGCGGTTTTATTGTTATTGTCTTCAGACATGCCTAACCCTTATTATAATTTTTGTTGGTGAATAAAAACCTTGACGACACATTCACACATTTCATCAATATGGCTGGTATCAAGGTAAATTCCATCAATTAGTAAACGCACAATACCGTGCAATGTACCCCAAGTTACCTGTGCTAAACGTAAGCTATTTTCGTCTTCAATCAATAAGCCTTGTTGCTGCCAAGTTTTGGTCATTTCTAGTTGGTAATTAAAACTAGGATAAGCGATATCACGCAAAGCTTGATCGCTATTGTTTTTTTTCCAAATTGTTTTACCAAACATTAATTCGTAAATTGAAGCATTTTCGGTAGCAAATGTTATGTACTGATGAACAAACTGACGAAATTTTTCTTCTCCTGAAAGCTCTTTATCGTCAAATATAGCATTAGAAATACTTGTCCATTGAATAAACCCCAGTGCAGCTATCGCACAAAGTAAATCATTTTTATTTTTGAAGTGGTGATAGGTTGCTGTACGAGAAACACCAATACGCTCAGCAAGTTTACGTAATGACAGTCCTTCAATTCCTGCCTCTTCAATCATCTCGGCGCCCGTTTCAACGAGAGAACTGCGTAAGTCGCCATGGTGATATGCTGTCTTTTTGTTAACTGGTTTCATTAGCGTACTTTATTACAACGTTTTACGAGAAGGTAAGGCAACATTTGAAAAAACAAGGCCAGCGACAAGCGACATAAAAATTAGGAAGGCTTCAGAACCAATATTATTAGTATTTAACATATTCACTCCGGATACCGCACTGTTTAAGCCGATATAAACTTTACTTCCAGGCACCAGCACGACTAAACCTAATAGCTTAACAATGCTTGAAGGTAATCTCATAATGCGTGAGAATAAATTAGCATACATACCTAAAACAAAGGCACCAACGAAAGCGCCAAGTGCAGGGCCTAAGTAAGCGGCACCAATAATGCTAGCACCAAATGCAACATAGCCAGAAATAATTCCCCATGGAGCGTCTTTTTTACGGACGCGAAATAATATAACTAAGCTTATAGATAAAGTGGTTACTGCCGCCCATGCTGTCCAAACAGGCATGCTGGCGGGGGTAACATATAACACTTCGCCCCAAAATAACTTTCCTAATGCCATGCCTAATACCGCGCCAAAATAAAGCTTAAATAGCATCATTACCGCGTCCATAATACGCGCAGTACCCGACATCAGATGTCGAGCGGCCAATTCAGCTAAGCCTAGCGTTAATGCTAAGCCGGGTATAAAAGCAATGATGGCTGAAAGAATAACCAAGGGCATATTAATACTTGGGTCAATTAGCGTAATGGCCGAGGCCAGTAGGGCGGTGGTAATGGCTGCAATTGGTTCTAAAGTTTCGGTAACTCGGCGTGAGTATTCGGCCCAAAAGGTAAATAAGCAAACAACAAAGCCTAATAATACCGACCAAAATACATCATTCCAGCTGGTGTGCATTAGCATCGAAAAAGCACCACTTGAAGCACCAAACGCTAAAAAGGTAAGAAAACGACCGTAAGGGTTGGGTTTATTAGCGATATCATCAAGTCGTTCAATGGCCTCAGATAACGTGCGTTGACCCGAACTTAATTCATCAACTAGTTCATCTGTTCGTGCCAGTGAACCTAAATCAAGATCACCTGGCTTTACTCGAATAACATGATTATATTGTTGGTTCTCTTCATCTTCAGATAAGACAAAAGTCAGAGCCGTGGGTGTGATGATAAAACATGCTTTTAATTCGAGAAATGTCGAAACATCTTGAAGATGTGCTTCAAGACGATAAGCAGGCGTGCCAAACTTATGCAAAGCTTTGCCTAATCTTATAATAAAGCGTCGCTTCTCAGCAAAGTTATCAGGTGCAGTCATATTGTTGTTTACATATTTTTGCTTGTTATCTTGCTATGGTAATTGAATAATTAGCTAATGCAATGTGCAATTGGTTTAGAGATTAATAATAGGAGAAATAATGACTTTAATCATGATTTTATTAGCTGTTTTTGCCGGTATTGCCTTAATGGTTATTTTAGGTGAGCGTTTTGGCAAACCTATGGGTGAAGAAGAGCAAGCTAAGTATTCAAAAATCATTCCTATTTTGGTGTTTATTTTACTCATTGGTAGTTTAATTAAGATGTTTATTTAATTGATACCAATTTGCTTAACTTAGCTGATTTTTATCTAGCCTTTAATTGTAATTTATTACACTAGCGGTTTGATTTGTATTATCGATGATTTAAAATTATAGAATAATAATTCTTTAAAGGACTTTAATGTTAACTATCCCACAGATTAACTTAAAAAATAAAGTGTCAGCACAAGAGTGGCAAACACGCATCGATTTAGCGGCTTGTTATCGTCTTATCGCTATGCATGGCTGGGATGATTTGATTTACACTCATATCTCCGCACGCATACCTGATTCTGAGCATTTACTCATTAATGCTTTCGGTTTAGCTTTTGATGAAATTACCGCATCGAATCTGGTTAAAATAGATATAGCAGGTAATATTATTGACCCAGCATGTCCTTTTGAAATTAACCCTGCAGGTTTTACTATTCATAGCGCTGTCCATGAAGCTCGCCATGACGCGCAATGTGTCTTGCATTTACACACTAATGAAACCATTGCGGTGGCAAGTTTACAAGAAGGTTTGTTGCCGTTAAGTCAATACGCTATGTTCGCACTGGCTTCTCTTAGCTATCATGATTACGAAGGTTTAGCGGTAAATGCTGACGAAAAACTTCGCTTACAAAATAACTTGGGCTCGGCAAACTTTATGTTATTAAGAAACCATGGTGGTTTAACTTTAGGTGAAACCATTGGCGATGCTTTTATGCATATGTATGATTTAACACGTGCTTGTCAAGTGCAACTACAAGTAATGGCAACCGGTATGGCAACCATTTTAGTCGATCAAAGCATTGTTGATGGTATAAAAGCGCAAGCAAATATTGTTCATACGGGCAGTACCGGCGGTCAAAAGGCTTGGCCGGCGATGGTCAGGAAAGTCTATCGCGCTGATCCTAGCTTTGCGACCTAATAATAAAGTTGTCTTTACACCTCGTTATGCCGCTATTGAAATAAGTTCTCTGCGACAAACACTCACATATTTAGAGAAGATAAAATGAAAGTCACTCACGTAGAAATTTTTGATATTGAATGTCCAGATCGCGCCGGTTGGAACCCTGTTTTTATTCGTGTTCATACCGATGAAGGTATCTCGGGGGTTGGTGAAGCAGGTCTTGCTTACGATTGGGGGCATAGTGCTGCAGCGGCGATGATTAAAGAAATTACCGAAGCGGTTTTAATTGGTTTTGACCCTTTTAGAACCGAATTGTTATGGTCTCGAATGCTGCGCGAAAGTTTCTGGGGATTAGGTGGTGGGCCGGTGCTTTATTCTGCAATGAGTGCTATTGATACCGCACTTTGGGATATTAAAGGTAAGGCATTAGGTGTGCCTGTCTATCAACTGCTTGGCGGCAAAGTTAATGATAAATTACGTACCTACGCTAGCCAATTACAGTTTGATTGGGACGTTGAAGTTAAGAAGTTATTTTTACCAGAAGAATATGCTGAAGCTGCATTAAAAGCGGTAGCTGAAGGCTACGACGCGGTAAAAGTAGACCCTATTGTTTATAATGCCGATGGCACATCATCGTTCGATCGCACTAAATTATTTACCAAGCCGCAGATGCGTTTATTTGGAGACCGATTACGCGCTATTCGTGATGCCGTCGGTGAAGATGTTGATATTATTTTCGAATCACATTCATTAATGGGCGCTGCTTCTGCGATTCAAATGGGCGAAATTGTTGAAGAAGTTGGCTGTATGATGTACGAAGAGCCGGTTAATTATTTAAACGCGAAAGTGCATAAAAAAGTGGCTGAACGGGTTAATGTCCCCATTGCCGGTGGTGAACGTTTATATCATCGTTGGGATGTACGCCAGTATTTTGAAGATCAAAGTATTGATGTGCTTCAACCCGATGTGGGTTTATGTGGTGGTTTTACCGAGTCTAAAAAAGTCTGTGACTATGCTGATGTCTATGATATTCGTATTCAAGCCCATGTTTGTGGCGGCCCAGTAGCAACAGCAGCGTCTTTGCATTTAGAAACAGCAATTCCTAACTTTTTAATTCATGAGCATCATACTTATGCGACTAAGCATTGGAATCGTGAATTGTGTTTGCAAGACCCACAACCGATAAATGGCTTTTTCCAAGTGACAGAAGTACCAGGTTTAGGCATTGAATTAAATGACGAAGTCGTGAAACGCTCACCGCATGTTACGGTTAATTCATTAAAGTAATCAGCTTCAATATCTGAAGGTAAAAAGGATGGCTAATCGCCATCCTTTTTTATCACGCGTTAGATATAATCAACGGGTAGTGCGGTCGTATATTTAATTTCTTCCATGGCAAAGCTTGAGCTAATATCGGCAAAGCTGGCTTGGCCGATGAGTTTTTTATAAAAAGCATCGTAGGCTTTCATATCAGAAACAACGACACGTAGTAAATAGTCTACTTCGCCACTCATTCGATAAAACTCGGTAATTTCTGGAAACGCTTTTGAATTGATACTGAAATCATCAAGCCAATCAGAATTATGCTGGTTGGTTTTAATCATCACAAAAACGGTTAAGCCAACATTTAACTTTTCAGGATCGGCCAAGGCAACCCGCCCTTTTATAACACCATTTTTCTCCATAGTTTGAATACGTCGCCAGCATGGGGTTGTTGAAAGCCCCACTTGAGCGGCAACCTCACTGACTGGCTGCGTACAGTCATTTTGTAATATTTTAAGAATTTTTCTGTCGAAGTTATCCATTAATTCACCATGAAAGTGCGAAGTAATGAAATAGTATTTTATCCAAGGTCTTATGGGTAGATTTTTCTTCTTAATTTATAGCTTAAATAGGAATTTGATAGATGCGCAAGGCATTTTTATAACATAATAATTCAAGCTCAGTTGTTGATAATGGTTGGTTTTCGAAATGGGTTATCCAGTTTTTTTGATAACTACTTTTAAATAAACACAAAGGAAAATTACTGGCTAGCATGGTTTTATCTAAACCAAAGGTAGCTAAACAATGTTTGATCACATGCTGTTGCCACGAGGCACTATATTGACGATTAACCATTTCAAACCCCGAGCATTTAATGGCAACATTTTCATAACCACTTAGTGCTTGTATGCCACTTTGCCAATCTTGCCATTGTTTACTGTCAATATCTTCGGGTGGCCAACCTGCATGATTAATGACTAATTTTAGTGTCGGCAGTTCATTGATAATAGCTATTAATTGTTCGGTCGCTACCACATCAGTTAACGCCATTTGGCATTCAAAAATCAACTGCTGCTGGGCAAGTCGGGCTAAGTTTTCCTTAACGTGCGAATTTGATAAATATGCGCAGGCATTTTCATCTAGAATGTCACGAACACCGACTACGGACTCAAATTTATCAAGCTTATCTAGTATTTGTTGAAACTCGCTTGTTGGTAAAAGTAAATTAACGCCAGCAATAGCTCTAAAGGGTAGGGAACAGCTATCTTCTAACCAAGCAATTTCTCGCCAAGGCTGTTGATTATCAAATCCGGCTTCGATGTGAACAAAACCCGCAAGTTGCAGAGGAACAGATAAAGCTAAGTCCTTTTCTGTGAAACTTTGTCTAATGGTTTTTTTATCTGACCAGTAAGGTGGACTATCAGCTTTTAACCACTGATAGTGGCCTTGTTCAAGGTTAAATAAATGCAAGTGAGGATCAATTATTTTCATATTACCCTATGTTCATTAACGCCTGAACTGAAATGTATCAATGAAAACATCCTGCTGAATTTTCCTTCAGAGAAGTTGCCACTTAGTTGTTATTACCAATAAAAAAAAGGGTATCGCAATTTCTAGTATTCTCTTTGAACTGTCGTTAAACGCTAGCTGTTGTTATACCTACCAAGTGAATTATTGCGCAGTATAACCACCATCAATCACTTGTAAACTACCAGTGATAAACTTAGCTTTATCTGATGCTAAAAAATAAACTAATTCAGCGACTTCTTCGGGTTGACCTAAACGACCTAACGGCTGTAAAGCCGCTTCTTCAGCGTGAACCTCTGCTTTGTTAGCGCCAGAGCGTTGACAATAATTATCAATCGCTTGATGATACAAAGGGGTCTCTATTGTGCCGGGGCACACAGCATTGGCACGAATGTTAAAGCTAGCGTAATCAAGCGCGGTGGTTTTTGCTATCGAAGCGAGCGCGACTTTACTAATGTTATAGGCAAATGAATTTTGCTTGGCAATTAATGCTTGGTCAGATGCCATTAAGATAATAGCGCCATTTTTATTGGCTTTCATATGGGGGAGTACCGCTTTTATCGCGGCATACGCGCCCTTAACATTAATGTTAAGGACTTTATCTAAATCAGCGGCTGAGGTGTTCTCAATATTTCCTGAAAAGTGAATGCCAGCATTCGAGACTAAAACATCAATAGTCGCTGTTTTAGCTATATTACTGATAATACTTTGTACTTGCTCAACATTACTGATGTCACAGTTAATATCAGCACCGCGCAGTGTGGCAAGGTTGCTTGGTTGTAAGTCTAAATTAAAAACCTGATAGCCTTTATCCGTAAATAATTGCACTATGCTTAGACCAATACCTGAACTTCCACCGGTAACAATACATGTTTTTTTCATAACCTCTCCTGTTCTTTAGTGCTGCACTACTCGTTACTGTGTTTTGGCTGCAGCCATTTCAACTAAAGCGGCGGTGTACATTTTTAAATTTAAAACGAACTGTTTCATGGTAATAAATTCATGCTCAGAATGGCCGGTATAATTAGCATTTGGCATTGATGGCCCAAAGCTAACTGCATTTGGAAATAAGCGTGAATTTGTGCCGCCACCGATAGCAATAGGCTTAGCGTCCTTTATACCGGTAAAGTGTGAAAATACAGCCAGTAATGTGTCAATATGTGGTGCATCGTTTTGAATAAAAGGGTCACCAATATAATGTTCAAGCTCGGTAATGTCAGCCATATTTGTTAGTTTCCAAGTCGCGATGACGTGATTAATTTCTTCCGTTAGCTGTTGCGCTGATTTACCACGCGGACGACGAATATTAATATTCAATTCAATATTATTTTTCAATTGCTTAATAACAGTGGGTAAAACCGTCATAGGTCCCATAAAGTCATCACTGTAGGCTATATTACCAAACTTTTTCCCTTCTAAGCCTAAACCAATATTGTCATTAATAAAGTTAACTAATGTACCTGCACCATTGCTAGGCCAGCGAGTTTGCGATAATAAACCCGCTAAAAATGGAATGGCATTTAGGCCTTCTTCTGGCTTCGATGAATGAGCTGATTTTCCTAGTGCTGTAATCGTTAAGGTGCTTCCTTTTAATTCTAAATCAAAACTAACACCTTGGTATTCTCTTGCCTTATCCATCAGTTGTTGCAGTAAACTAAGGTCAGCATTTTCAATCACCGCTTTAGCATCTTCAGGTATTTGACTACCAAAAAAACCACCACTAAATTCACTGAGGTAAGCATCTAAACCGGTATATTTATTTTTATTAAAGGCTATTTTTATTGTCCCGTAGCCTTTTTCAGCGGTGACAACAGGGTATTCAGCGTCAATGGTAATATTGATTTGTGGCAATGTATGGGTCTTAATATAAGCTTCTAATGGACCCCAGTCTGATTCCTCTGCCATGTAAACATACAATTCAATACGCTTGTCGAGCGTTATATTTTTGTCTTTAATGGCTTTCATTGCAAAGAGCGCGGTTGATATTGGCCCTTTATCATCTTCGGTACCGCGAGCGATAAGTTTGCCGGGCTCTGAAGTTGTATCAAGTTCAAACGGAGATTTTTGCCATTTTTTGGGGTTTACTGGTTGTACGTCACCGTGGGTAATTATTCCTAAGCGCTCTGTGCTTTCGCCTAAGCCAATAACAACAACATAACCGTCGTCGGTATAATCAAAGCCTAAATCTTCAGCTTGTTTTTTTAACTCGGCTTTAAAAGCTATATGTTCAGGGTTGTCATTAGCCGAAACACCATCAATTGCTAAGGTATTGTATTTTACTAACTCGGCTAAGCTAGCAACCATAGATTTTTGATAGGTTTGCACGGCGTAATCGGCGGTTAACTTTGCTGTCGAGCTGACCTCTGCTGAAAATACCGGTAAAGTGATAAAGGTGAATAAGGCGAGTGAAGCTATTTTATTGAACACAGACTTTCCTTTTTTAATGGCGATAACTCATTTGTTATATTGTATCGATAAAGTGATTTACTAAACAGAGACAAACTTTAAAAAGTTTACCAGAAGTGTTTAATTATCTTTTAATCTCTTACTTAGAGCTAATTTTTGATATTAGTTCAACCTTGTTGTTTATTTATGTGGCATTGCAGAGCAGGTGTTTAAATATCTTGGTACTGGTATGCTATGGAAAAAATTAATGAAGAAAATAAGGAAGTAAAATGTCTGAGATAACGATACGTGAAGCAAGCATAGATGATGCCGAGCTTTTATTCACTTTTATTAAAGAACTCGCTATTTATGAAAAAGCTGAACATGAAGTGTACGCAACAGTTGAAACCATAAAAGACAGTATGTTTAGTACAAATACACAAGTACACGGCTTAATTTGTGAACTCGATGGTGTGGCTATTGGTATGGCGATTTATTTTTATAATTATTCAACGTGGTTAGCAAAGTCAGGTTTATACCTTGAAGATTTATACGTAACGCCAGAGCATAGAGGGAAAGGAGCGGGTTTAAAATTATTAAAAAACATGGCAAAAACCGCTATTGATAATGATTGTGCACGTTTTGAATGGAGCTGTTTAGATTGGAATAAGCCCTCACGTGACTTTTATCAAGCGATAGGTGCTGTGTCTCAAGATGAATGGGTAGGTTACCGTATGACGGGCAAAACCTTGGTTGATTTTGCCCAATCATAACGGATTAAATTATGCAGAGTTTGGAGTAATGTCTACTTACTCCAAACGCTAATGATTAAGACGAGTAATCTTGTAAATCATGAAGCTCTTGGCGTAATCGTTTTCTATCTTTATACGTTTCAATTTCTCGCCACTTTCTTTTTCGTGAGCGCGATTCTTTTTGATCCGTGAGTAAACCGTCGAAAAGGCTAAATATTTCATCATATTCATCAAAGTTATTATGTTCCATGAGTATCCCTTGTTGAGCTTTATTTAGTTAACGTGAGGCACTTTACAAGTTGAATATGACTTTTTTCTTACTAAATTGTGACAATTAAAATACCTTTAGCTTTATCGATGTTGAGCAAAAAAATAAAGCTTGGCTATACTTGTTTTTATAGTGTTTTTTTAAAGAGTTAGCGATGAAAAAAAGTAGTGATATAGAAATAATTTCTCAAGCAGAATTAGACAACCTATTACGTATTAATGAGTTTATAGAGCAAGTCGATGAGAATTCGTTAGTCAGTGAACTAAAACTCGCCATATTAGACTCGGGTAAATTAGAATTAACGCAATGGGAAAGCTTGCGGGATCATATTCGAGAAATAGAAGAGCTTATTCCTCATATCGACTTGATTATTAAACTCAAGAAAGAACGCCCATCTAGTTGATTTTAAAAACTTATCGTCAATTGATATTTAACAAGTAAGAAAGTGAATCAAAACCGACTATTGGTAAATAATCGGTTTTTTTAATTTTATCTTCAACCAGTATATCGATGAACTCTTATCGATAAACTATGGTAACCACCGCTAATGACTAGCGTTGTGCTTACAAAGTATATTGTGCGAGCTATAAATATGTTTTCAAAAAGTGTTGTTGTTTTATTTTTAATGGCTCTTGGTCTGCTCTTTATGATGCAAGAAATAGCGTTATGGGTGCTAGTGAGTTACTTGAGCTTAAGTTTACTAACATTTGTACTTTATGGCATCGACAAAAGAAATGCGATAAAAGAGCGATGGCGCATCTCAGAAAAAACACTACAGGTCTTTGCGCTACTTGGCGGATGGCCAGGAGCGCTATTAGCTCAACAAGCTTTTCGACATAAAACTCAAAAACGGCCTTTTATATTTGTGCTCTGGCTCGCTATTTTTATTAATGTTGTGGCTTTGGGGTATTCTCAGTATCCGGGGTTGTAAAAAGAGTAGCACAAGTAAGACTTGTGCTACTCTTTACGCTATTTAAGTTGTAAATATCAATTGATTATAATGCTTTGAAACGAATCGCAGCACCGCCACTTGTCGCCAAGGGTAAGACTAATTGGTCGTTAGCGGTGACTTGCCTGTTTTCAATGATCATTTCATAGGGATTGTTAATCCACTCTGCGTTTTTACCATCGCGATAAATTTGTGCTTGATAGCGCTTATTCTTATCAAGAAAATTTAACGGCAATGTTAACGTGCGTGCTTGCTCATCGGTTAATGCGCCAACAAACCAATCATTACCCCCCCTTTCTTGACGAGCAAAAGCAACATATTCACCGACCTCACCAGCAATCGCTATACTCTCATGCCAATCGGTTGGTACATCTTTAATAAATTGAAATGCGGCTAAATTTGCTTGATAGTTTTTAGGTAAATCAGCCGCCATTTGAATAGGGCTATAAAGCACCACGTATAATGCTAATTGTTTTGCTAGCGTAGTTTGTGGGCGATTACTTTTATCACCCAAACCATTAAAACTCATATCGAAGATGCCTGGTGTAAAATCCATTGGTCCAGCTAACATGCGAGTAAAGGGTAAAATGGTGGTGTGCTCAGGCGGGTTTGGTGGTGTGCCCCAAGCATTAAATTCTTGGCCGCGAGCACCTTCTCTTGAAATCCAGTTAGGGTAGGTTCTGCGCAAACCGGTATCTTTAATCGGTTCGTGGGTGTTAATACTAATTTTGTGTTTCGCTGCTTCAGTAATACTGTGTAAATACTCACTCACCATGAACTGGCCGTCATGCCATTCTTTGTGAACTATGCCTTTTTCATCAATGCGTTTAATATCGCCACCGTCAGCAACATAACCTGTTTTTACTTGTCTTACGCCGTACTTTTCATAAAGTGCATAAGCATCACTCATTTGATTACGATAATTAGTCACATTACCTGAGGTTTCATGGTGGCCAATTAATTGAACCCCTTTCTTTTCACCGTAAGCTGATACGGCAGCAATATCAAAATCATCATAAGCTTTACTGAAATTAAACACGTCGCCGTTGAAAAACCAGTCGCCATCCCAGCCTAGGTTCCAGCCTTCAACCAAAACCCCAGAAAAACCATGTTCAGCGGCAAAGTCGATATAACGCATGGTTTCACTGGTGGTTGCACCGTGTTTGTCGCCACTGCCCCAGGTGTTGGCGTTAATGTGCATTCCCCACCAAATCCCCAAATATTTAGCCGGTTCAACCCAAGATACATCACCTAATTTATTCGGTTCATTAAGGTTTAATATCAGGTCAGAATTGAGTAAGCCAACCGCATCTTTACTGACTTGAATAGTACGCCATGGACTTTTGAAATTGGTTTTTGTTTTAACTAAAATGCCGTCTGACCAAGGTGTTAAATCGGCTTTTAAGACACCAGGACGCTTTTGGTTAATCGTCATAGCAGCATAATCAACTAATGCCGCTTCATGGATACTAAGGTGAATGCCCGAGTCTAGTTTAAAAGTAAAAGGTGTATGAGCGCGGTCAACCGAAGCTAGCTTGGTGGTATTATAAATGTATTCATAACGATTCCAGCCACGTGCTGGAATCCACCATGCGGTCGCTTTATCCGCGTCGTTTACAACAAATTCGGTGAATTCATTAATGATTTCAACGTGATCAATATCTTGTTGTTTTGGCACTTCGTAACGAAAACCAATGCCGTCATTAAACAAACGAAAACGTACCTTGAATTCTTTAGTGTTTTTTTTATTATTCTTCGAAAAAGTCACTAATAATTCATTGTGTTCATCAGTCACATTTTTACGTTCACCCCAAGGTAATTGCCATACTTCTTTGGCTGATTGGGTTTCACTCGATAAAATAGTAAAACCGTCACTAAAAGCGATAGTATCTTTGAATGCTAGGCCTAAGCGGGAGGGTTTTATAATGCTTTCACCTAAAAAGCTCATTTCGTAATTAGGTTTTCCTTGGTCACTAACACTGAGAATTATTTTTCCGTCGGGTGACGCTAACTTAAGGGTTTGTGCAAATAAACTGTGAGATGAAATCAGTAAAGTAAGGCTGAGTATAATTTTTTTCATGGATATTCCTGATGTTTTTTTATTACATCAAGCATAAAGGACTGACACCAATTTACAGCTAAGCTACATACGTATTCATAAGTTTATCGCTAATTAATTACCCATTAGTGTAGAAGCCAAATAAAGATCGAAACAAAAAAACCAAGCAAGCCGATTTATACCGTTGAGCAAAAATGGGCTTTTCTGAATAAAAAGAGAAAAAATGTGGCAGTAAGTTTTATTTATTAAAAAAGTACCCGAACCATTCCAAATAAAGTTGGAACCTGACGTCTAGCATAAGTGAACCTTAATAATTATTCGAAACACATCATAAAATAACTGTGTTAACGTGTTCTGCGAGCGTATTGCGGAATAAGAGCAGTCAAAATTTCAAACGTCAACTTTCAGATCTTAAAGCTAACATAAATTTTAATTCTATGGCTATAAGGGGCGTTTTCGCCATAGAACTAATACTATATTTCATCTGAATTTTAGAAAAGGTGAGTGACTGCAATGTAGATTTTACGACTTTCTGGTTTGATTACAACTTAGAAAGATACATTGGTTTCTCAAGTTTTAGCTGTGTGCAACTTAATCGAATCGGTTCTACTAGGCAACACTTTCAGCCGTTAGGTTTTTTAACCAAAGCTTCGTTCTCATTCTGAAAACAAACATAAATGCTTTAGTTATTTCTTCAGAGTAAGAGATAAGAACTACCCAATATAGTGGTAACTTAAAGTAAAATGCCGCCGCCAAAGTTAATGGAATGCTTAAAATCCACATGCCTGATATATCAATTAACATGCAATATTTGTTATCACCACCTGCGCGTAATATCCCCATAGACATAGTTAAGTTAAATACTTTCAAGCAAGTGCCAAAGGTGATCAATACAAAAACATCATGGGACAATGCCATTGTTTCTGGAGACAAATTGCTATAAGGCATAAAGACTAAAGACTCACATTGAAGTAAAATTAAGGCTAATAAAAAGGTAACAATTGGCGCACTAATGGCGTAATATTTTGCTAAAACCCATGCCGTTATAAATTCGTTTCTACCTAAGCGCTGCCCAACTAAAATAGCGCAAGCAGAAGCAAAACCAAAAAAGAATGAAACCAATAATCCTTCCATTGGCGCTAATAGACTCATTACAGCAAGTTCTTGTGTTCCAATACGTCCATATATCAGTTGATATACAAAAGTGCCTAATGACCACACGCCAAAACTTAGCATCATAGGCCAAACTAAGGTGAGTAATTTAGTCCACTCTTGTTTGTTATAAAAACTAACACAAAAGAACGTTGTTGGAAAAATACTGTGCTTAACCTTTGCTAAGTAGACCAGTATTAATAAAGCATGAAGTGCTCGCGCAATTAGTGTTGCTAGCGCAGCGCCAATAACACCCATTGGCTCTATACCTAAGCCACCTTTGATTAACCAATAGTTTAAAATAATATTGGTAATAATCGCTATGGTACTAATTAACATGGGGAAGACTACTTGCCCAAGACCCCTTAACGCGTTTTCAAATATCATCACAATGACAACAAAAATTAAGCTAGGCATGGTCAGCCAAAGGTAGTTTGTTCCTGCTTTTATAACGCTGGGATCTGTTGTGGCAATACCCATGATATTGTCAGAAAACAAGAAAGTAATGAGTAATATAGGCAGTAAAATCCCTGCTGCAATAACAAGCGTTTTAACAATGACTTGTCTAATCACACCAATTTGACCCGCGCCAAAGTGTTGCGCAGATAAAGTACCAACACCTGAAGCGAGTCCCGCTAAAATGATTAAAAAAACAAATTGAATTCGGTTACCCAGCCCAACAGAAGCAACGGCCGTATCGCCTAAATGCCCAACCATCATTATGTCACTCATGCCTAGCATGGTGACCAATATGCTTTGTAAAGAGATAGGCCAAGCTAATTTAATGCTTTGCTTTAATGATGAAGGTTCGATGTTACGCATTGGTTTTAGTCATTAGGGGTTACTATAATATTGCATAGAATTATAAAATATAGTGATAAAAAAAACATAAGTGAAATTGTCATGTATCATGTTTAAAACTATCATTTTGGTAATTCTATGTGGCAAGATATTTTAAATGTTCATCCTGATTGTATTGAGGATTTTATTAATTTTGATAAATTACCAGGGCAAGCTGATAGTTTCATAGCCATTGCGGGGTTGTCGTATTTACAAACTGAATATCAAATAGGCAAAACAGGTAAAGGAGAAGTTTGTTTAGGTAATGAAAACAGCAATAGGCGTGTTCATTACTTAATTTCTACTCATGCAGGAGAGGGAAAGATCAAGTTTGGTAACAACGAATATTTAGTTAAACCCGGTAGTGTGCTTTTACTGCCAGCAGGAACCCCTTTTTTGTATGAACTTTCGGGGAAGTACTGGGATATGTGTTGGCTATTACTGCATGACTGTTCTGAATATAAGTTTGTTCATAAACTTCAACCTTCCGTTTATTCCAGTGCGAATGCAGAGAAGCTTTATCAAACGATGTCACTTATTAGAGAATTCAAACACGGCGAGAGTATGTATCAATCAGATATTGTATTGCGCTTAGTCGAAGTTTTAATTTATCAAATTGCGCAAACACTGAACATGGGGCAGCAACTAACAAAGCAACAACAAAAATTTCACTCTCTAATACGTCGTGTAAATAAGCAATTGCAACTGCCGTGGACTGTTAAGCAATTAGCTACAGAAATGCATATGTCTGAGCCGCACTTCTTTCGTTTATGTAAGAAAGAAATGGGGATGACACCAATCAAACTATTAACTCACACTCGCCTAGAATACGCTTGCTACTTACTTCGTTATACACAATATAATCTTGATCAAATAGCTGACACCGTAGGCTATGGCGATAGTGCAAGCTTTGCTCACCGTTTTAAGAAAGACTATGGTTTAAGCCCTGGTCGCTGGCGTAAAGAACAGAAAAATACTTTTCAACATAATGCCATTGAAAATGATGAGCAAAGATAATATTTAGGTCTGAAATTACTATGCCACCCATGATAATTCTAGCAATAATAATGCTCTGAAAAAATTACTATGCCACCCATAATAATGCTACACAATGATAATGCTACACAATGATAATGCTCTGAAACACGCTATCCATTGGCCAACAACAATGCATGTATTTCATCTTGTAAGCCTTTGCATATCGATTTTTATAGATGTTGATTAAATGAGTGAATTTCAGGCAAGCTTTACTTCTCCCCCAAGGTAGCTGTATTTTTCTTGCTGTTTTTGAATGTAGCTATGTTTACGCGCTATTCAAACAAGCTTGGGCATTTGCTTTACCGTGTG